>JAGLXK010000282.1 GCA_023132955.1 Candidatus Heimdallarchaeota archaeon
ATTCCTTTGAGTTTTAGTCTTGCGACCGTAATTCCCAGGCGGAATGCTTAACGTGTTAACTTGCGGCAGTCCCGCAAAAAGCGAGACCATCTAGCATTCATCGTTTACGGCTAGGACTACAGGGGTCTCTAATCCCTTTCGCTCCCCTGGCTTTCATCCATCACCGTCGGAGATATTCCAGTGAACCGCCTTCGCCACTGTGGGTCCTGCGAGAATCAACGCATTTCACCGCTTCTCTCGCAGTACCGTTCACCTCTCCTATTCCCTAGGTTAGTGGTATCTCTGACAGCCTACAAGTTAAGCTTGCAGATTTAATCAGAGACCTACTTACCCGGCTACGGATGCTTTAAGCCCAATAATCGTCCTAGGCACTCGCAGAGCTGGTTTTACCGCGGCGGCTGGCACCAGCCTTGCCCTCTGCTTGCTGTTGGAGCTACGAACACTCCATCACAGCCAAGGTTCTCCCTGGCACTCAGATTCGCGGTCTCACGCTTTCGCGCATTGGGCACAATTCCTAACTGCTGCACACCGTAGTGCTAGGACCAGTGTCTAAGTGTCCTTCTCGGGGCGCTAACTCTCATTACCCCTACCGATCATTGCCTAAGTGATCCTTTACATCACTTACTAGCTAATCGGCCGCGGCCTCATCCTATGGCAAACCGAAGCCCATTTTAGTATTGGCTCCTTCCAGAATTCCATACCTATCGGGTATTAGTCTTAGTTTCCCAAGGTTATCCCCGTCCATAGGGCAGATTGGCGACGTGTTACTGAGCCTTTCGCCATGCCTCCGAAGAGACATTAAACTTGCATGTCTATTGCGAATCTGATAGCACCTAGGTCCGGCATGATCAACCGGCTTCCTGATTCGATTATGATACGATCTATTTGCTATCTTCCATGAATTGAACTTTTTTAGCGCACATACACGTACTAGTGTTTTTTGTACATACTAAATTTGTTCCTTAAAATTCTCTAAATTTCTGTAGCATCAGAACATCTCGGAGTTCTTGTTTTCCTTGGAGGTGAGTGTAAAATTCATACAGTACTTTTTTATGTTTTGCAAGGGTTTTTTAAGTTATCGTTAAACGGCTTATTGTAGACAGCCTCCAATAACTAATATTGCACACTTGCAGATATGATTACTGTCTCTTCTCTTTTATTGGTTGCGATTTAAGTGTTTTTTGCCGCTACAAAAAACCAATCGTAAATTCAGAAGAATCAGTAAACGTAAAGGAGCGGATTCTTTTAGCCGAACCCGCTCTAAAGACATGGCTTAACATCCACTCATCAGACATGAGTCTGACTGTTCGTGGCAATATACTTAAATGGAGTTCGATATATATACTTTGCTCTTTTTTCCGTTGTACAGTTTCCAGAATATTCACAGTTTAGAGGCTTAAAAGAGGTAAATTAACTCTGAAAGTATTTGACACAATTTTTCTTTGGAGATTAAAGATAATTCTCTAGTACCACCTATGAGAAATAGAGGGTGGTGATAAGGAAAGGATAGTTTAGCTTTTTTAGCAATCGGGGGAATCCCTCTATTTCTTTCTTTTATTCAAACAACTAATTGTATGCGAAGACGTTTTATACCTTTTTCTCTTAAATTATACAAAGTAAAACTAACAATTGATATCAGATCTTTGAGGAAAGGTATTGTGGGGATAAAGTATGCTAGATACTGAAGAGTTTCAAAGAGCAAAGAAAAGAATACTTGAAAATAAAAGATTTTTACATGATTTGTCCTTTTTAGAAAATTACATAGATGATTTAGAACTTGTGTGTACTAATGAAAGATCACTTGAATTAGCTTCTGTTCTGAATAGCATATTTATCAACATTGATGATATCGAAAGTGAAGATTTACGTTTAAAAATTCTAAATCTCTACTTTCAGCAAATCTACTATTATGAGCAGAATCTAAATGAAGTCAAACAAATTCTAAAAAGAATGGAATCTATCGCCGCAAAATCTCAAAATGTAGAACATCTTGCTTATGTTTCTCTTTCAAAGTCTCTGGTAAAACGACTTGTTGGTTTAGTTAAAGATTCAAATTCACTAATATCTGATGCAATGAGTACAATAGAAATTAAAAGAGAACAATACCCTGACACCTATTACAGAATTCTTTATACGTTTAGTATTTTCTCATGGATGAATAATAAAAATCACCTAGAAGTTATAAAAAATGTTGAAAAGTGTGTCAAATATTGGCATTCGAATCAAAATACTTTACCGATGATTACAGGGATTTTTAGATTGCTTAGATATTATAGTTTTTTAGGGAAAAAAGAAAAATTCAAACAGCTAATTTATTGGGTCTTTGAAGAAGAGAGAATGCAAGATAGCATACTTGACAGTCACTTTGCTTTACTCTACTCATTTGTTGGAAGGGTTTTTGCAATTAGATCTAGAATTGATGAAGCAATTCATTTTCTCTCAGATGCGTACAATAGAGTGAAAGAATCTAGCTCTCAAAAAACAAAGATGTATGAATATATTGAGATTCTAAAGCTGCTATGCAGATGTTATGCTTTTCAAGGAAAATTTCAGTTGTCTTATGATACTTTAATGGAATTTTTAAATTTCATAGAAAGTGATTTTGTGAAACAAAATTATCAAGGTATCAAAATGAAGAGATTATATTTTGGAGCATATTATACGCTATTATTTATTTTTGCTCAACTTGATATTAATATTGAAAATATTGAAGATGAAAAACTACGAAAGATTCATAACTATACAAAAACGCTTATTGAAAATTCTAATTTATCAGAAGAACTGCTATTTGATAATACATTAGATGAACAACATCTAAATGAAATTAAGATTAAAAAAAGAACAAACCTTGATGAGTTTAATTTGCTGATTCATCAGCAATTACTTTCCTTAGAAGCCTTTACTGCTACAGATAAAACAATCGACAATCTCAGACTTATTAGAGATTATGTTTATAATCCATTATATGCAGATATTGTGCTTGGAAAAATTTATGTATCCATTGGTAATTTCGAAGAATTTAGAGAAGTTGTTTTGAAAATAAGCGCACAAGAAGATCAAGCAGATACCCCTGTTCTAAAGTTGTGGATTAAACTATTCAAGTTGCTAAAAAGATACTTGGAAAATCCAGCAAATAAAGAGGTGTTAGAAGAATTTGGTGATTTGGCTATTTTTTGTAAAAATAACAATTTTATAAAAATGGCAGAAGAGGTGAATCTTTTTCTAAAGTTAATAACCTCTACAAAAGCTATAGATTCTTTAGTTGATAAGTTTCAACAGACAGCTTTTGCTGATATTTATGATAAACAATCAAAACAGATGGTTGTTGAATTTCTCGATAGTAAATGAAATAATTTGAAATAAAAAATAAAAAAGGTTTCCAAACGGAATTATCCTTTTAAGGGTACCATTCAGGTGGTAAGCAATCATCGTCGTCTGTTGGGTCGTAATATCGCATCATATTTCATCTCGGATAGTTTTACTGATATTTACCTCAAGAAAAGATATTAAGCTCCCAAAACATTTTGTGCCAACATCTAATTGGAAAAATATAGTTTTCACACTTTTTTTGGTATTTTTATATCCTAAGGTGGTCAATATACTATGGCTAAAAAGAAGAAATTGCAGTTTCGTTATAATTCTAATAAACAACAACAAACTAATACTAGAAGGATTATTAGAGTGATTCTTCCTTGGATTTGTGTAATTGTTATTGGTTTTGTTTCTTTTATATTTCTCTTTCCAGAGTTACTGAAATTGTTTCCATCTGATTTTTTCGTTTCTATAGCCGCTTTCAGTGAAAAAACTGCTCTTTTCTTGAAAGGTCTCTTTGTTACTCTCTTTACTAATTTGGCCTTCATTTCCTCAATTTCAGCTATACTCTTAATTTTCATTGCAGTTAGATTATTACCTTTCTACAACATTGATGATGCAAAATTCTACACTCAAAAGAAATTGTTTCTACCCTTCTTTTTTAGAAAGATTGGTGTAGTAATGGTTTCTTCCTCAACAGGAAATGGCAACAATAAATTTAATCACAGTAGCTATGCTAACAAGATTCACGAAGCCTTCGTTAATTGTCTTTCATTGAGAACAAAAGATAAAATGTTAGCAATTTATAAACATGCTAAGGGAGTAAGCATATTTTTTCCAGTTATTTCTAGAGGTTGGTTAAAGGACAGAACTAATCAACGATTAAATCGAGACATTATCTTCATTTCTAATTCCATTGATAGTCATTATGATTGCAGAATTAAAACTTTGAATGGTGATCAGACTAAAGATCTTGTTCAAGCTCTGAATCAAATGAAAGCCAAGAGTAAAATTGAATCTTCTTCTGAGTTGATTACTCAATTTAACATGACTGATCAAATGTATAACATCTTTGTTAAGAATGATATAAAGGATACTTGTTTTATCATTAAGACAGATAAGAAAAGGAGAGAATCCAAGAAAATTGTTTTTGATCTTCTTCTTCTATCTGAAGACAATGCTACAGAGTCATTTATTTTAAATGCGTCTGGTTTGTCCAAAAAGAAAAGAAAAATTATAGCACCTAACAAGAATTTCCTCAATCTAGTTTTTTCCCCAATTCGTAAGAAAGAATCTGTATTAATTGATGATGTCGCTTCCTTAGTGCATGTTCCTATGGCTTATAGGGGTGGATCTTTACCCGTTAGTGCTGTGAAAGATGGTTTTGGCACTTCTTTTCTAAGGGGTGAAGATGAACAAATCCTTGTTGGTAAAATGGTAGGTGACAGTGATGTGGGAAAAGAGATTTTCCTTAGCTTAAAAGATTTCTTGCTTAATCTTGAGGTTGCAGGGCAAATTGGTCGAGGAAAATCTTACTTAATCACCTCTGTTATTGGACAACTACTGGAAAATAAGGTCAGTACATTAGTTTTCGATATTAAGGGTGAATATGCTAGAACATTCACAGACCACCCAAATGTTGAGATATACACAATTGGAAAACCCCATCCATTATGTTTGAATATTTTTGAAACCACTGATTCGGATGATTTACATAATACTTTGCTAATTATTGAGGAAATGCTGGTTTCTTCAAATCAAGAGTTTACACCTGCAATGAAGAATCTGTTTGAGAGTGCGCTCATATTAACTCACAGCTCCCCAAAGAGGAATTTACAAGTCTTTGTGGAAAATATCTTCAAGGTTTCACGCGAATTACAAACTCATTCCAACATTACCTATTTACAGCAGACAATAGATGCTGTTTTGAATAGATTGAATTTCATTTTCAATCCGATTAATTTTGAGATTCTAGGGGCTATGAGAACCACTTTAGATCTTTCACTTCTAGATAAAGGTAAGAGTATTATTCTTGATTTAAGCCAATTTCAAAGAAGAGCAGCAAGACCCTCAGATATTTTTTTAGTGTGTAATTTGATACTCAAAATGCTCTATAGACAAGCATCTGCAAAAGAAATGACACGCAATTTGAGATATTTAGTAGTCCTAGAAGAAGCGATCAATATAATCCCTAATTTCTATCACTCTGAAAGCTCTGCATCTTTAATTACTGCTGAAAATAATTTTTTATTGGGAAGAAGCCTAGGTATAGGACACATCACAATATTTCAAATGTGGGATAGTGTAAGCAAAATTGTTCATGGTAATTCTGCTACTAAGTTTGTATTCAGATCAAGTGAAAAAACAGATATCATTGCTAAGGCTCTAAATTTGGAAGAGGATGAAATATCTAACATTCAGAGCTTACCTTCACGACATTGTTTCTTGTTCTTCGAAGGTTCAGATTCTGCTGTAAAGATTCAAACGCTAGACTTAATAACAGATCCTATTAGTTTTGCAGAATACCAGGTAAAAATGTTAAAAAAATATGGTAGAAGCGTTTTTCCGCTGTTGTTTAAAAGCTTCATAGATATGCGAACTTCAATTTTTCAACAGAGCAACGCAAATGCTGTTGGAAGAGGCAAGAAATTAGCAAGCAAAAAACATGATCTATCGCAAAACAAATTGGATAATTTCATACCAAGAAATGTATTGAAAGTCGATTCTAACAAGAAAATGATTGTAGAAAAAGATACTTTAGATTTCATTTCTTCCGCTGGACTACTGCCTGAAAATCTGATATGCGAACAATTGTGTTTTCAGGAGGATGGCGGAAAAAACTGCATGAAGTATAATATGGGAGCAAAAGTTGTGAAATCCACTATACTCAATGAATGTTCCACTGAGGAGATTTCTATTTTGCTTACTGATGTAGGAGAACTTAATTCCTTGGTTTCCGCAATATCTACGAAGAGAAACCTTGAATTCGATGAAAATCTAGTCTTTTGTACAGTAAAAACTTTGGTTGTGGACTTTATTTCAGAGAATATCCTAACTCCAAATGAAGCTTACAGCATTCTCACAAGATTCTCTCTTGGGATTAAAGAGACAATAAATACTTAATCATACTCTCGCATTTGATAAGATTTAAAAGCAGACATTCTTTTCTTCTCTTAAGTTCTGACCACGCTGACCGTTGTCAATGGGCTTAACGGAAGTGGTAGAGGCTGATACTTATGGTAGAACAAGAACTTAAAATTGCAATTGAAAAAATGAAAAAGGATTCACCTGCTCGTAAGTTCGTTGAATCAGTTGATATAGCAATCAATCTCAAAGATATTAATCTTCAGGATCCTTCAAAGAGGTTTCAGATGGATGTTAGACTTCCTCACCCTCTAGAGAAAGATATTAAGATTTGTGTGCTTGGAGAAGGATCACATCTAGTAGACGCTGAATCAGCGGGAGCAGCTAGAATCATCAATAAAGATGAATTGGACAACATTAGTAGAGAACCCAAGATAGCAAAGAAATTAGCCCAACAATATGATTTCTTTATCGCAACAGCTTCATTGATGCCAACCATTGGTAGAAGTTTGGGAAAGTTCCTTGGTCCTCGCGGTAAAATGCCTAGACCTTTACCCCCAACTGCACCAATCGAACCGCTCATCAATGACTTTCAAACGACAATACAAGTCCGTCTGAGACAATCCCCCGTTATTAATGCTAGGATTGCTACTATAGCTATGGAAAATGATTCTATAGTTGAGAATGCATTGACTGTACTAAGAAACGTTGAAAACAGACTCGAAAAAGGGGAAAATAACATACGTACAATTTACATTAAAACTACAATGGGTCCTGCAATAAAGGTTAAGTAGGTGACAAGATGTCAACCGTAAAAGTTTCTGAAAAGAAAAAACAAATAGTTGAGAAACTAAAGAACGATCTCACATCCTATCCCATTATTGGACTCGTTAGAATTGATAATATCAATGCAAGCGTTGTTCAAAGAATGAGAAAAGATTTACGAAAGGATGCTAAAATTGTTATGGCTAGAAATAGCTTAATGAGAATCGCTATTTCTGATTTGAAGAAAAAGGTTCCAGGTATTGAAAAATTATTAGAATACATTGTTGGTTCCTGCGCATTCTTACTAAGTGAAACAAATCCTTACAAATTAGCGACTTTCATGGATGAGAATAAAGTACCCGCACCAGCAAAAGCTGGACAATACGCACCTAATGATGTTATAATTAGACCAATGAATACAGGAATCCCTCCTGGACCTGTCATTGCTGAATTACAATCATTAGGACTCAAAACAAGGATTGAAGGAGGACAAATACGTATCGCAGAGGAAGCGGTTGTAACTAAAGAAGGTGACCGTGTAAATAGAACCGTTGCTCTTCTTCTAAGAAGATTAGACATCAATCCCTTTCAAACTGGTTTAAGTTTTGTTGTTGCTTTTGAAGACGGGGAAATCATTCCTGGGGATGCTTTATTACTTGATTATGAGCAATATAGAGCAAACATTCAATGGGCTTACAATTCTGCTTTGAATCTAGCAGTTAATGCTGGATTTGTAACAAAACAAAGCTTGTTGTTGATACTTTCAAATGCTCATCAATTAGCTCTCAATCTTTCAGTTAATGCTGGATTTCTAACTAAGAAATCTCTGTCATTAATTCTAACAAAAGCAGTTCGAGGATCTCTTTCTGTCGCAGCTTTTGTAGCAGAAAAAGATTCGAGAGCTTTATCAGACAAAGCTCAGACCAAACTTTCTGAAGCTCCAAAAGTTCAACAGACTGAAACTATTGTAGCTGAAGAACCCGAGGAAGAATCTGAGGAAGAACCCGAGGAAGATCTAGGATTAGGATCGTTATTTGGATAGGTGAAAAATATGGAATATGTATATGCAGCATTAATACTTCATGAATTAGGTGAAAATATTACTCAAACAAAGGTAAAAGGAATACTTGAAGCCGCTGGAGCAAAAGTAGATGAATCTCGAATTAAAGCTTTAGTAGCAGCCTTGAAAGACGTTAATATTGAAGAAGCTTTGAAAGCTACTGTTATGGCTGCTGCACCAGCTGCAGCATCTCCTGGAGCTGCAAGTGATAAAGCAGCACCCGCAGAAGCTAATGAAGAAAAAGAAGAAGAACCAGAAGAAGATGCCGATTTAGGTCTAAGTGCTCTATTCGGTTAGAATTTTCTATTTCCTTCTTATTTTCTTTTTCAATATCTTTTTATTTATTTTTTAAAAAAACATTAAAGGCATCGATAATATTTTCACATTTTTCTAAAGCGTGGTAAATTTCCAAATCAGAAAATTCAGTTTCTTGAACGGCACTGGAGCTAAGTGATGCTATCCTTAATCTTCTAATTTCACCTCTTCTGTCAATTGAAACGATTAATGTATGATCGTCTGCGTGCATTAAAACAAAGTTAAACAACTGACTATCTCTTAAATTTTCCAATTGCTTTCTTTCAATTTTACATTCTAGCATTTTTCCACAATGATCACAACTGAATGTTTTGCGAATAAATTTGTCAACATCTCTCATTTGATTACCTATCTTTCAATTTGGCTAGAAGCTCTGATATTTTGATACTAGCTCATCAGCTAGACTTTGTTCCTTGTTTATTATCTGGTTAACAATATACTCAAAGGGTTCTGAAACATTGCCTGATAAAAGACCACTCACAAGAAAATGCTTTTTGATGTCATAATTCTTCATGAAATCGTGGATATCTTCTATGGATACTTCCGAATCTTCCAAGTCAAGTTTGTTTCCAACTAAAACTTCTGGAATTTTAGGATAGAAGTGGTTAGCTAAATAATTACGGGTTAGATCAACAAATTCATTCAAATAGGCTAGGGTTTCTATATCCGTAATATCATAAACATACATTACACCTTTAACTCCACGTAGGAAAACATCAATCATAAATCGAAATTGTTTTTGCCCAGCAAAATCCCAAATCTGTAGAGTTACTGTACGACCTTGGTGAACTATTCTTTTCACTGTAATGTCTACACCTTTTGTCATTGAGATTTGGTTTGGGTCATCAAGTTCTCCAGAATAGCTTTTAGATATTGTAGTTTTTCCCACTGAACCTAACCCCAATACAGCAATTTTCAATATATTGCCATGTTGTGAGTTTTGAGGGGGCGTTGCATTCATCATAATCATATCCAAAAAAAATATTTAAAGCACCACATTTTTTTGTGGTGAATTGTTATATCCTGCAACCAACCCATGTACAGAAACCGAAGAGTAGATTGGCTTGTTCTTAATTATGGAAAATTCTCCTCCTGAATATAGTGTCATGAAAGGTACATCTGTTCCTATTGCTTCTTTGACCATCTTGTTTTCCTCTTCAATTTTATCACCAGCAATGAGCAATCTATTGCTGCAGTTAATAAAAAGGCCAAAAATTGGATGATCAATTTTCTGTGCTGCTGCATTAGCACATTCATATGCAGATTTTTGCACTCCTAAACCAGATTGTGTGAAAAATTCCGCGATTTTTTCGCTCTCATCTAAAATTTCCTCTGGAATTGTTGAAATAACTCCTTTCAAAGTTGGATGACATACAGATACAAATGGTAGATTCCCTTGATTCTTTGATTTCAATGTAGAAAGATACAACAATGAAGCATAAGCCATATTTTTGAAAGCTTCTTCATAGAGTTCTTTGGACATACCTAGCAATTCAAGAAATTCTTCATGGGCGGGTCTTTCATTTATCTCATGAACATAACTGCTGCTTTTGAGTCCCTTTGATAGCTCAAAGCTTTTAGTCTTCTGTGATTTATCAAATGTCCAATTATGTTCAAAGTTCAGGGTATCAGAAGAAAAGACTGTTCCAACCATTGCATTTTGAAAAACATTTTCTCCTTGAAATTGGTAACAAGAGAGCATGTCTAAATCAATAGTAGCTCCTCCTAGGGTATTTTCTACATTATTTTCCAGTAATTTCATCAGCATCTTGTATGCAAACGATGTTACACCATAACCATTCTTCCCCATATTTCGATTAATGAGTTTACCAATCATATTGAACATTCCTCTAAATTTGTGTGCGAAGATAGTATCCAATATTTTCATATCTTTGAAAGCATCGGGTGGAAAAAACGGACCAGGTGTAAGGAAGAATCCTGTCTTAAACTTATTTTGATCATCTTTAAAGAGTTGAATTAGTTTATCTATTCCCTTATTGGGGTTTATTCTAATATTTGAATAGGAAACTGAAGAATGAATATTCAATTCTGATGATTTGAAAGCCATTGCAGAACAACCTTGAGTAGTTGGTATATCATTCGATGTAGCGACAGCTGGAAATGTTCCTCCGATTATATTCTGTGTTCCGCTTTCTTCACAAATTTTTGATATAGCTTGCTCATATTGTCTTTTTTCACGATAATTTGGAGTATACGCAATAAGCAGAAAGTCAGGTGTGCCGTTAATATCACCAATAACATCTTTGATGATATGTTTTGTAGTTATATTGATAGATCTGTGGCTAGTTGTTCTTGTTGCTATCTGCATAAAGAAACCCCTCACAAATAATTAGAGATTAAGAGAGCTTTTCTCTTGGATTCTATAGATAACAAACTAAGATTAGCATTTTTGCTTGCAATAGTTGTTAGGATCAGTATACTATTTACAACATAAAAGATTACACAGAATTCACTTAATTCGTAAGTTACTTTATTGAGATTGTTTGATTTCATTTCTAAAGAAACTTTGTCAACATTTGCTTTGCACCACTGAATTGTTCTTAATAAATTGTGAGAATATTCTTCCTTAAATGATGAATCAACAACATCCCCATCAATTCGGAAGAGTATTGCGGCTTCTACTTCATCTAAGTGATTTAAATCCATTAATTCAGAACCAATTCCTTGGTTAAAATTCATTTTCTTACCTCTTGTAATATCTGCTTATCTGTTAATACTTCAACAAGTTCCATATTCTGAGAACTATCCCTATTCTCTCTTTCACCAAGAAGGTTCTTTGCAATTTGAGCAATCACTCTTTTCTTTGGATCTTTATCTTTAGAGAGTTCTTTCACTCTTTTCATTAGCTCTTGGTATCTTATGTCGTTAACAACTGGATTAAATGCAACGTTCTGAATTGAACTAGTATCTATAACTAAGCCTGGTCCATTAACAAAATTAAGAGGATAGATTCCTTCGTGATGGGGTGTTTTTCGAGATTTAACAACCTTACAAGTTCTGTTGTATTTTCCCCCCAAACCTAGATTTTGTATGTGAATGACACTATCAGATAAGTAAATTGGTACTCTTGTTTCTTTGGCACCAATATCTGTTTGACCAAAAGCATTTGGTTCTTCAACAGTTTGCAATACCGTACCTAGTGAGCTCAAATGGTGATAGATCTTAGTTAGAACTTTTCTTTGCTCTTTTTCTGAAGGAAATTCCCACAATATAGGTGTGAGTGGATCCACAATAATTCTTGTGTGTTTAACATTTCGATGTTTCAACTTTTGAGCTAGGGCAGGGAGTATATTTGTCATAAACTCAACAATCTTCTCACTTTCAACTAAATGAATTAGGTCTTCAGCATCATTTGTCATTTCACGAATGTTAATTCCTAAAGATTCGGCTTCCCCAATTAATTTTGAGGGGGTTTCTTCAAAGGACAAATAAAGGGTATGATCTCCTTCTAAAAGTCCTTGATATAAGTAAGCTAAAGCAAAAGTAGTTTTTCCTGTTCCACTACTACCTACTATGGAATTTATAGAATTCTTGATTATTCCGCCATTCATTAGAACATCAAGACCTTCTATCCCCGAAGATATTCTTTCGTGGTTTATCATAGACATCTATAGTTATACACTAACAACCTAAATAAACTCCACAATTTCTATTTGGGAGTAAATTATCATGTCAATCGCTCTAAGCTTTAATTGTTCAATTTGAGAATGAACACAAAGAGTAACATTTTAGAAAAGAAACGAAATTATCATTCTTGAGTATAATGAGTTCATTTTTACAAAAGATAAAAGATCTATTTGCTTCTGAGGAAAAAAAATTCACTAGAACAATATTAGAGGAGTTAGAAACAATCAATTTCATTAATATAAGAAAGATTCAATCAAACCTTTCTTTGGAAAAACGCTATGTAGCGATTAGCGACTTACTTTCAAAAAGAAAAGTGGCAGGTGTTTTTCTTCCGGAGAAATCTCACTTCTTTTCCATTTTAGATGAGGAATTATCGGAAATCAGGAATTCACTTAAGAAACAAGGGATGGTAGAAATATCCTTAATCAAGAATCGCTGGACTGTAACAGAAAAAACCTTACTTCCATTGTTGAATCATCTAGAAAAAGGAATTATTGGTGATAAGAAATATTTCACAATTACTTATCTTCAAAATGCTATAGATTCTTCCTTAACAAATGTTCCAGAATATGAGATTCAAAAGTTTGAGAAAAAATTTGGGATAGAAGTGGACACTTTTGCTCAGATTATTGCTAATATGATTGAAAATGAAATACTAAAGGGTGTATTAAGACATAATTTGGTGTTTTTAAGCTCAGAAACCTTTGAAAATATTGTTACTGAGTTTCTAGAGGATAAATTGGATAGTGAAAAAGAATTATCTTTTGATGAAATCTCCTCTGAACTAGAAGTACCTTCAACTAATATTGAACCTTTTCTTGTAAGTTATGTTAATAAAAATCCAGGTAGTTTAGTTATTTATCCTTTGGAGAAAAAGATAATCTTCAAGGGATAATTAATATGGTTAGAGAAAATTAAGAAATTTCTTTAATCTTATCTGTCGAAATCTTTAAAATAGTATGTTGTAACCCAAACTTCAGATAAGAATGGCTAGAAGATTACCTTGGTTACTACCTGGAATTCGCAGACCTAATTTCAATCTGCATCGAATATCAATTCGTATGCCAAAACAAATTCCCAGAAGTTTAATTTATGTTCTCATATATGGGATTGTATTCTATATCTTTGGAGGAGGGGCATATATGGTTGTAAATCAGGATGTTCTGATTAGTATAGGCCAATTTGGTAATAGCCCTCTTTTCATTGCACGGTCAATAAATACACAATATCTAATTGAAGGATTAGTTATAGGATTTATATTGGTTTTCGCCGCAGTAAGTCTATATTTGCTTGATCATGCAACAAAATTTGCTTTTGATGTTGGAACTGCTCAAAAAGTTGAGTTGATTGGAACAATCCTAGTAGTTGTATGGTACATTGCTGTATTATTGATTTTTAGAGCTAAATTATTAGTGGGTTAATACCTACTTTTAATGGTTTCAAGACCATCATTAGTTATTTTATAAAAAATTTCCTCTTTTTCTTGCTGTGCTTTCCACAGTTTTTTATTAACATATTTTAATTTAATTTCTCTGTCTGAATAATTCATTATAGCTGAATTTGCTACAGGTCTAATAGTTCTCTTATCCTTTTCTCTGAAAGCAGTAACTTGATTTGTTATTAAAATAGGAACCTGATATTCTTTGCTAATCATGTTTAGGTATGCCATTTGCAATGTTAGTAGCTTATATATACTCATTTCATTGATATTTGTGCTTCTAAATCTAAAATGGTTCGTTATCCCATTAATGGCTATGAATGTGTAATCTGTGTTTGAAATAAAATTATGAACCTTCATCAATGTTTTAATTTGTTGACTCTTATTAAATAAACTAATAACGGTGATATTTTTTAGTTCAACCTTGTAATTCAGATTAACTTCCATTAATCTTTGTGCACTAAAATTTATCTCACAGTCAAAAAATAGCGCTTTCTTCCCTTTTAGACCTCTACATGTCTGATAAAGTAGCGTTGTTTTTCCTGAATTTGGAGGACCCGCTAAATGGGTTATACCTTGAGGAATTGTTCCGTATTCCAGTAAATCTCGAAACGCCAAATCTATCACTGTTATTAGAGAATATTAATTTATTCAGTTTTATTATATATTAAAGCTTTGAAAAGAAGATAATTTTCTTATCTAAACCAGTAGTAGGTAAATTATCAAGGAGAAAATTATAATTCCGATACCTTTTCCAATTTTGTTTAAGCTATAACCTAGATTCCTTTGAATTAATCCCTTACTTGTTTTTTCAGTTGTAATCATTAAACCAATCCAAATTCCTGTTTTAGAGGCATAAAGAAGAATCAATAGAACCAAATCGAGAATATATTGAAGGGTTCCTTCACCAATTTCTACTACCATTTCTTTTCAAATATTAAAACATAGTTTAAGTTAAATACTCCACGAAAATCAAGGAAAGATTTTTCTGTTGCTACCTTTGAATCTTTGGCATTCCAGGCATCATCCTTTTGTGTTTGTTATTTTTTATTAATTTCTTTATTCTATCTACTTGATTCTTCTTTAATCCAATTGTTTTAATTAACTCCTTTTCGCTCAATCCATTCTCTAAACCAAGAAGTAATAGATCTAGCTTTTTATAGGAGATCCCTATTTCTTCCTCATCTGTTTGTTTAGCCCAAAGTCCTGCAGTTGGAGGTTTTGTTATGATTTTTAGATTCACATTGAGTTTTTCAGCTATTCTATACAATTCTGTTTTGTAAATGTCTCCTATAGGCCATATATCCGCAGCTAAATCGCCGAATTTAGTTCCATAGCCTATTGAAATTTCGGATTTATTTGACGTTCCTATTACTAGTTTATTTTCGAGATTAGATATTGTGTAAAGGTTAACTCCTCTTAATCGAGCTTTTAAATTTCCTTTAGCTAACTGATTCTTTTTCAATTCTGAATGTACTGTTATCATTTCCCTTATCAGAGGTGAAATATCGATGATTTGGAGAGGAATGTCTAATTGACCAGCTGTTAATTGGGCATCTTGAGTATGAATTGGATCGAGCTCTTTTTCAGGTAAATGAATAAGTGATATTTTTTCTTTACCAATAGCAAGAGCCGTTAAATGTACAACAACTGCAGAATCAATTCCACCACTGAGACCAATTACTGCCCCTTTTGTTTTTGAAATTTCAATTTTTTGTCTTATAAACTTTTTAATTTCTTCAATTGTGGCGTTTTCATCTTTAAGGAAATCTTTCATTTAACTCATGATATCTAGATAATTGAGCTTAATAATTCTTTCAATACGAATATATGGGTACAAAACAGTCTATGGAGCCCCGAAGGGGGTTTGAACCCCTGACCTTTACCTTACCAAGGTAACGCTCTACCAGCTGAGCTATCGAGGCAAATTCAATAAAATCCTTTTTCTATAATTTTTAAAGATTCTGATTCAATGTTATATTGTAAGAAAAACCCTTTAAATTCCCCATCCCTTTCATCAAATGCACTATTTTCGAAATTAAGAATAAAAATCCACAAAGGGCGAAAAGTCTAAATATACTTTCTTTAATTTCCTAACAAATTACTTAATAAGGGATAATATGAAAAATCGCACTTTAGTATTCTTATTGCTCTGCTTGGTAACAGTAACAAATGTACCCTACGTATATGATATCTCTGGTCAACAGACACTGAATTATGTAATTCTTTTTGATGAATCACATGGACAAGTTTTCAATAGGACTTTTATGGATACTGCTTTAAGCTCCCTTACTAATATTACAATTGAAGATCTGGACACTAAGCTTGTAATTGAACTTATATTCCAAACTGAAACAAGGTTTAATTCTACAAACCTTCAAGGTGTAGATTTGCTTATTTTTACAAACCCTGGACTTGGAGAGGATGATAGCTTAGATCAAGCAGAGAAAGATGCAATCCTTGATTACATAGAACTTGGTGGATCTTTATTTTTACTTTGCAATCCACTGACTCAACAAGATAATATAACAGGTCATCCTACTACAATGAATGAACTTCTAAATGAGAGAGACAATTGGTTAACATCTGCAAGATTCATGTTTGGAGCAAACCAGTCGCTTTCTAGAGTAATTGTAGATGATTTTAATAGTACATATGGAAATGCAACACATGTAACATTTAATGAGTATAATTCAACAAAGACAATTTTCAATGAAAACATAGATTTCTTCTGGCAGGAAACAAAAATTGACAATGTTACGATTTATTCAGACTCTATTTCATTAGGAAATGAAAGACTGGAGGATGACTCATTGGAAAAAATGGTTCAAGTTGGAAAAACACCCATTACATCATACGCAATTAACGAAGAATATGATATATTTAGAGATCCAACCAATGGTTTCCTTACTTGGCTTTTTGCAAAAAAAACTAAAGGTACCAGATTAGTCATGTCGGGTTCAACAATAATGTTCAGTGACTTAGAGATTGCAGAAAATTCAACTTGGATTGAACAGAATCAGAATCTCGAACTATGGAACAACCTCATTCTCTGGCTCTTGGAATATACCCCTCATCTAGAAAGAGATCCTCCTGCAATATGGGTTTTTGAGAACTATGCTTTGCTTGTTTTTGCTCTCTCTGCTGTAATTTTTGGTATTTCAATTCTTGTTTTCAGATATAGAAATAAAAGAAAAATCACTGTTACAATTAAGTGATTATCAAGTTCTCTTCATATTTTTCGTTTTTTTTCTTTTACAAAAAGTGGTGTATAAATATTCAAATTGCTTTATTTTTATGATGAATGTTCAGAGAGCATATGGTACTAGTACGGAAGCTCTTAGATTGCTAAAATCATTATTTAATGGTGAAATAGATATAGCTGACTTTAGATTTGAGATTAATGAATATTCCCAAACTATGGCTAAGAATCTTTTTAGAGATAGCTTTCCTAGATTTAATCAGAATTTAAGAGATAAGCTTACTAATATTTTTCTAAGATATTGTTATAATGAAAAAAATGTGCAAGTGAATGAATTCTGGAAGTTTACTAATTATAAAGATTTTTGGATTGAAATGAAAAACTTTCATGATTACATTTATTCGAGAAGAATGAATTTAAGTGGGGTTGTTCAATTTTTTGAGACAAATCTATTGACAAATAAGAGGAAAGTAAAACTAGATTTTGTGGAAAGGAAAGTAATAGAAAAGCTTGATAAAAACCCCAATATTCTCAATAAGGATTTAGCAAACGAGCTAAATATTTCAGAGAAAAAAATAAGCAATATAATTAATTCCCTGAAATCAAGAGGCGTTTTTCTTGGTTGTTTTGCCGATTATTCTCCAATAGATGCCTATGAATTCTTTGGTTTCACTGAAATTGAAAATTCGAACAATAAGCTTAAATTCTTAGATAAAATAACTTTGTTTCCAGATTTCAAACTCTTCCATGGTTTATCTTCTCAAGAGATTAAACGACCTTACATTTATCAAGTTATAAACAAAAAAATAGTTTGTAACACAGAAATATTGAACCGTGGTCTTTCGTTTCAGGATTGGATTTCTGTAAATAAATCTAAGAAAACTTCGAAAAACTTGAATCGAGAGAAAGATTTAGATAATTTTTATGTTCCTACATCAAGTAAAAACCACGTCCTACAACTCATGAAGAACTGTGAAACGGATTTTAGAAGACCAAATATTAAAAAGATAGCAAAAGAAAACAACGTTTCCATTAGAACATTATTTAGAATTAAATCTAAACTTAAGGATAGAGGATTAATCCAACCTCAAATCATTGTGGAAAATGATGAATTGATGGCTCTTGTAATTATATCCCCAAGAGAACTTCTTGAGTTTTACAACAAAGTACCGTTTGTTAAATCATATGAAGTTCAAAACATGGAAACCAATAGTAAATGGTTCTCTTTCATGTCTATTTTTCCTAGTGATTTTGCCTTTATTAATTCAAAACTCAAGAATCACTCAGAGATTTTCCTAGTTGTAGGAAAAAAAGCAGTGAATTTAATATCACAATCCAATCAAAAGATTTATACAAATTAAATAAGGGAGTTTGTTACATGTCAAGTCAACGCTCATTAAAGGAAATAGTTGATATAATTTCAACTGAAACAAGTATGGGAAAAGAAGAAATTCATCAACTTATCAATGATAAGATGGAAGAACTAGGGGAGTTTGTGACACAGCTTGGGGCTGTTCATATTGTAGCAAGGGAAATGGGTGTTGACCTATCTTCAGAACCTCCAATTCAGGTACAAACCACTTTAAGTATCGATCAATTAGTTCTGGAACTAAACAATGTCAATCTAATTGGTCGTATTTATAGAATTTACAACCAACATAATTTTAAGAAAAAAGATGGCTCCGATGGAGTTTTGCAATCGGTTCTCATTGAGGATAAAACAGGTAAAATTCGCGTTGTGTTTTGGGATCAGAAAGTAGTTGAGTTACAAGACACTAACTGCAAAATAGGCGATCCAATAAGAATTTTAAATGGCTATACAAAAGCCGGACGGGATGAATCTGTAGAGGTACACTTAGGAATAAGAAGCCAAATTCAAATTAGACCCTCAGGTATTGATGATTCTGAATTACCTGTATTTGAATCTGAATTTTCCAAAATTAAGAATATTAGAGGAAATGAGATTGATCTTTCTTTAATTGGTAAGGTAACTCAAAAAGATGACATCCTTGAATTTGAAAGGTCTGATGGTTCAAAAGGTAATAAACAAGGTTTAGTCCTTGGTGATGAAACCGGAGAGATTTATGTTAATTTCTGGAATGAAAAAGCTGATGATGTTCAAGATATCGGTTTAGGGGATATTATTGAAGTTGTGAGATTAGCTTCAAAAGTAGGATTAAAGGGACACCTAGAATTGCATTCAAGCAAATACACAAATATTGTTAAGAGGGACAATTTGGCTGACATAATTGTGAAAAAAGGCTTTATTGGCTCAGGAACAGATATTGCTGCTCAATTATTACCAATAAATCAGATTACTGAATTAAGTTCTCTTATATCAACAAAAGGCTTGATGATTAATGTGAATCCCTTACATGAATTTTCCAGAGAAAATGGATCTAAAGGTAAAGTAAGAGACATCACAATTTCTGACAGCACAGGGATTATTCGTGTTGTTTTATGGGATGATAAGACTCAACTAGTAAATGAAAATGACATAAACAAAATCATTTCTATAATTAATGGTTTTACAAGAAAAGGAAGATATTCAGATATTGAGATTCATTGCGGAAATCAAACACGAGTAGATGTCGAGAGCATAGATTCCAATTCAATTAGCCAATATCTATTAGATTTTACAAACATTAAAGATGTCACTGACGAAATGAAGGAAGCACACATACAAGGTATTGTAAGTGATTTAAGTCCAATTCAAGATATAAAAACCAAAGAAGATGAAATCATTCAACTAAGAAACTTAAGAGTTGAAGACCAATCAGGTACCATTCGCATTACTTGTTGGCGTGAAAATATAACTAAGATTTCTGATTTAAATATTGGTGATAGTGTTGAAATTTATAATGCGGGTGTTAAAGAAGACGCTGGTTATGGAACTGAATTGTTAATCAGTAAAAATTCAATTGTAAAAAAAGCATTAAATAATCCTTCTAATCCTCAAGACTTTGTATCTAGCTTAGAGGTTTCATCACTTGAAATTGACCTGGAGAAAATTAAAGATATAGAGGATATTGAAGAAGGAGATGAAGTTTCTATTCAAGCAACTGTAGTGAAGCTCATAGAGAAACAATTTGTTTATCCATTATGTCCTGAATGTAAAAAGAAAATGAAAAAGGAAAATGATACTTACAACTGTGCAGTGCATGGAGATACTGATAAGCCATTAAATCGTATTCTTTTTACTTTCGTTGCTAATGATGGAACAGGAAATATCAATGTACTATGCGCTGGTAAATTGGCTGAAATTGTCTTAGAACTGTCTGCTGACACTGCAGCAAGAATGGTGGAGGAAAATGAATCAGAAAAAGCGCCTTATTCCTTTTTGAAAGCTAATAATTTTGTTAACTCAGAATTGATAATAAGTGGCAAAGTAAATCAAAATCTTTATCTTAAAAGCTTAGAACTAATTGCTAAATCAATAGAGAAGGTTAGATATGCAGAAACAACCAAAAACATGGTAAAGCAGATTTATACTGAATAGAAACCCTACCTTTTTTTTGCATTTGGTCGAAAAGCTTATTAATAAACAAAATGCAACTTCAACCGGGTTAGTATGGATTTCACAATAATAAAAACCGTGATAATTATTATAATTATAATTGCTGTCATTTTTGCACTGTTTTACCATGCATTTAGTGTAGGAAAAGAGGAAGAAGCAACTTAAATGCTTAAATTTCGAGAACCATTCCTTTTTTCTTCTTGTAGATTTTAATTACGGCAGTGATTGCACCAAGAAGTACCCCTGAACTTGATACTAATGGTACTACTACGTTTGTTATAGATCTTGTATTTGATACCTTGGTTCCCACCAGATCAAGCATTAGTGCACTTCCCTTTGTAATTTGCAGATTTGTTGCATAAACGTAAAGATCGTTTACTTGTAATTCATACAAACTAGTTACATCATCCTGAACATTTGATATAAGCTTCCACTCATATTTCGAAGTAGAATAACTTTCATTAAAATAATATAACATGGAAACATCAGAATAGCTTCTAACCTCAGAATTAATAATAAAGTGTATTGAGATTATATCATCATTCTCTTCTGTCGTAGCTAATAAACTAGGACCAATTGTAGTTATTTTCAATTTGTGGTCATCTATACTAGAATCTGCTTGGATATGCCAATAGAGCGCACCTGAATCCACATGAACAGGAATTTGTAAGGTATTTGTTTCAACATAAACATCTAAAAGTGGCACCATATCATCATTAATGTAATATACCCACCTATCATGTGCAGATGGATAAGTAATATCATATGTAAGCGTAATATTCTCTGTAATTATTACATCTTCATAGCCTTTTTCAGCCGTTATAAGTAAATTTTCTAGCAAGATTTGAAATGTCTTTATTACAATTGGTGTATAAGCTTTGAAAATTGAACAATTAATGTTGACAATAAGGAGATCTTGAGGTAAAGAAATTACATATGTATAAAATCCATATTCGTCAGTAACTCCAGTGTGAGCTTCATATTCATTGATTTCAATTGTGATTGGTACTAGACCAACCGGTGAATTATTGGAAGTTACATTGAAGTGCAAAAGAAAATTTGATGAAATCTCTGCATTTTCATACTCGAAATCTACATTTATTTCACTGTCATAAATCAAAACATTAACAGATTTTCGGATTGTTGCATGAGAAGAGGACTCAGCATGAATCTCCAATGTATAGTTATTTTCTGTCAGATAGAAAGAAGAAATTCTAAAAACATATTGACCTTCTATTATGAAACTAGGAATAACTTCATTATCCAAAATTCCATTAATGGTAGCATTTTCAATTTCCACTAGATGATTAAGGCTGAGATAAGACACACTTATTTCTTTCAACGCATATTTTGGAATATTAATTTCTTGTTCAACTATTAATTCCGAAGCTTCTCTCATTAGAGTTACAGTGGCATTTTCATACCCTATTAGATTGTTTTCGATTACAAGGAACGTTATCTCAACACTTCCACTTGTAATCCCTGGCGGAAAGGTAAATTCTAATTCATCATTTACTAACTCACCCATTGCACTTCCATTTTCAGCACCAACCCAGAACAGCTCAATTAAGTTATTTTGAAGTGTTTCTCGAAAGATAAATGTGGCATTTAGAGTTTCGAAAATAGTTAAATTTTCGATACTTGTAGACTTTATTTGGTTCGGTAGAATGAACTGAAAATTAATATCATAGATTCCAGCTTTTCTTGTTAACGAAAGATTCCGATATCCTCCTCCTGTATCGATATCAATCAAAATATCTGCACCTTGTAGACTTCCTGTCATCAACCAATTATTAGGATACGAAAAATTGACTGGGTTTACAAGTAGTGAAAGATTATTAATTGAGATAGAAAGTAGAATAGATGTTTCATTTTGAAAAGAGATTTGTTTTTCATACAGTATGGATACTACACCTGACGCCCTTACTGTGAAATTAGCACTTATTTTATAATTTGAATTGTGATACCAACCTAAATTATATTCATAGGGTGCTATCCCCTCAAATAAGATATCTGCATTAAAATTCCCTTCCCCCATGTTTGCTGAACTTATCTGTATGTCATTTAATCTTAGATCAATATCTGAAGGTGTTAATGAGGTTTCGAGTTTTAAATCATCAAATAGAACTGTACAATCCGAAACCTCAGGAGATATCACATAAATTCCAAATGATTTTAGCATTGTGGGTATCAAAGGATCCTCTTCAGAAAAAAGATCACTCATATAAAGCGTATAATCGTTCCATTGATTGTCCCAGCTACTGTTTTGTAATAGCCTATATACTATGAATGGCGATGTTGTATTATCTCCAATTGATGGTGGTTCCACATCTGTGTAGTGCCAATGAATCACCATAATACGACAAGTATCAAAAACAAAATCAAAAATTAAAGATGAATTTAACACATACTGTAAGCTTGAGTTTGATGCTAGAAGATAATTATAAGATATTTTTGTATTAGTATTGTATAAACTTATGTCTTTTTGATTAAGTGCATACATTATGGATTCAGAATTGTAAGAATAGAATTTCCATACATACTCCCCATCCCAGCTTCCGGAATAATGCAATCTTTCAACTTCTACTCCAGCTTTAATAGCACCTTCTGAATAGAATTCTTGACTATCCTCCGCCCCTGGATTATTAATGTATTGAGCTTGTAAATCAGTAATATTTCCTTCTAGTGAATATTGTCCGTTGCTAGGTAAGAAAATACTTGAGTTTTCATCTTCAAAATTTCCTTCTAAGGATTCCCCCACATAATTTCCCGTCAAACTTATATTTGGACTGAAACCATTTAACGCATCCTCTATTGAATTTTCCTCATTGCTTGCTGATATTTCCTCATCTAGCTCAGCTTGACTATTTTTTAGAAACCCAGAACTATCAGTGATTTCAATTCCTTTCTTTACCTCTTCTTCATTTAGATCTTTTATGATTTCATTGCCATTAATATCAACAATAGATGTGGAATCATTACTATCAACTAAAGGAGATTTAAGAAATATTAGCATATAGAGTAAAAATATTACTGGAATTATTTTTTTGAGTCTCATTCTAATCTTATATACTAACTATATTTTAAAAACAGCACAATTTTCAATAGTTTTGAGTAAGCCAAAACATACTCTTTTTGTATTTGGAGATTTCATTCTCACTTCTTGTCTATTTTTTTATACCTTATATTAGTTTCATTTGGGTAAAAAGGTGTTTAAGCACACAAGAATGCTTTTTTCCTGAAGACTGAATACTTTCAACCCTCTGCCTCTTCTTTCTTTTAAAGTCAGACAAAAACACCAAACATAGTACTGAATTGTACATAAAATAGTTCATAGCTTTATTTCAATCTTAACAATTTTGAATAGTTTCAGAAAGGTTATTTTTCTGAGTAAAATGGAAAGCTGCTTGTGTGATGAATGCGGTTCTAGAATTATTCAAGAAAATGGTCTCAATGTGTGCCAAAAATGTGGTCTTGTACATGATTCCGTTCTTGAATCATCTTCCTTTCAACTGGGTACAGTGTCTCGAGATGGAACTCGAAGAAATCAACAGTACACATCAATTAATAATAATCTAGCCGTTGTAAGTTCTTTGGGTTCTTCGATTGGTTCAGTTGAGGAGTACATGTTTAGAGATGCTAATGGATCTCTATTAGATGAAACAAATCAATATAAATTTCGAAAGTTCAAAAATTATTATCATATTCCAGGAGCTATAAAAGGGAAGGAAACGGATTTTAGGACAATTAAAATTTTAAACGAAGTGTTTTCGCGACTTCAAGTTCCTACTAAGATAAGAAATCGAACACTCTTTCTTTATCATAAATATAAGTCTGAACATAAGAAGAAAATAACAAACCATGTTCTTTTATCTGCAATGGCTTTACTTCTAAGTGTTCGTGAATGTGGGCATAATTGTCCCCTTACCTTAAAAGAGATTGTTGGAACTTATAGAGAACTAGGACATAGAGTTCTTGGTAAAAATTTACTGAGTCTCATGCAAGATTTGAATATTAAACCCACTGTAAGTGGAATTAGGAGAAGTGAAGACTATGTTTTTAGAATTTGTTCTCTAATCTGTCGTTCTGAAGCAATAAAACAAAGAATTGAGAAAAAATATTCAATAGATGTTTATGTTTATGAAAAAATACTTCAACTTCTTTGCTTAAAAATACTTGAAAGAATTCCTTATCCTGATCGTGGAGGAAGAAGACCTTATCCTCTTTCTGCTGCCTCAGCTTATGTGGCTGATAAACTCCTATCACGAAAGATAAAACATTCCTCTGCTTTAACCCAGAAGTTGGTTGCACAGTCTGCGAATGTTGCTGAATTCACAATTCGGGATCATGCGGAGTTCATGTTTTCCTACGATTACGAGGATATAATTACAGAGATTAGTGAAAGATTATCCTCTAGTTTCGAATAATTTCAAGAAATATCTACAGAAATAACTAGGATATTGAAGTCTTCTTTCTAAATAGGGATAAGATTTAGTATGAAAAATCTGACCCCTACTACTATTGCTGAATGCAATAAAATCACCGGAACAAGCCTGAGCTTTATTCCTTCTTCATTACCCATTTTAAGTAGATAGTAATTGTTTAGTAAATTTATGATAAGAAATGATACAGATAATATTGACCAAATAGAAAAAGAACTAGTAAACTCCCCTGTGCTAATAAAACTATATAGATTTGAGAATATAGGAGAAAAACCCGCAATCATTGCAATAGTAAACATAGTTACATAACGTATAATTTTTAGTCTTCTTCTATGAATTTTTAAAGATGATTCTTTTTCTTTAAGAACCTCTTCACGCATTCTAATTAATTTAGATGTAGTTTTTACTCGTTCAAGAATTTCCGTTTCATCTGCGTAGTCAACAGAGGAAAAAAGATTTCTTAAAGCAGGATAACTGAAATCAATAGAAGAAATTATATCTAGCAAATTTTCTCCTAATTGTAATCTAGTAAGAATTTCCTTTGGTACATTTTCTGATAGAAAGAAAGATCTTTCTAGATTTTCACCATTTTCAAGTTTCAAAGCAATATTGTTAAGAAAGTTAAAATCTGTGCAATTTAATCTTATCACATTAATCACCGATATTCTTATTGTTCATGAAACGAAGAATCAGGGTTCCAAAGACTGCATAAAGAAGAGGGAAAATGAATATTGTTGGAGAGTTTGATGGTAACAGGAATGATAGAACCATACTTAGTACTAGTGGTAATAGACAAGAAACCGCGATAAAAATTACTATGTTATCTTCTATCAATTTGATTCCTTTTCTTATATACAATATAAATTCTGGATCAGATTCAATGAAAGCATTTTCGTTCTTTATATTTTGGAATGATGTTTCATACTGTTTATTCAAGAAAATTTTTCCGCCATTATTGATTATCTCATCTTCATTTTCCCCTAGATTCAAACTGTAAAGCATATCTTGAAAATATTTAGTATAATATTTGTCTTTGATTCCTTTAGTCAGCAGAAGCTCAACAGAGTGCGGAAAGGATTGAGTTGCAAC
The DNA here is from genome assembly GCA_023132955.1 of Candidatus Heimdallarchaeota archaeon. Lineage (GTDB taxonomy): Archaea > Asgardarchaeota > Heimdallarchaeia > Heimdallarchaeales > Heimdallarchaeaceae > UBA460. Next base: position 25,873 of record JAGLXK010000282.1, read on the forward strand.
CATATTGATTGATAACGAATTAATTATTAGAAAAGCTGTTTCCTCAAATTTTTGATGACGGTTTAGTATTTTGGTGCGAATATAATCACTTAACACAAAAAGAAATGATATACTCGCTATTAAGCTGATAATTAAAGCAATTGGAACATTAATTAGAGTAACATAGTGGAAAAGCACAAACGAAATTACAAAAAACAATAAAGATGAATTTCCAATTAACCTTATGTTCCTATAATCCTTTTCAGAAATAAAGAATTTGGAATGTTTCTCAACTTTTCCTAGAGCCAATCTATATAATATTGCCTTCGGAAAAATGCTGAGCTGAGTAACTTTGGAACTGGATTTACCATAATTTATTGTTTTCATAAATAATCTTTCTCACTTTTATTTGAGTTATTATTTTCAAGCTTTAATCCCCATTTCTCTGCTTGCATGCTTCTGAAAAAATGATTTCTCTCTAGAATTGAATTAATTTTACTACTTAATCTTGATTTGTTTTTTATTATTTGAAACATTTGATTTTCATTCATATTTTCATCATATACTCTAGTTAAGAAACCATAATCATTTTCTTTGCTAACGTTGTTAGGATTTACCTCATAAACATCAACTATCTTTCGAATGAAAGTGCTTTTTGTTATTTCCCTCCTCATTATTATGATAATATCTAAAGAAAGAAAATCTGAACGAGCGATTTTATGAAGATTTTCCCACCTTCTAAGGATTTTTTCAACTGAATCTGAATGGGCTGTTTGTATTCCTTTCAAACCAGCATTAAGAGCTTCAAACATTGCTTGAGTGTGTTCCCTAGATTGAATTTCTCCTAAATATATCCAATCTGGCGATCTATGTAACAATTTTAAGATTTCAGCTGTCTTGGTATGGTTACTTTTGTTTGATTCAAAAGAATCTACTTGGATAGATAGATGCTTAAAACCCATTGATGCTTGATTGGTTGATTCTATTGCATCCTCAATTGCTATTTTTCTCCAGTGCTTAGGTGTGTATAAATCAATAGCATTTGCCAAGGTTGTTTTTCCTGCATTAGGTTCTCCTATAATAGTGATATTTTGCCTGTTGATTACAGCTTCCACTAAGTAAGATCCTAAGGATGTAGGTAAAGTATTGAGATTAATTAAGTCTAATAATTCGAGTGGTTTTCTTTTTAGTTTTCTAATATTAAAGGTAGGTCCATTTGGTGAAAGAGGGGGAAAGTCCATTGAAATACGTGAATGAAATCCTTGTGTTTGAAATTCAATTTTCAATGATGGTTTCTTAGCTGAAACAGTAATTGGGTGTTCAAGCTTGATTCTAGTTATCAGTGCTTCTAACTCCTCATCATCAAGGATTACCTTAGTGTTACACCTTCCAAAGGTCTGATGATCTAAGTACAAAGCAGACCCCTTTTGGTCCATATAAATTTCATTTACATAATGATCTAATAAAGCAGGAATTAGTCTGTCTAATTTGATTAGCCTGTAAACAAAAAGTTCTGTAAATACTTCAGGATCTATTTCAAGCCCATCTATTTCTAAAACTTTCCACATACACACTGATTTTATTGTATCAACTAAATCATCGAATCTTAGAATCTCTTTTCCAAGTCTGTCCTTATTTTTATTGACTAAAGCAGACAGTTCAGCAAATAGTAATGGATCCTTTTGAAAGACAAACAATGGTTCTGCTGTATAGTAGACTATTCCATCTTCCTCATGAATAATAATTTTGAATCCTTGTATGGTATACTCACTGATAACCTTTTTTTCTGCATGTTTTCCCTGTTGTACACTATTACAACTAGTCATCTTCATCAGCTTCTTTTTCAATTGTTATTCTGGTATTTAGTATATCAACACCACTTTTTTCTTGATATTTCAAATCTGATTCTTAGAAATAACATTTTTTACCAAACTTCTGGTAATAGATTTAAATAGAAAAAACTTTTACTTGATAGTGTGGAAAAATGGTAAATAATTATGACATAATGTGGACTGAAAAATATAGACCAAAAAATCTAAACGAACTCAAAGGTCATAAGGATATTGTTTTGCGGTTAAAAGGCTTTGTTGAAAGGGGAAATCTTCCACATCTTCTTTTTGCTGGTCCTCCAGGGACAGGTAAAACAACAGCTTTACTTGCTTTAGCTAATGACCTATTTGGGCCCAGTAATGTGTCTAGAAATCTTTTAGAGTTAAATGCATCAGATGATCGTGGAATTGATGCAATTCGTAATAAGGTAAAAGAATTTGCAAGGACTGCATCATATGGCGGTGTTCCATTCAAAATTGTTTGTTTAGATGAAGCTGACAGCTTAACATCAGCAGCACAGCATGCTTTGAGACGTACTATGGAAAGATATGTAAAAACTAGCAGATTTGCTCTAATTTGTAACTATTCAAGCAAGTTAATTGAACCTATCCAATCTAGATGTGCGATTTTTCGTTTTAGACCACTAGATGAAGTAAGCATGAAGGATTTTCTGACTCAAATATGTGATAAGGAAGGTTTAATTTATGATGCTGAGGGCATTGAAACTGTGCTCTATATTTCAGAGGGTGATTTGAGGAAAGCCATTAACATTTTACAATCAACCGTTGCTTCAGGTAAATCCGTTGAAAGGATAACCGTTCTTCAAACAGTAGGTCATGCAGACCCTGAAAAAATTCGTGAGATGCTTAAATTTGCTCTCAAAGGTGATTTCTATAAAGCAAGAGATATTCTTCAACATTTGATTCTTGAATATGGCCTCTCTGGAACTGATGTAACCTATCAGATTTACAGAGAAATTCCCTCCTTAACTTTACCAGATCTACAAAAATTGGTGTTAAATGAATACTTAGCAGAGGTTGATTTTCGAATATCAGAAGGCGCTTCAAGTAACATTCAACTTAGTGCATTCTTAGCAAAACTAGTCAAAGAAAGTGATTCAAAGGATTCTTGAATTCTTTCTACTTTTTCTTCCCTATCCCAAATCAAGAAAGAACTTATGAGCCGAAGTAACGAGGTTTTCTCTTTGCTTCAGTTTTAGTATTTCTGTTTCAAATTTCTTTAAAATTGATTCTTTTGTTCTTTTACTAATTAACCAGTTGAGATTCTCATAGAAATGTTCAACCAATACTAACTGCTTCGGGTTAGCTGGCTCTAAATTTAATGCATTAACACTTGTTTGTGCTTGAAGAAGCTTTTTTGTATTTTGTAGTTCTTTTGATAAGGTATCAAAATTTAGGATGTAACTTGTGATTCTTCTTACTTGTTCCCATAAGAAGGAGTTCGCTAGAAATTCAAGGATAATTCTATTTTCTTGCTCAATTACTGTTAGCTTATCAAGTTTCCTGGTCGTTTTTCTATGATCCTTCTTGCAAAATAAACTGAAATCATGTTCTCCTCTAAAAAAAGAACTGACAGTTTTAATTTTATCAACTGTCATAGAAGAGTTCGATTCTAAAAACTCCTTAGAGATGATATACCAGTATTTTTTCCACATACTGTATTTTGGAGAAAAATCCATTTCAACTTCAGAATACCCCCAACAAGCAATTGTTTTATCTTTTGGTAAAGCAGAATTTAATTCTTCTAAAATTATGTTTTTTTCACTATTAAATGAAAAAACATTACCTATAGCATTAACATACTTGTCTGTCCTACTTGCACTTCTAAAATTGTTTTCTTCTGGTGAATCTATGTATTTCATTTCTTCTAATGCTTGGATAATAGTTCCTTCTATGGTCTTTTTTTCAAGTTGCCTCTGATAACCATAATATCCTTTACCTTCGTAAAATACACGTACAGCATATCTCTTCATTTCTCATGAAGCCTTAATTAGTTACAATTAAAAACCTAGTGTATTAAGAAGAAAAATTAAAAAGCATAATGATTTTCAGTATATTACGGCCTCGATGGTGTAGCTTGGCCAATCATTGCGGACTCTCACTCCGCAGACCCGGGTTCAAATCCCGGTCGAGGCACCAACAATTTTTTAGTTCTCTCCCCATATTTTGAATAATTGTTTCAAAGAATGAGCCAAGATGTTATTATCTTTGAATTGATATATTAAGATTCTACCAAATCTCTTTTCCTTTATCAATCCTACATCTGTTAGATATTTTAAATGCCCTTTTACTGCAGAATGATTGAGATTTATACTTCGTGATATCGCAGAAATGTTTAATTCACCTAATTCAGCTAATAACTTTAGAATTCTTACCCTTCCTCTTGAGGAGAAAACATCTTCTAATGGTATTTTAAGCTGTATCTCTCTATCGCTTTCCTTTGTCATTGTTTTCCCCCTATTTTTCAGCATATTCTACTGTTTTCTTTTGATTTTCGATTGACTTCATCAGAAAGAGTTCTATAGTTTCTACTGATATGTCTGGTATACTGATTAGTGTAGTTTTACCACGCATTCCTTCCCCTGAGATTTTTGTACTGATTACATCTTGTTTTGATAATTCTTTCAGATATGACCAGATTTGAGTATGCCGTCTAGGTTCCTCTTCATATTCCTCACAAGCTAATCTATAAGAGCTAATTGCATCATTTGTTGAGATATATGCGTTTTTTGTGTGTTTTAGTTTTCTTATAATCGCAAGCAGTATCAATTTCTGATGCAAGGTTAATGTTAAAATTACTTCTCTTCTTATTTCTGGGTGAATCAAAGCTTTTGCTTTTCTTACATGATCAGGATAAACTATGGGAGAACTCTCATCGTCAGCGCATTGCCCTGCCCCCCAAAGTATTTCTATTGCATATCTCGCATCTCCTGATTTACTTGATATATCCGCAATAAGTTCAACGGAGTCTTCGGTTATGGTACTATCATAAAAGGCTAGCTCTGATCGGGATTTAATAATGTCTTTTAAATCAGTTTCAGAGTATCGATCCAAGGAAATGTGATTAGATTGAAAACTGCTTTGAGTACTTGCATCTAGTTGATGGATAAAATTCAGGTTTCTTGCTATGAAAATATATGAAATCCATTGTTTAGTTGTCATTTCACTAATTCTAAGTAGAGTGTAAAGGAAATCTGTGCCTACTCTAGATATAAGATAATCGATCTCATCTAAAACTAACAGAACCTTTGGAGAATAAAAATCAAGCAATCTAATGAGAAGTGATTGTAATTCTTCAAAGGAGTAACCTCTTGGAGGAATTGCCTTATTTAGTTTCCTTGCAAGAGTACTAATAATGAGATAAGGACTTTTGTAAATTCTACAATTAATGTAGACAAGCAAAAAATTCTTGTTTTTGTCTATATTTTCCAAAAGCTGACCAAACCGTTTTGCGAGGGTTGTTTTTCCAGATCCTGTTGGTCCAGTTATACAAATTTTTCTCAATGGTTCATCTTGTTCTTCAAAAATTGTTTTGAAGTATTTAGCTAAAGTCCTGAGTTCTTCCTCCCTGTGTGGAAGATATGGAGGGGTATATGTAACAGACAAACAACCAATGTTTTTGAATACAGTTGGTTTTTTGATTAGCGAATTAAAATATTCTTCATCTGATGAGTGCATCATATCGTCTCTAAGATAGTCAAGGGAATTTACTATTTATACTTAATAGAGAGACATCTCTGAAAGTGAACTTTTGTTGAAAAACGTTCTTTTTCCTATACGGGGTTTTGTTTGGTTTAAAATACAGTTTTAGAAACAAAGCTAAAATCAAAAATATCTGTAAGTGTTGAATATAAAAAAGTAAATTATTTCTGTTTCTTACCTGTCAGTCTTTTCTTCTTGTGTTTATGTATGTTCTTTCTTGTAATATTATAGTGCTTTCCAAAGAGTTGAAACATGATGTACGAACAAAAATACGACCCAGAAGATGGAGATGAAAGCATAACTCCCCCATTATGGCTCCCCTAATGTAGAATTTTCTACTTATTTTTTATTTTTATTTCATTTAATTGTTCCATTCTTTTTTTGGAAATTTATCCAGTTCGCAAAATGACGAGGTTTATCTTACCACACAAAATTAAATTTACGTGGTAAGATTTTCCAGCTCATTTTCGTTGGCGATTTAAATCTAGAAAAGTATGTAATTCATTCCCCTGTTTGTCATCCTTAAACAAGAATTCTAGGTGATTAACAATGAAAAGTCAATATGATTTTATTGAAGAGACGATGGAATATTGCCATCTGCTTGATAGCTTTAGATGTTAGACTTCCTTTTTCTTTCTCTTTTATTGTCACATTTTTCTTTTGGGTGTTTTAATAGTTTCATTCCACTATTAGAGTAACCTTTCCAAGAGTTGAAACATGATGTACGAACAAAAATACGACCCTGACGAAGGAGATGATTCAATACTACCTCCTGCATGGATGCCAAACTAACATCCTCTCCTTTTTCCTTATTCTTTTTTCTTAGATTTTCCTTTTAAGTATTATCACGGTTTATAAATGAATTTAAAGATTAGAGTGCGAGTGAGTAATATTGAAAGAAGAATTAAGAAAATTGTTTGGAGAAAAACTGAAAGAAACTAATTTACCCTTAATAATCAATGAATTACGCATTCTATGTGCTAATGAAAAATCAAAAGATGTTCTAGAACTTGTAGATGGTGTTTTAGAGTATAGTAAATCTTCATCTGACTTAAAACTCGTAGTGGATCTATATGAACTCAAAATCAAACAACTGTACCATTTTAAAGAAAATTTACCATTAGTAGAAGAGCTTTTAGAAGAAATGAGTCAAATTGCAACAAAAATTAACTACATCGAAGGTTTAGCACTGTCTTTTCAAATCAAAGGATACATTGAATTGCTGAAAGGAAATAGAGAAAGAAGCAACTATGAGTTTAGCCAAGCTGTAGAACTTCTTAGAAATTCAATACAAGCAGATTCATATGCTTACAACATGTGTAATTACTCCTATGCTGTAAGTAAGTGGTTATCCTGTAGAGATTTTAGTGTTGTGAGTATTTTGGAAAATTCTGCTGAATATTTCCATTTGAATTATTATTATCACGGTTTTGCAATGGCTTTAGGTATTTTAATCATAATTTATATGCAAACACAAAATAAAGAAAGAATGATGAAATTAATTCGAAAAATTCTCAGTGGAAGAGAACTTTTGCTTAAAGCGCCTAAAGAAATCCAGTCAATGATTCATTACTTCATAGGTATTGGCCACGAGCTTAATTTAAACCTCGATGAAGCAAAAAAGCATTTACTAGAGTCTCAAGCTATTTTGAGACCCATATACAATAAGAGTATTTACTCAGGTTACTACATAACAGCCCTCTCTTACTTAGCTTCAACTTATGCACTTCAAGGAGAACTTGAATCTGCTCACAAACAAATGAAAGAAGTAGATGAATTAATTGAAGAAGGAATTGCTACAAGAAATCTAGATTCTTTCAGTAAAGAACAAATGAAACACATTTTTAATCTAACAAAATTCTATATTTTTTCAAGAATACAAAACTTTCGAATCGAAGATTTTCAAGTGTTGGTACAAACTATATTTGATAATGTTAGAAGATTTCAAAGTAATGCAATAATCTTTTGTGAATTTCTTTTGAATGCTAACCTTACCAAAGAGCAGCTGATTGAAATAAGAAACTTAAATAATCCGAGCACAAAAAGAGTAGAACACATCATAAATTTCCTTATCGAAAAAACAACAACTATTGATGAAAATGAAGTTATGCATTATACTTCTAAACTAAAAAGAAGACCTGTAGAAGACAGAATGACATTTACCGAGAAAGCTTTTGCTGACTTACTTGCGGCTCAAGAATATTATAAAATCAACCGGTTTGCAGAAATCTCCCCACTACTAAGAAAGTATGAAAATCAACTTCATAAGATAGAAGTGCTTGAAATGCGCGTTTTCATGGAAGCTTTCATCCAAGTAGGGGCCTACAAGAATGGAGATTCATTGGGACCAGCTCTACAATACATGGCTATAAAGAAATGCAGACAGTATGGATTTAGTAGACTGGAGTATAAATTGTCAGATTATCTAACAATGCAAGGAAACGATACAATTAGAAAGATGCTGTAAATCATCAAATTACCCCTATCTCTTTCAGAGTTTTTTTCAGGTGCTCCCAGTAAGCGCAATTTATCTTACCACAGAAATTTAATTTTACGTGGTAAGATTTTCCCAGCGTAGTTTTGCTTGTAGTTTTGTTTCAAAGAGGGATTGGGACACTAAAAATCATATGCCGATAAAGTTAAAAATCAGTAGGCTCGGTCTAATACATACCTTTGCGGAGATTGCCGAGTGGTCAAAGGCGCTAGAATGAGGATCTAGTCCTTAGTGGTCCGGGAGTTCGAATCTCCCTCTCCGCACCAGCTTCTATTTTAACCAAACAGATCATCAAAAGAGGTTGTTGACCAGTCAATCAAGCTGAAAATGATTCCAAAGATTATGGCAAAAATCAATATGGCGACACCTATCAAAAGAATTTCTTCTAATATAGGCGATCCTCTTTTCTTCTTGAAAATCAGACCTTTTATCCCTTGTAATAGCATTAACATAATTCTCATTATTTGTATAAAGGACAATATTTAAACTCCACAAAACTGATTTTAAACATCTTGAGTACTTTTTCACATGCTTTTGGTTGATGTTTAAATAACTTGAAGATGGAAAACCTTTTTTAGTATCATCATTGGGTCGGATATAGAATCCTTTGCCGGGTGCGTCTATGGATATAGAACTTATAGAGTTATTTCCTAATTCAATAAAATTCATATTGTCAGATGTGACATTAGCGTTTGCTAACACAATTAGAAGAACAGCATTAGCTGAAGTGCCATCATTGACAATTGAAGATGTATATGTTTTGAAAAACACATCACCCCTTTTTGATGAGTTCATAGCTCATAGACTGGGATTAATTCCTTTAAAATTCGACATTGATGCTTTGGAGTTAAACTTCAGAGATGAATGTGATTGTGGAGGGATTGGTTGTAATTTATGCACTGTGACATTAACACTCTCAAAAGAAACAGATGCTCAAACATCTACTGTTGTTTATAGTTCGGATTTAATTTCAACTCAGGCTGGAGTTGAACCTATAAGTTCTGTGATTCCAATTGTAAAATTGGGACCAAATCAAGCTCTGGAACTAGAGTGTATGGCACAACTTGGCAAAGGAAAAGAACATGCAAAATGGCAACCTGTCTCTGCCATGGGTTACCAAGCATTTCCAATCCCAACTATAGATAAGGAAAAATGTACTAATTGTTTAGCATGTATAGACGCATGTTATAGGGGAGTTTACCAAAAGACTGGTGATAAAGTCCAAATTGCTAATCCTTTAAATTGCACTTTGTGTGATTACTGTCTTGAAGTTTGCGAACCAAATGCAATAACAATCGGCAAAGATTCTACAAAAGTCATTTTTTCCTTTGAAACTAATGGAGGTTTAGATCCTTCAACAACATTAACAAAATCTGGTGAGTTAATTCTCGCAAAAATCGACGAATTCAAAAAGACTCTTGAATCAACATTGGCAGAGGAAAAAGAATCATAAAGTGAACTAAAATGCCTAGAAGAACAGGAACTACTGATCCAAATGTACTTGAACTTATTCATAAATTAAAAAAGAAAACTGCAGAAACACAAGCAGCATTATGGAAAACTGTAGCAGACAAAATAGAAAGACCTCGAAGAAAGAGAGCTACAGTCAATCTCAGTAAGATCAGTCGTTATTCTAAAGAAAATGATATAATCGTTGTTCCCGGTTCTGTTCTAAGTGCCGGATACTTAAACCATCAAGTTACAATTGCGGCTCTGAAATTCTCAGAGGGAGCAAAAGAGAAAATTAAAGCCAGTAAAAGCAAACACATAACCATTGATGAGTTATTGGAATCAAAACAAGAGGTTAGTAAAATTAAGATTATAGTATAATTGGTGTGAAAAATGGCAAAAAACACAACAACAACTGGAACTCAAATTTCAGTTACCAAAATTAATATTGATGCAGATAATGCAATTTTAGGAAGATTATCTACAGAGGTAGCCAAATATTTGCTGGAAGGTTATACTGTAAATATACTAAATTGTGAAAAAGCTGTTATTTCTGGTAAAAAGCATTCAATTTTAAGAGAATATAGAGATATGCAACAGATACATACACATACTAATCCTAGACGTGGTCCATTTCACCCAAAAAGACCAGATCGTTTGGTTAGGAGAACAGTTAGAGGTATGTTGCCTTGGAAGAAAAGTAGGGGAAGGCAAGCATATCATAGATTACTAACATACGTTGGAGTTCCAGAAGAGTTTACTGATAGTGAAATGATTAAACCTAAGTTTGCAGATGCAAGCAAACTAACATGCAAGAAAATAACCATTGGTGAATTATGTAAAGAATTTGGGTGGAATGAATAAATAGGTGATGAATATGGGTAAAGTAATTGTATCTTCAGGAAAAAGAAAAACAGCTATTGCTCGAGCTACTATAAAAGAAGGCAAAGGCAGAATTAGAATTAATGGAGTGCCTTTAGAAGTCTTACCAAATGAATTAAGTAAAATAAAAATTAGCGAGATTTTCATTATTGCAGGAGAGGAAGTACGAGAATCAATTGACATAAGAGTCAATGTAAGGGGAGGAGGATTTATGGGTCAAGCTGAAGCAATCCGAACTGCTATTGCAAGAGGATTGATAGAATATTATGATGATTTAACAATGAAGGAAAAATTTACTGTTTATGATAAAACAATCGTCTCAGGTGATCCAAGAAGAACTGAACCCAAACATTTTGGTGGAAGAAGTTCTCGATCAAGATTCCAAAAATCCTACCGTTAGATTTTTTTCTTTCCTTTCTTATACAATTTAAGATGACTATCAATTTAGATTGTTCCATTGGAGAAGGTGGAGGTTCTATAGTACGAATATCTTCAGCTTTAGCAGCTGCTACAGATACTGATTTGAATCTTTTCAACATTCGTTCTAATAGATCAAATCCTGGTTTAAGAGCTCAACATATAGAAGCAATTAATGCAATTAAACAATTTTCTGGATTTATTTCGGTTGATTCAAATATTGGAGACGAAGAATTAATTTTAACAAAGAAAAATGCAAAGTCAGATAAAGCATTTGTAAAAGTTGGAACAGCTGGAAGCATTGGTTTAGTTGCACAAGCAGTCTTATTCTATGCCTTTTCTCAAAAACGAGATTTGGAATTAACTATAGATGGTGGTGCCACTCATGGTAAATGGGCCCCTTCAGTGGAATATATTCAACACATTACTCATGAATTAATGGGATTAATGAATAAGAAAATAGAAACAAGTACAATGCACTATGGCTTTTATCCTAGAGGAGGAGCAAAATGCGTTTTTCAGTTTAAAGGCCATGATATGCTTTCCCCACTAAACTTAACAGAAAAAGGGGAATTACTAAAAGTAGAAATTTTTTCAATAGCTTCACAATCATTAATGGGGAGACATGTTGCTGAAAGACAAGCAGATGCTTTCACAAAAAAAATAAAACTAAATGTTGATGTTAATAGACATATCAACTATGTTAAATCTCTAAATCCTGGTTCAGGATTGACAGTTATTGGAATCTATTCTTCAGGTAGTAGAATTGGGTGTTTTATTCCAGGTGAAAGAAGAATAACTGCTGAACAGGTTGCAGGATTGTGTGCAAAGATTTGGGAAAGAAATTCTCATGGTTCTGCAGCTGTAGATGAATATGCTGCAGATCAGTTGATTGTACCGCTGTTATTAACAGAAGGAAAATCAGAAATATCTACACCTACCATCTCAAGCCACACTAAAACCAACATAGACTTGACTCAGAAGTTTATAAAAAGAAAAACTAACATTGAAAGAAAATCAGATTGTTTTCATATAACTGTTGAAGATTTGTAGTTTCTGCTGAAATAACTATTTCATGCAATTTCTTTCTTAACGACATATTTATATGATGCTAATGAAGTCGGAGTACGACGTCAGAACGCAATTCATAGGTTCTGCAAGAATAAGTAATAAGACGTTAATAAATTAAAATTAGCAATATAAAGTGATAAATATGGGGCATCGAAGGGTAAGTGCTCCCCATCGATCATCACTAGGATATCGAAGGGTAAGAGCAAGAAGAATTATCCCTGCACCTCGCGCATGGCAAGAATACGAGGGTGCTCCCAAACTATTGGGATTTCTCGGAATCAAAGCAGGGATGACGCATTGCGTATATATAGAAGATCGACCAAGGAGTCACTTGGCGAATAGAGAAGTAACTGCAGCTATAACATGCATCGAAACACCTCCTATCGTAATTTTTGGATTACGGGGTTACGAAAAATCAGCGTATGGTCTTCAGATCGCTGCTGATCTTTTAGCAACTGAAACCAAGGAAGAGCTAAAACGTAGACTTAAGACTCCAAAAGAATATGATTTTGAAAAGGCCAAGAAGAAGTTGGAAGATAAACTAGAAAAAATTGTTGAGTTAAGAGCAATTGTTCATACACAACCTTACTTGACTGGAATAGGAATGAAAACACCTCAAATAGCTGAAATCAAAATTGGATGCAGCGATATAAAGGAAGGTTTTGAATACGGTCTTTCTCTTCTTGGAAAAGAATTGTTAATCAGGGATGTGTTTAAGGCAGGAGAATTTGTTGATTCAATTGGTGTAACCAAAGGTAAGGGTTTCCAAGGTCCAGTAAAGAGACATGGAGTTAAAATACTTCAACACAAGTCCAAAGGTACCAAACGTGGTGTTGGATCAATAGGGCCATGGACACCATCCAGAACAATGTGGACTATTCCAAGATATGGACAAATGGGGTTCCATGTGAGGACTGAATACAACAAACGAATAATGCAGATAGGATCTGATGGATTACAAATAGTACCTAAAGGTGGATTTGTTAAATATGGTGTGGTAAAAAACAACTATGTTTTAGTGAAAGGATCAATACCAGGACCTAAAAAGCGAACAGTAATGCTTAGAGGACCAATGAGAAAAGCTCCACAACCAATTAAAGAACCACAAATTCTGCATATCTCAACAAGGAGTCAACAAGGTTAGGTGTGAGGAGATAAAAATGAATGTATCAAAATATTCAATCAAAGGACAGAAAATGAGTGAAAAAGTAGAACTCCCTGAAGTTTTTACCACAATATTTCGTCCAGATGTTATCAAACGTGCTGTTTTAGCCGAGCAAAGTTGGAAGAAACAACCTAAAGGTGTTAGCCCTCTAGCTGGGCGTATGGTTGCTGTTGAAAATTGGGGTCCTGGAAGAGGGGCAGCTCGTGTACCACGTATTAAAGGTTCTAGAACACATAGTGCTCAAAGAACAGCATTTGTTCCTCAAGCCAGAGGAGGCCACAAAGCACATCCTCCAACAGCGGAGAAAAAGATTATAGAGAAAGTAAATAGGAAAGAACACTTACTTGCCCTTAAATCAGCTATAGCTTATACGGCATCAAAAACCGCAGTGGGTGATAGAGGACACAGATTTGAAGATAAAATGGAATTTCCAATTATTGTAGAATCGAAAGCAGAGGTTATAGAAAAAACACAAGATGTTGTTAGATTCTTGGGAAATCTGGGTTTGTCTTTAGAACTCATGAGAATTAAAATAGGTAAGAAAGTTCGCCCTGGTAAAGGTAAAGGAAGAGGAAGGAAATATAAAGTTCCTGTCGGTCCTTTAATTGTTGTTGGCGATAGAGAATGTCCATTATCTAAAGCAGGTAGAAATATTCTAGGAACCACAATTATATCGGTAAGGGAATTATCTACAGAGATGCTAGCACCAGGAACTTATCCTGGAAGACTTACTATTTGGACTGAGGATGCGATAAAATCTCTAGGAGAACGTTTTGGGTGATGAAAAATGGATCCGTACAAAATTATAAAGAAACCACTTATCTCAGAAAAGGACTTTGAACTAATAGAAAAAGAAAATAAATTGGTTCTATGGGTTGATCTCAGAGCTACGAAGAAGCAAATTAAAGAAGCAATTGAAATACTATACAACGTTAAGGTAGATAAGGTTAATACATTAATAACTCCCAAAGGAACAAAGAAAGCATACGTAAGGCTAAGTGAATTTGATGATGCTACTGATATTGCATCACGAATGGGATTATTCTAAAAGGTGATTTGAATGGGTAAGAAAATACTAGTTCAGAGACGTGGAAGAGGAACATCACAGTTCAGAGCAGCTTCTCATAAGAAAAAAGGTAGTGTAAAATACAGAAAAGTTGCAAAAATCGAATATTCAGGAAAAATTACTGGATTTGTTAAAGATATTGTTCATGATCCTGGTAGAGGGGCTCCTGTAGCTAAAGTACTTTTTGAGGATGGACTCAAGAAGATCATACTGCCTTCTGAAGGCATTCGAGTAGGACAAAAAATCGAATATGGAACAGGTGCAGCAGTTCAACTAGGTAACACAATGCCTTTACAAGCTATTCCTGATGGGTCTCCAGTTTTCAATATTGAATTAACACCAGGAGATGGTGGGCGTTTAATAAGAGCCAGCGGTGGATATGCAACTATTTTAGGACACGATAAAGGCAAAGTTACAGTACAGCTTCCAAGTGGAGAAATGAAAGAAATTCCCCAAAGATGCAGAGCTACAGTTGGAATTGTTGCTGGAGGAGGAAGAACAGAGAAACCTTTTGTTAAAGCTGGAAACATGCATCATCATAAAAAAGCTAAAGGCCACTACTATCCTAAAGTAAGAGGTGTAGCAATGAACGCAGTTTCACATCCACATGGTGGTGGTGCTCATCAAAGTCCCCCACGTTCAACAACCGTTTCAAGACATGCACAACCTGGAAGAAAAGTAGGTTTGATAGCAGCAAAAAGAAGCGGTAGAAGAAGAGGTAAGAAATAACCTCTTATTTTCTTTTATTTTTTTATTTTTATCATATGTTTAATTTTGCTTGTTTTTAGTATAATATATGATTCTAAATATCAGATAAACAATATCAAAGGAAGACAAATCTATTTAAGCACACCAAACTTGCTGTACAAAAATAGTCATTATAAAGTCTATACCAATTAGATAATTAGGAGATAACTAAACATGGATGATAAGAAAGATTATGGGCAAGTTGAATTCATTTTCAAAGAGTCTCAGAATTTTGAAGGTTGCACATTATTAAATGGTTGGCATGGAATAGGTGAGTGCGGCTTTATTTCAATGAGCCATCTTGTTGACAACCTCAAAGCTGAAAGAATCGGTTTCATAATTACAAACAATATTCCACAATTTATAACAATAAAAAATGAGAAAATTACTTTTCCATTTGAGATATATAGAAAGGATAACCTTGTAGTAGTTCTACCAATATTCGAACCAATAAAATCTGAACATCTAGCTTTTACAAAGACCTTAGTAGAATGGTCTATAAGTGAAAAATTCAAACAATCAATTCTTATCGGCGGATTAGATAGAAGATTAAAAGATGAAAATGAAATAAAAGCGATATATACTCAAGCATTTATGGAAAAAAGACCCGAGGTAGAGATTCCAGTTTTAGATGAAGGATTATATGTTACAGGACCTTTGGCATATATGTTAATGTTCTATGAACTTAATGATTTTCCTGCAGTTGCTCTTTTACCATACGCTGAACGTTCAAGACCCGATCCAATAGCCGCAAGTGTTGCTGTAAATGCAATAAATAATGTATTAGATATTAAAATAAACGTTCAAGAGCTTCTAGAAGAAGCTGAAAGAATCGAAAAGGAAATTGAATCCTTATTACAAGCAAGCAAATCTAGGAAAGATACAGATGTGGATTCAGATAAAGGAATGTTTGTCTAACGATTTAGAAAAATCAGCGCTTCAGTAATATAGCTAAGTTATTGATTCATTTCCACAAACTTTTATTTCATATAAATAGTCTCAGAACTCGTAATTAATTTCTTCTTCTACTGGTTGTAGAAATTCTTTTGACACTGTTAGTTTCAATATTTCCTTGAATTTCTCTGTTTGCAATACTGAGTTTTTAACAATGGCTTCTATTTCTTCTATTAATCCTTGTAGGGAATTTACATCCTTAATAGTTATCTGAAATTGTGTTTTTAGGGTTTTTTTACCTTCAATTATTTCTTCTTCAGATAGTAGATCCGTTTTGTTCAACACTCGTATAATCAAAACATTAGGAAATTCTTTCTCAATATCTTCAAAAAGATTGAATTGTTCCTCAAGTGAGATAGTTGCATCTTTAGAGATGTCAAACATGAAAAGAATAATGTCAGAGATGTGTCTAATTGATATTATGCTCTGTCGTTCAATCAGATTTCTATCTCGAAATGGCCTATCTAAAAGACCAGGTGTATCCACTACTTGTATGTTGGTCATTCCTATATCTCTATGACCAAATATAATTTTCTTTGTTGTAAAAGGGTATTCTCCAACTTCTGGTTTTCCGGTAGATATTTCTATAACCAAAGAGGATTTTCCTACATTTGGAGCTCCTGCGATAACAACAGTTGGATAGTTAACATTGAAATCAGGAACCGTTTTGAGTTTTTTAATGACCCTAATTAGATAATTGACATCACCTTTGGCTTTTTTTAATAGAGAAGCCATTCGTCCATTTGATTGATTCCTAATTTCTGCCATTTCGTTAGGATGCTTTGTTTCTTTTAGTCTGGCAATATGGTCTCTTTCTAATTCTTTTATCTGGTTTTCAATACCACCCAAACGACCCAAAATTCTCCTTATTTTGTCGATATTGCCCATCAGATCGCAAATTTCACCATAGAATGGGTGGAGACTTTCAATCCATGGAAATTGGTTAATAATCCGTTCTAATTTTTCTGTTATAACCATTGCAAGAGTAGAAATCCTTTCCCTTTCTAAGTTTGCTATTTTTTCCTCTCTTGAAATTCGTCGTTTTGATGATTTGATTCTAAGGTTTTTGGTTTGTTTAAAAGCAACTGACAGAATCACATCTATAGGTGGTATATAACTGACTCTTCTGAATGGGTTACCTTTATACCTTTGCTCTGACAAACAAACCACTCTCTTACTCAATTACTGATAAATCAATTTCATGCTCGAAATATCTGTCTAGATTTTTTACTACTTCTTCTTTTCTTCTGTTATACTTTTCTTGATATTTAAGAACCATTTCAATCAGATTTGGTTTGCAATCATGTCCGCAGATTAGATCTCCACCTCTGCAGCCTGCTTCAATCTTATCCAGTTCATCATCATCTTCAACGAAGTATTTTGAGAACCAATCGAAAATTGTGCATATTTCGGGATTGGCACCTAGTTCTCTTTGCTCCTTAATAGTTGTTCTTCCTCCTGTAAGAGCATTCATGATTTTCTTCTTAATCGTTTTTGGTTCATCTCTTAGGAAAACGCAAGTTTCCTCAACGGATGAAGACATAGGTCCTCCTGTTAATCCTTTGAGATATTTTATGTATAAAGACGCTGGAAGTGTGATTTTTCTCTTTCTCGCAACATCTCTTGTCAATCTTATAAATACATCCTGATCCAATCCAATAGGAACAACTACAGGTAAATCATAATCTGTAGTTGGATGAAGAATATGTGCTGCTTGAATATTTGTATAATGAATAACACCTGTATTTTCCTCTCCACTTAGCCCAAGTGCTGATCTGACCGCATTAAATGTTTGATTTACAGAAAACGTTAATGCTAGATAATGTATTCTTGGTGTCATACTCGAAATATATGCGTTCACATTTTCGGGTTTAAAACCTATAGCAAAGATGTCAATTGCATTTTGTATAGCCAGTTTGTAGGTTTCTTCTAAAGAATTTACTTTACGAAAAACATATTTTTCATCGTCTGAAAAGGGTAAGAAGTATTTACATTCATATTTATCTTGTAAATGTCTAATTAAATCGTATAGTATAAGATGACCGAAATGTAAATCATTAGAGGGCCCCCTACCACTGATTATTGCAAAAGATTTCTTCTGTTCCACCCTATCTAAGATTTTACCGAAATCTCTATGTGCAAATACTACTCCTCTCCTAAAAAAGAGATTATCTGTGCCTATTCTTGGAAGTATTTTGTCAATCTTAGAAATGCCAAATTCAGAAAGAATTTTCTCATAATCCTCTCTTTTTTCAATTGCATGGGATTCTATATTCTGATTCATTTCTACACCTCTTAAATAAAATGCAATAATTAAAAGCTTGATTATATGGAAGTGGACCATAGTCTACTGCGCAGTTTTGTGAGTAAAAACCAGTAGAAGCTATTTCCAGTCCAAGTTACCACACTCAATATTTTTTTTGGAAAAATCCTTTATAAGACTATCGTCTAATTAGATACAGCAATGATAAGCTGGCATGACGAGTATTCTAAGACTTTGGAACAAGAATCTAAGAGTTTTATAAAAAAAAGGAATGCAATAATAGGTTTCAATGTTAACATTGACAAAATAATTGAAATTACACCAGAGACAATAAGTTTAGCATTACCTGAAGGAGTTGATCTCGAATCGATAGATAAAATGAAATTTCCTTCTAGAGTTAGTACAATTGAGGATTTCTTGCTTTATTTCTTGGATTCTATGAAGGGTGGAAAGGCTGTAGAAATAGTAATCTCTTCAATGGAAATTGCAAACTGGATTGAAAATAATTTCGAAATTAAGAATATTCAGATTGGCGGTCAAGCTGGAATAATCGCTAATTTATTCAAGAATATTGATGTTGGAAATGTTTTGCTTAGTCTACCTACATATGACTCTCAACTAGTTAATTTATTGGAGCCAACACTTCTAACTGTTGTTGAAAAAGCAAATTCATATTCAATTTGCGAAATTAAAGAATTAGAATTTACAGAGAATGAACCTATTTCTCATTATATTTTTGAGTTTAAAGCTGGAAATTATGAGGTTAATTCAATAAAATTTGTCTCTCCAAGAGATAATCGGTTTATTGTTTCCTATGATGAAGTCAATAGTATGGTTAAATTTAGTAAGGGTTTTCATGAATTTAGTCCAAATTTTATCAGTGAATATTCATTAGCTATAATCTCAGGTTTTCACCTTGTCAATGAACAATTGAGTAGCTATGAGGAAATAATAAATCCCATAATAAAAATGATTGAACAGTGGAAGAAAGTTAATCCTGATTTATATATTCATCTAGAGATTGCTTCAACTAATAATGCTAAATTAAGAAATTTTGTCAAAAAAAATTTGTTTCCATTAATAAATTCAATTGGTGTAAATGAACAAGAACTTATTTTTTTCTCTTCCACAAAGAAGGAACAAGAAGGAGAAAAACTTGATAAAAAAAATACTTCCACAACATTATTTCAATTTTTGTATGGATTATTTTCCGAGTATCCTCATTTAAGAATACATCTTCATTATCTTGGATATTTCCTTGTATTATCTCCAGTAATAAACAATAAAGAAGCTAATATGGCTAAAAAGGCTCTCATTTTGTCATCATATTTTGCAGCATTAAAAGCTAAGAAAGGATCTATAGGCTCTTTCCACGAGATACATGATGTTGAATTAAATTTATCTTCCAAAGGTTATGAGGAGCTAAAAAATCTCCAATTATACTTAGAGTCACAGTTTAATGTAAAAGGAAATTTATTTAAAACAGGTATAGTGGAAACAGCTTCTTTTTCTTTAATTGGGATACCTACAATATTGGTAAAAAACTCTCGAAAATTAGTTGGTCTTGGAGATACAATCTCGTCTATAGCGGTCCTTTTTGGCACAGATTATTAGATGAAGTTATCTAAAGGAATTCTATAATGTTTAAGAATTCTTGTGCTTAAATAACTTCTTACAACTAGAATATTGATTACACAGATTGTTCAAGAGAGTGAGTAGATGTCATATGAGTCCTATCTTTTCTGCTAGTGAAGGAAATGAAACGAATTTGAATCGAAATTATAAAGACAATGTTATCTTATTTGAGTTGTCTAGCTTTGAAATGGGAGTAAAGATATCCAATCTAATTAATGAGCTGAACTCAAAGGGACTAATGTATTCAATATGGATAGCAAAAAAAAAGCAATATTTGATTGTTTACAATTTTGATCAAGTATCAACAAATAAAGAAAAACTAGAAAAGATGTTGAAACATTTAATGTCAACTTACTCACTAAGAATTGAAGAAAATACAGATAATTTCTTTATCTCAGACATTCAAAGAATAGAACAAGATGACAAAGTTTTGACTTTTACTCACAGTGATAAATCAAAGCAATACGTACTAGCATGTCAACTGGTTAGCTTAGACTTAGAAGCAGATACAATAGTTAAGAGATTTACACAGTTTACGAAGGATTTAGTTGAAGCAGAAGCATTTTCTGTCAATATTTCACAATTTGTTTCGAGAGAAAAAAATCAAAGAAATGTTCCATTTCTAGGAATTCTTTTTATTGCAAGAAGTCACGATAAGAATTCAATAAAGGGAAAAAAGGCTATTCTTTTAAGATATCTTAAAGCAACTACCGTTAGATTAGATGGACAGCTTCTCTTTGTTTCAAAACGTGATATTGTAAAACATAAAACAAATTTTCAATTCTTTGTCCCATGGATTAAGATTACTGGTTTCATTAAAGATTTGCTGAATATTAACAGATTATTTCCCCCACTTAGAATAGAAGTACATCATACAGTATCCAAAAATGAAATAATAGAACAAAGAAAGGAAAGTGTGAAACAAATCCAGATTCCAGAACAAAAACCAAATAAAGTAGTTTCTCTTCCCTTCCCAAATTCTAAGAAACCATACCAGAGTATTCGTAGTAGGAATCTTGAAACACCAAAAATCATTAGCTCAGAACCGATACCCAAAAAAGAGGTAGAGAAATATGCCCCAAGTAGAATCGATGATCTTACAATACCTGTTCCAAGAACAGTGAATCCAGTTTTTGATGCTGAATATTTGAAAGTTAGAATCAGTAAAATTTTCAAGGAATTTGAGTTCAAAGAATCTTTGATATTTGAAGAAAACTTTGATTTAGTATTGCGAAAAGGTTCTTCGTATGTTTTTGTGAAGTTTTTCAAAGATATAATGACCCAAGACCATGCTTACAGGATAATTGAAAATTTGAGTTCTATTGCAGGTTTGAGAAACCATTTTCTCTGTATAGCCGTGGCAGATGTCATAGATGATATCTCAAAAAAACTACTAAATGAATATAATATCCTTCACTTAACAGTTACTGATGTTCTAGTTAAAGACAAACTGAAAGCAAAAATTTATGGAACAATACTAGCATAATACAAGATTTCATGATTTTAACTTCATAGAATCATAAGACAAAACGGTCTGATATGATGTTAGAAAACAAACATAATTTTTTTTCATAATTTGTTTGAAGAATTCGATAAAAAGCTTCAGTATTACAGAAGCTTTTCAGTTGTACGATAAAGGTTATAATTATGGGGGACCCCAACAAAAAGATTTCTTCTTATATAGCAAGTTTTGTAGAAAGGTTTTTTCCGAAACATGAAGAATCAATCCATAGTGGCTTATTTCTGATATCTAATGAAGATGAGACATTGAAAATAGTAGACTGGTACTTTAACGGATATTCAGTTATTTCTGAAACAGTTTCATCTCATATACAAGATTTATGTAAAAATAAAACTGTTAGATTTACAAATGATGGAATGTATGCATTAGCCGAAGATTCGGACAAAATACCTAATAATGATCTAAATGAAGTAACAAAACATCTAGAAAATGCTTTAGCGGAATATGATTCTGGAATGCAAATTGTGAAAGATGCACAAAAGCTGTTCTCAACAAAAAATATTGGAATTGGTTATTGAAATTAGTTAATATGAAGTCAATGAAACATCTTTGTCTTTAGCTAATGTTTTAGGTCTTATTTTCTTCCAGATTTTCTTAATTGTTTCAGCATCATTTGGGTGAGCATAAACTCTTACAAGTGTAAAAAGAGACCTATAGGCTCTTGGACCAGCGAAAGTTGTAATATAGGAGGTTGTGTTCAAAGCCTCATTAAGTGTGAATGATTTTGAGCCAGGACGAATTTTCTCATAAGGATCATAAATATAGATATTTGATGCTTGAAATTCTTGTTCATTAATTGTTGATAGTTTGTAAGTAGAATCAATTTTCATATCAAATTCCAAAGAAATGTTCTTTTCTTCTGTGTGGCTTTTGATTTTCTTGATGAATGATTCTTGAGAAGTTATATTGCATAAATCTTCAACACTAACACCTAAATTCTCAGCTGTTGATTCATCAATAATCTTTTCCCAAACAGCTTTATAGAGCCTACGATCAAACAAATCTTTAACAAGTGATTTTGCTTTTGCAAGCTTCTCTGAATCTTTTGAGAATATTTCACCAACAAGAGTATATTCGTTTAAGTAGGTATATGCCGCCAAATCATTTGTTCGTTCTATGAGATTCAATGGTTCACAAGCTTCTCTTAACATTTCATGAATCGTTATATCTGCTGCTCTAGCAGTTTTGTGGAAATACACATTTTTGTATTCGAAAAATCTTCCAATGAGGGATGAATAGATGTCATCTAAACATTTCCAATTATAGTGAATTGCATCTTTACTGAGGTGTTTTTGAATCGTTGTATTGTTAATAATTCGATTAACAGCTATTATACCAAAATGCAATGTACCTGCAAAGAAAGAATCTCTGAGCATAAAATCCAATCTATCTGCACCAAGTGCTCCTTGAATCAGGGGGTGCATAATATAACTTTCTCCATCCCAGACTTTCATGAGTTCTTCCGGGGCGATAAATTCTTCAATAAGGGGCTTTAGAAACTCAGAGTTAACCATTTTGTCTCGATGGACATCATGTCCATGAGGTGCGTTTGGATATACTCTTTTAAAGACAACATCATCATATGTGTGGCTAAACGGACCATGACCTATGTCATGTAAGAGTCCTGCTAAACGTGCTAGTTGAGTTTTTTCCACTACATCGTCATCTTCTCTAAAAACTTCTTCAGCATATTTACCTGCTAAGTGCATGACACCAACACTATGGGTAAATCTGGAATGTATAGCTGAAGGATAAACTTGTCTAACACCTGATAATTGGCTGATCCATCTTAATCTTTGAAAGATGGGAGTGTCTATAATTTTATTCTCGATTTCTGTCATACGTACTTCATCGTATATAGGATCTCGAATTGTACGTGTAAAATTCAGCACCTTTGTCATAGGAATTCCTCAATATACTTATTGCTTAATTAATATTACAACCTTTTAATCTTTTTGCTTATTAATAGAATAGCGACAAAATTCGATTAGGCGCCTTTAGGAACAATATTCGGTTAACTCAAACCATAAAATACCTGTTTAGATTATAGAATCTAAACTTGCTGGTGGACCGACCGGGATTTGAACCCGAGGCTACTTCATTGCGAACGAAGCGATCTACCAGGCTGATCTATCGGCCCGAATGTTATATCATCCTTTGTAACAATTAATAAATTTTAGTTTAGAAAGAGAATTCTGAAATTGAAGTTTTTCAAAAAAGGATTGATTAGGAAAAATAATAATATTCTATCCAGAACTCTTTATTCGCATGATTTTGCTTTTTCCAATTGCTTTCCAGTATTCAACTTCAGCTCCTTCCTTAATTTGAGCCTTCATCTCTTCTTCACTTGGTAGCGCAGTTTCAAATGTTTCATAAGTTTCAAGATCCATCATTTGTGCACTGTCGCCACCAACGGATATGACTTGAGCATTTCTTTTATCAATGATTGGAGATTGTAGCTTTAAGTCACCTGGAATAGAAATTTCTGTTTTACTTCCTGTAAATATATTTTCTATTTTCATTCTACATTTTGTGTGACCATGTTTGCCACTTTTTGATTTTTCAATTGAACGAACGAGAAAAACTTCATCGTTTTGAATAATATGATTTCCTTCCTTAATTTGGCTAGCTCTAACTGGTGTAATATCATATTCAGACATTTTTTGATCCCCTTTGAAAATTCTTTTCTTTTTTACTTACAAGCTCAATTGATATAATATATTTAAAGGATTTTGGTCATCATTTTCAAACTATCTTATACAGAAATGTAAACTAATAGAATCAGTTATGAGTTAATTTAAAAGTAGAAGAGATGGATTTATCCATCAAAAGAACTATCTTTGAGGTTTGGGCTTCTTACCAATAACAATTTGCTTGATAGCAACTCCATTAATATGAGTAACCTGCCATTTAACACCAGGAATGTCTCCCATTGCTCCTTTCTGAGCTCCTCCAATACTACAAACAATTACTTCATCATGTTCATCTACATATAAGAGCCCACCGTCATGAGGAACAAAAGCACCCACTTGCTTTCCATTCTTAGCAAGTCTAACTCTTACACATTTTCTTAAAGCTGAGTTTGGTTGTTTACTTTCTACACCATATTTCTCAACAACAATGCCTCTTGCCGCTGGACTACCTTCAAGTGGATCTGTTTTTTTATCTAATCTTAACATTCTTCGCTTGTACTGCATATCCTTCCATCTGAATTTTTTTCTTTTGTTTTTCAGTTTTCTTGCAGCGAATTCGCCTTTCGGACTTTTGGATCCTGTCATAATATCACATTTTTGCTTAATAGTTCAAACATTAACCATTAGTTAAAGTTCCCTCATAAGATTTTAATAAAAACTTTCTGTTCACTTACTTTTAACTTGTTTTAACTTGAATAAAAGAAAAAAGTAGAGATACAATAAAGTTTGATTATTTATCTTCTTTATCACTGAATTCTCTGTAATTAGCACTCATAGTAAGGTCAACAATTCCAGTACCTAAAGCAATAGTTTGCCCAACAATAACATTTTCAGTTATACCTTCGAGTGGGTCATACTCTCCATGAACAGCTGCATCCAAAAGATGCTTGACAGTTACTTCAAAAGCAGCTCGTGCAAAAACTGAGCTTTTCTTACCAGAAATACCATGACGACCGATTTGAAGAATTTCTCCTGTATGGCTCATTAAATCAGATACCAACATAACATGTCTCTTATCAACATCTAATCCTTGTTCTTTCATAACCGATAAGGATTCTTTAACTAATGCATTTCGAGCAGCTTCAATTCCTAGAGTTTCAGCTATTTGATTAATGTCAGTAGTATAACATCTTGTAGGATCAACACCAGGAATTCTTAATAATTCACTGAAATTACTCCCCTCACTTTGCAAGTAGTATTTGCCTTCCTTGCTTTTCATTACTACTACACGATTTACATTTTTAATGCCTTTAATTGGTATTTCTCGTACTTTTTCAGCAAGTTTTGGAAGATCACTGAATTTTAGTTCTTTGAGTGGATTAATAACAATCATATTTTCGTCTTCTGGGTCTATTTCAACTTTGCATTCTTTTCTTCGTAGTTGAATTTTGTTCATAACAGTTTGTGGTTCTGTATCTTTGTCTTTAAGTAAAAGGGCATCAAGTTTGATTTTTACTGTTCCTTCAGAAAAACTATGAGTTATGCTGTGTGCGATTTTGTTTACAGTTGTAAGTTCTATTCTTCTAGCAACCTGTTTTGCTAAATTCTCGCTCTTTTCTGTAAGCTCGTCTAAGTAAATAGTCATTGTTGGTGTGCTAGGATTCTTTCGTGCATCAAGAATTTCGATTAAACGAGGTAATCCTCTTAAGACAGACATTTCAGCAACACCAGAATAATGAAATGTTTGAAGTGTCATTTGTGTTCCAGGTTCACCAATAGATTGAGCAGCAACGGTTCCAACCGCACTCCCAGGATCAATTTGAGCAAATTCATAACTGTTGATAATTTCTTTGATAATTTGTTCTAACTGATTTTTAGTGGTTTTTTTTCCTTTTAGTTCACTTTTCAGTTCATCATAGACAGTGTCAGGAACCAATTTATCCTTATGAAAGGTTTCCAAACGAAGTTTTATTTGATTTGTAGTTAAAAATTGTGCCATTGTTATTCCTCCTCTGCTTCCTCTGGATGGGTTTCAAGAATCTTGTTAATGATGATAGAAACGTTAACTGCTTTTCCATGATCACTTTTTGCTGGATCTACATTATCTTCCCCATAAAGGAATTGAACTATTTCTCCTGCTGCATTTCGGACTGTTTTGTCATAACAAGAAGAAATATCTTGAAGTGCATTTACAAGTCTTCGTTGCATGTAACCGCTTTGAGATGTACGAACAGCTGTATCAACAAGCCCTTCCCTTCCACCAGCTGCATGCATAAAGAATTCAATAGGATTCAATCCTGTTCTGAAACTACTGTCAACAAAACCATGAGCTTCAGCTGAAAGATCTCCTTGCTTGAAGAAAGGAAGTACTCTATCTTTATATCCTCTCTGAATCCTCTGTCCACGAACAGCTTGTTGACCTACACAAGCACTCATCTGTCCCAGATTTAACATGTTCCCTCTAGCACCAGTTCTTGCCATAATTAAAGCTTCATTATCATCATCTAAGTACTCTGCACTAACATTAGAACAGTCAGTTCTTGCGTTTGCGAGTATTTCCATGATTCTTGCTTCCAAAGTTTCTCCTTCAGTTCGACCTGCTTGTCGTTCAAGAGTTCCATCTTCATACTGCTTGATTATTTTGAGAACGTTCTTTTTAGCAACTGTTAAAATTTCTTCGATTTGTTTATCAGCTTCAGGAGGGATGTCAATATCACTGGCACCCATACTAAAACCCCTGAGTGTAATGTTAGTAATTAACATTCTAGTAACGCTATCTAAGAATGTCCTTGTTCTATCTGCACCATATTCCTTTAGAATACGATGAAGCACACTATCAGGAACTTCTGCACCAAAAGCCTTTTTATCAATAATACCTGAGACCAGAACACCATCTCTTATTAGAATATACCCTTCTACAGAGCATTTAATTTTCTTACAAGTATCATGTTTTTCACATAAATTGTTGAACATAGTGAAGTTAAAATCATCAGGGAGTAAAGCACTAAATAATGTTTTTCCACTCCACATTGGCTCTCCTTTTGGTCCTTTTGTATCAGCTTTTGGTAAATTTTCTAATCCAGCAGCAGTAATTAATTGAGCTGCTTCACTTTTGGTATAAATACCTGTTTTACGAGTTAAGAAATAGGCACTAGTAATGAAGTCTTGGATGGCACCAATAATGGGCCCACCATATCTTGGGGTGCTTATTTGTTCTTGAACCCTCATCAGGATTCTAGCTTCAGCTTGCGCTTCTTCACTTTGAGGGACATGAAGATTCATTTCATCTCCATCAAAATCTGCATTGTAAGGTCTACAAACAGGTAATGTTAATCTAAAGGTCTTATATGGAACAACTTTGACTTCATGAGCCATAATGCTCATTCTATGAAGGCTTGGCTGTCGATTGAAGAGAACGACATCACCATCACGAAGATGTCTCTCAATTATAAATTCGGGTTGAAGAGAATCTGCAACAGCTTGCAAGTTTCTAGCATACCGTAGATCAACCCTTCTTCCATCGGGTCTGATAATATAATTGACACCTGGGAAATTGCGGGGGCCTTTCATAACAAGTTCTTTCATTTCCTCAATGTTCCATTCAGTTACTCTTTCGGGAACAGTAAGAATTTCAGAAATGTCTCTCGGGACTCCCACCTCATTAATGCTCAACAATGGATCTGGACTGATTACAGTTCTTGCACTGAAATCTACTCTCTTTCCACTAAGATTTGCTCTGAAACGACCTTCTTTACCCTTCAACCGTTGGGTAAGTGTTCTTAAAGCTCTTCCACTTCGGTGTCTTGCTGGAGGAATGCCGCTTATTTCATTATCGAAATATGTACTAACATGGTATTGTAGAAGCTCCCATAAATCCTCCACAATTAATTGAGGAGCACCAGCTTCTCGGTTTTCAAGCAACCTCTGGTTAATTCTAATAATATCAACTAGTTTGTGTGTAAGATCATCTTCTGACCTAATACCATTTTCTAAGGTTATGCTTGGACGAACGCTTACAGGAGGTACTGGTAAAACCTTCAGTATCATCCATTCGGGACGAGCAAATTGTGGATTAATTCCTAATAGTCTGCAATCATCTTTAGCAGCATTTTTATCTCTAGTATCTTCACCTTTGCCGCTATCTTCAGTACCCTCATTACTTTGACCAATATCTTCAAACCAACTATGAATATCCGACGGAGAAAGTTTATTAGTCTGTTTCTGACCAGTTTCTGTTTCTACCTCTTCATAATAAGTTGTCGGTTTTTCAAGTCTGATTTTGTTTTGTTCTTCTTCACAATAAGAACAAGAAGTCTTTTTAGCAGCTTTTTTCAGTACTTCTTCAATAAGATCATAATCAGGAACACCCCATTGGTCCTCATACTCGTCCATTTTGTCAATAATTTCCTTGATTTCAACGGGTTCAAGGAGAATTCTGTGACAAGCACGACATGTAGCCCTAAGAACCTTATAGATAAGTTTGTTATAACCAACATGAATAACAGGGCGAGAAAGTTCAATATGACCAAAATGACCAGGACAACTCCCTACTCTAGCTCCACAAGTTTTACAGCGTTGACCAGGATCAATGGTTCCCAAGGATCCATCCATCAAACCAGTGGCAACAGGAGTACCATCTGCATCGTAGGTGTCAGGAGTAATAATACGTTCAACCGACAATTTGCGAACTGTATTGGGGTTAAGTAGGCCAAAACGGATGCCCTTTATAGTTTTATAGCTATCTGAGCTCATTATTTTTTTCTCCCAAAAACGTAGAATCTCTACACTAGTCACGTGACTTTACAACAAGGCTTTTAGTATTTGATAAAAACTTATTGATTCCAAACCAGTTACAAAGCTAAGATTCTGTTCTAGGTGCGTTTGGTCATTTGAAAAGGAAATCTGTAAATCCTCATAATTTATTAGGAGCTTAAAAAACTATTAATCAAGAACATGAAAATATAGTATAGTGATATTCATGATAATTGATGGAAGAAAGTTTTCACAAGAGTATACAGATAAAGTACTCAAACCTCGTTGTGAAGTTATCAAAGGAAAATACAATAAAACACCAAAATTATCTACCATACTTGTGGGTAAAGATCCTGCTTCAGAGTCTTATCGTAGAATAAGAGAGAAGTTTTTTGCAAATCTTTGTGTTAAATCTGATGTTCTTCAGCTTCCTGAAGAAACAACAGAGGAGGAACTTTTAGAAATAATTGATAAACAAAATAATGATGATAGTATCAATGGAATACTTGTTCAATTGCCTTTACCTAAACATATGGATGAAGATAAAGTCATAGAAAGTATCTCTCTAAATAAAGACATTGAAGGTTTATCTCCTGGCAATGTTCATGCTTGGACAAAATCTAGCCCTAATTTAATTCCTGCAACAGCTTTAGGTGTTCTTGCGTTATTGAAACACTATAAAATACCATTACACGGAAAACATGCTGTAGTTGTTGGAAGAAGTATGATAGTTGGAAAACCGGTAGCTCACCTTCTTTTACGAGAACATGCAACTGTAACAATATGTCATTCAAGATCAAAACCACTTGAGAAATATACTCGTGAGGCAGATATTCTTGTTGCAGCTGTAGGTCGCCCCCATCTTATTCGAAAAGGTATGGTGAAAGAAGATGTTGTGCTTATAGATGTAGGCGTTAACTTCGAGGATGGCAAACTGATGGGAGATGTAGACTTTGACGACTTAAAAGATGATGTCGCTTATATTTCCCCTGTTCCGGGTGGAAGTGGACCAGCTACCGTTTGTATGCTAGCAAGCAACCTGCTTTTAGCTTTTGAGCTCAAACAAGCAAAAGATGACCTTAATCTTCAGAAATGTATTCGAGAGTATTATGCAGACTATGAAGCAAAAGGAGACAAAAACCCTTGTATCTAGTTCAAGAAAACTATTTAGATGATGATAATCAACCCTATAACAATGACAAAGCCTACACTCTGTACCATGATTGAAATAGATGGGCAACAATATCAAATAACTGCAGTTTTTTTGGAAAATGCAGTTTCAATATTTATATACGAGGAAACTCCAAGGCTTGGAACCTTAGCAATATCAGTACCAGGTACTGACATTATGCAAGCATCAACTCTTTATGTTACTGGTTCATCAGATACACATTTTGTAAGAATGTTGGGAGAAAGGTTTGCTTCTCGGACTCAGAAATTGATTTTGTTATCTCTAAGTCTGAAAGAAGCATCAAATGAACTTATTTTGAAAATAATGCAGCAAACAGAAAAGATTCTTTTTGAAGAAAAAGATAAAAAATAGTAAAGGGAAGATATTCCTTTTTTGAAATTACTTCAATATCGACATACCAGGATATAGTGGGAATTGCTTTGTAAGTTCGAGAATATCTTTTCGAACTTGCTTACTTACTTCTGCATCACCCTTGGCTTTTATAACTTTAGCAATGCCTTCTGCAATTACTTTCATTTCGGGTTCTTTCATTCCTCTAGAAGCTATAGCTGGTGTACCTAATCTAAGTCCAGAAGGATGAAAGGGACTTGAAGGTTCATATGGAACTGTATTCTTATTCACTGTTATGCCTGCTTCATCCAGAGCATTTTGAATAGGACCACCTTTTCCGGTTAAATCTTCAGGTCGCAAATCAATGAGAATCAGATGATTGTCGGTTCCATTTGTAACAAGTTTTATGCCAAGGGACATTAATTCATCAGCCAATGTTTTGGCATTATTGACAATTTGCTTTGCATAATCTTTAAACTCAGGTTTAAGAGCCTCAGCAAATGCAACAGCTCTTGCTGCGGTAGAATGATCATGGGGCCCCCCCTGTAATCCAGGAAATACTGCAGAGTCTATTAATCGAGCCAAACTAAATGGTTCTCCTGCTTTTGTTTTTTTATTTGGGTGGTGAATATCATGTAATCTATCTTCAGTTTTACACATTATAATTGCACCACGTGGTCCTCTAAGACTTTTGTGAGTTGTAGTTGTTACAACATCAGCATAAGGAACAGGGCTTTCATGTACTCCACCTACAACTAAACCTGCAATATGAGAAATATCTGCAAGTTGGTATGCGTCAACTTCTTCTGCGATTTCTTGGAAAGCCTTAAAGTCTATTTTTCTAGGATATGCGGTTAAACCAGATATAATCATTTTGGGTTTTTCTTTTCTAGCTAGTTCATGGATAACTGCCATATCTAGCACTTCTGTCTCTTTATCAACATCATAGCTAACACAAGCATAATTCTTACCAGAGAAGTTTACATGACTTCCATGAGTAAGATGACCCCCTGATGTAAGACTGAAACCTAGGAATTTATCTTTTAGATTTAGTAAAGCAAAGAAAACAGCTTGATTAGCTGGAGAGCCAGAATACGGTTGAACATTAACATGTTCGCATCCAAAGAGCTCCATGGCGCGTTCTATAGCTAGAATTTCAACTTCATCTACAATTTCATTTCCACCATAGTACCTTTTCTTAGGGTAACCTTCGGAGTATTTGTTGGTGAAAACACTCCCCATAGCCTGAAGAACAGATCGATAAGTGTAATTTTCAGAAGGAATAAGCTCTATGCCTTCTTCCTGTCGCTTTAATTCTCTTAGAAGCATATCAGCAACTTCTGGATCGGAATTAGCTAAGTTATTCATTAAATTCATAATTAATCCTCTGAAGAACATCACTATGTTTTCTTTAAATATTTTTTTCAATCACACTAGTACGTAAAAACATAATTCTCGAGAATCTTACCACACAATAAATAATTTACGTGGTAAGATTTCCACAACTTATGCAATTCGCTTGTTTTTTTCTTTTCTTCTAAAATGGTATTGCTCTCTCATATCCCGTTTTCCCTCTTTTCTTTGTTGCATCTACTATTACTTTTATTGAAGTATTGCCAGCTCTATTGCGTGAAGGATCAAGTGATGATCCTCTCATATTTTCAAGTATGGTTATATCATTGGTCCCGGCTCTGGTAATTCTTGCCCATTCAACTGCTTTGATATCACATATATCTATATCTTCATCCACAACTGTACACCATTTAAGTGAAGGGTGTGCCTTAAAAGCTGTTAGACCAACTTTCTGCCCATCTATATCTGTTTGAGTTGTCACTGAAATTACCGCGCTTAACCA
>JAGLXK010000283.1 GCA_023132955.1 Candidatus Heimdallarchaeota archaeon
AGAACAATATTTCATTCAAGAAACAAAATTAGCAAAGGAAGTGTTAAAACCTAGAGATTATCTTAGGATAATCCAAAATCAATTAAGAAATGGTTTTTGTTTGGTTTGCGAAAACTTAGTTAATAAGGAGTTAGCTATTGATTTAATAACTGATAGTAATTGTATTGTTTGTAATTCGGTTTTGGTGAAGGAAGAAGAAACAGCTGAAAACAATTTTGAGAAAACCAATTTACAAAAAGAGATATCTCACTATACAAATCAGATAAAAATCATAAGAGATGAAATTAAACAAGTTAATTCTTCAGTAATTAAGTATGAAAGAGAGATAGAAGAGAGTTTATTATCTCTGTCATTTCACAAGAAAGAGAGTTCCCCAATTAATCAAGAAGAAGACGAAAAAAATATTTTATCTCTTTCTGTCTTTTTAGATCAACTCAAATCTATTGATGAAGAGATGAAGGTTTTCCTTTTAAAAGAAGAAAATACACGAAATGAAATTGAGTTACTTCAACAAAGTGAGAGAAAAAGCACTGAAAACACGATTACAGAAATTGAAAAGCAGTTTAACAATATGTGCAAAGATTACTTGTTGGATGATTGGAGTATATGCTACAAACAGTTTCCAAAAGAAAGGAGAAGATACAATTTTTATGGATTTGAAGCACAATATAAAAACATTAAAAAACTAAAAGTTAGTGATAGTGAAAATGCATTTTTAGATTTTATCTTTCGAATAACAATATTTAAGGTATTTTCGACTGAGAAGAAATCTAATGGAATATTTTTAATTGAAACCTTTGACAGGTATGTTGATGATAAGCACTTAAATTTAATCAATAAGTTGTTTTCTTTATTGATTTCATATTCTACAGTTATATTAACGGCAAATAGACTAGAATCTCCTTTTATCCAAAATCTCAAGATATTAGAAAACACTACTATATTTCCACTAACAGATTATGCAACAGAAAAGCTAGAGTTGAATTAAAATGCCTGAAATAGATGTATTCTATCGTTCTAGACCTCTTGTTCTAATTTCTCTAGGAGCTACTAATACCTGTTTGAAAGAATCATTAAATCGTTTTGAGATTCAAAAAGTTATTTTTCTGACTTTATATGCAAGTTCAATCACAGAAATAATAATACAGAAGCTAAATTTCTATTTCTACAAGAGAGGTCCTTATTCGGAGATAATTCAAAGAGCTCTTGAAAGTCTTGTTCTAGAAGGTTATGTTGAAATTATCTATTCAGAAGAATTCTATAATAAAACCCATGAAGATTATTCTCTAACCAAGAAAGGATTTGATAAGCTATTATCAATGAAAGAACAATATGAACAATATAGACTATTATTTGAAAGCTCTTTGGGTATCTGTAAAGGCATTAGTTTAGCTGGATGCAAAAATTTTATCGATATTGTTTATGCATTACCTGATATAAAAGATATGAGATGGCAAAACATTGACTTAGCAGATAAAATAGATTTAG
>JAGLXK010000284.1 GCA_023132955.1 Candidatus Heimdallarchaeota archaeon
GCAATTCCAGTTGTGGTTGGTGTTGTAGGTGTTGTATATACCTCAAAACCAGCATCTTCCATGTATTCGATTGCGAGATCAAGATCATATGAGTATGGTTCTAGTGTTGGATCAAATGCTACTGATACAATAGGACATGAAGTTACACCAGGTGCACCAAGACCTTCTAGAATTTCTGCTACAATAACGTCACGTGGTACGGAGTGGCTGATTGCTTTACGGATTGCTTTAGCTGCTGCAGGAGTTCCTACAGGGGTTAACTCACCAGTTCCAAATACAGGATGTTTCAAGTTGATAGCCATTTCTTGATGAGATGGATCACTTACAAGAACACCTTCAACACCAGGTTCTGCGAAATCTGCTACAACTGGGTAGTATTGTGCATCCACAATATCTATAGTTCCTGCGATCAATTCTGCTACTGCTGTATCTTTACCAGAGACGAAAGTCATATACCATGCATCTAACAGAGGAGCATCATAACCGGCTAGATCTGCATAATGTGTGTTTGGAACAAGCATTACAGTGCTAGTGACTGGATCATATGTATTTAGAACGAATGGACCACAAGATAGGACTAGAGAATCTAAGACATCACCAGTTAATGGTACTTCGTTGAAGATGGAATAACCATATGTGCCTATTGCTGGTTCGACAACACTTTTGTCAACAATACCATAGGAGATTGTTCCTAAAGCAAACGCGTTTACGTCAGTCATGTTGAATTGAACTGTATCGGCATCAACAGCGTATATTGAACTATTATCAGCAAACCAAGTATTGTAATAACTATATGATAGTGAGCCAACATCTGGAGTCAAGTGAAGTTGCATAGTATATACGAAATCTTCAGCAAGAACAGTTTCACCACTGCTAAATTTAGCGTTAGGATCTAAATCAACTGTTATGTTCTTATTATCAGAGCTGAAAACTGGAAAATCTAATGCGATCATTGGTTCCCAGAGATTTGTAATTTGTGCTCTTGCATAGAGACTTCCATAAACTCCTTGCATCCATTGAGCATCATAGAATGATGATTGAGCGTATATGTTGTATTCTTTTAGATCTGCAGGAATAGCGTATTTAATTATATGGTCAGCTGGATCATCCCAGAATTCATATCTTGATGAACCTGCACCTAATAGAAGTCCATCAATTCCAGTAAGTCCTTCTTTGAAACCAAAGAGTGACTTTGGATAGATAAGAACGACAGCTGGTAAGTCTTCATAGAGCATAGCTTGCATTTCTTTAGCATAACCAAGTTGAGTTGGTTGATCTAACTCTGTTAAATATTGAGTTAATTTGGCATCATATGCTGGATTCACGTATTGGTAGAAGTTATCACCAAATGGTGGTAAACTTGGAGAGTCAAATAGACCTGTTGGATCCCAATCAAGACCCCAACTCCACCCAACAAAAAGGATATCATAACCACCTTCTGCATATGTTGGAATGTAATCAAAGTCAATTAATGGATATGCCCATGTACGGGGGGCAATGTTACCCCAACCAGTTGATTCATGGAAATCTATACCAATACCAATTTTTGGTAATTGGTTCTCCATCAATAATGACCATTGATTTCGAGCTGCGCTTGTATTGGGTGATAACAAGTTAATTGAAAAAACTTCTTGCAACTCAGTTTCCTGAGCTTGTGTTTGACCTATTGCCATGGATAATCCAAATAAGACAACAAGGCCTACACCCAAAATTGCTTTTTTGTTCATTGTTTTTTTCACCTTTTCAAAATTCCACTTTATACATTTAGCATGCTAGTGGAAGCAAGAAAAAGTTGCCTAACTTGTTAATAAAGTTTGTGGGTTTTCATTTTAATTATTCATTTTGATTTCAGAGCCTTCATTCTAATTATTAAACTGGTTTTTTTTGCAAGTTGTCTTTTTGGTTCTAATTATTGGATTTAATTACCATGATTGGGTTCTATTGGTTTAAAAGAATCGCTAACCTAAGAACTTGCCATAAAACAAGACCATA
>JAGLXK010000285.1 GCA_023132955.1 Candidatus Heimdallarchaeota archaeon
CTGGTTTTTAAAATTACTCTTGAGGTAACCTAAAAAATGTTGAAAGAACTCATTTATCTCTCGATGAAATAGAAGTGGCAAGATTTGTTTACAATCTTCCAACTATCTTCAATTTTAAGCAAAGTTAAGAAATCTGTTGTGTGTCCTGTTCCCTTTGGAGTAGTAGCCTTCCAATACATAACTGCTATTGCTGCTGTTCCTCTCTGATCAATTTGCTTGATCTCTGTTTCAAAGGTGATACCTTCAGTTTTATGATTTTCTAAGACCTCTCCCCATACTGCATATGGTAGGAACTGATTCTTAAATTGATGAGTTTCTTGATCAACTGAATTCAATCTCATAGAGGGATGAAACGTTTGTTTGATTTTTTCCATATCCCAATCATGAAATGCTTGAGCATAGATTTCCAGATTCTCTGTAATCTTCTCTATTTCATCAGAATCGTTGGAGGGTAAAGAAATATCCCCGTTGATTCTTCTAACTAATTCCTCTTGTTTAAGGGGAATTGTGTGTCCAGATTTGTTGACAATCTTCCATTGAGAATCAAACTTCATTAATGTAATATAATCAGTTGTATCTCTGTAATCTTGAGGGTCTTCTATAAGAAAACGAACTCTTGCAAAAGCTACAGTTCCGTATTGAGTTATTCTTTCAATATTAACATAATAATTGACTTCAGGTTCTTCTACTTGGTTTTTGATAAAATCTTCAATCCATCTATAACAAAGACCATTATAGAATCTGTTACTCTCAGGTATAAACCAATATACCATTGAATCGGAATGAAATGCTCTAACCAATTTACTTATATCCCATTCATTAAAAGCCTCTTCATATAACTGAATAGTTTTTTCTATACTTTCAATTTCATGGGTTTCGCCTTTAAACATATAATACCTCCTTTTCATATTACGCACTTTTAACATCAGAAATCTTTGAAACAATTTTCCAATCTTTCTTAATCTTAATTAGAGAAACATAATCAACACAAATTCTCTTCTTCTCTTCTCTTTCCACTGACCATTTTAGTTTCACACAAGCTGCTTGACCAAATATATCCAAACTCTCAATTTCAGCTGTTTGTTTTATAGCTATTGAAGGTTTAGACGAAGGTCTAGATTGCAGCATAGTAATTGTTTTTAGAGAATCAGAATCTGAATCATAGTAGATTTTCACTCCTCGGGTATGCCAAGAGTTTTCTGCTTTCTCAAAATTAAATTCTGCAACACCTTCCACGTAACTTTGGATGGTTAGCTTTATCCTCTCTGCTTCTTCTCTTTCATTAACTTCCATTCACATCGCTTACAAAGTTTTGATATCTCATCTGTTGTAACGACAACATGGTAAACATTTTGGAAAACAAAGTATTCTCTACGGGTGTGCAACAACATGCACTTATATAGGTTACTAACATATATTCAAGGTGCCTTTTCACAAAATTGTTGAAAGATTAGGCTCAAAGGGGCAATCTCAATTTTAGCTTACCATAAATTTATAAATTTATAAAAGAACATTTTACGATTCATATGAGAAATGAGAAAAAAAGACCATTACTTACAATAATTGTATTTTTGCTGACATTTAGTTTAATTTCATCAGTACTTCTGGGTACTCAAGCTGCAAATGTTAACACTTTTCAAACACAATTAGAATCCACTTTAACACCGCATGAACCGATTTTAATTTATAATAACGCTAATTTCAGTGATTATTCATTACCTGGTTCAGGGACTGAACTTGATCCATATAGAATAGAGAATTATAATATTACTACTATTAATACTGCTGGGATAATCGTTCGGAATACAACAGACTATTTTGTTATTCAAAACTGTTATGTTGATGCATGGTTTACAGCTATAGGTATAACTATAGTTGACCCTGGAACCGGTGAAATTTCAGGCGTTACATGTAAGAAAAACAAATTATATGGCATTGTAATAGGAGAAACATCTCAAATCACTGTCAAAAATTGTGTTGTTGAAGACAATATTGATGTTTTTGGTATAGGGATATATTTAATTGACTCTTTTGAAATCACTTTAACCAACAATACCTGTATAAATAATAATTATGGTTTATATTTGGAAAATACCAACTCATGCGATATAAGCTATAACACTTTTGCAGATAATTTAGAGTATGGAGTCTATTTGCTCTCTGATACTAATGATAATATTGTACATCACAATAAATTTATCAATAATTGTGGTGGCGCGGTGATGCAAGCAAGGGATGATGGGGTGAATAACTTGTTTTATGAAGCATCTTCTGAACAGGGCAACTACTGGGATAATTGGAGTTCTAAAGATTCTATTGTACCAATAGCAGGTTTAGCTGATAATGAAGATCCTTATCCTTTAGATGAAGAACTTATAAGATTGGCAAGTTTGTTCTTTTTACCTGTATTAATAGCCTTAGTTATTGTCGTTTATAAGAAGCGAATTAAAAAGAAGAGTTAAATCTCTTTTTTTTTATTTATTATTTTAACGTTGCTTAAAGTAGTGATTCACAAAATTGTTAAGTGATTAAGGGATTTGTATTTGTGAATGTCCTAATAACTGGAGCTTTTGGGAATCTTGGATTAAGTACATTAAAGGAATTATTTAGTTCAAACCATACGATTACTTGTTTTGATCTGCCAAATAGACGAAATAAGAAAGTTTATCGAAAACTTTCCAAAAATCATAAGCTTTCAGTTGTTTGGGGGAATATATTAGATACTGCTAGTATCGCTTTAGCAGTTAAAAATCAAGATTGTATCATACATCTAGTCGCAATTACCCCCCCACTAT
The DNA here is from genome assembly GCA_023132955.1 of Candidatus Heimdallarchaeota archaeon. Classification (GTDB taxonomy): domain Archaea; phylum Asgardarchaeota; class Heimdallarchaeia; order Heimdallarchaeales; family Heimdallarchaeaceae; genus UBA460. The sequence continues at coordinate 2,796 of JAGLXK010000285.1, forward strand.
CAGAAAGACTACCAGATTATGCATTCAAGGTTAATGTCCAAGGAACCAGAAACATAATTGAAGAGGTAAAAAAACAAAAATTATCTCCTAGAATCATCTACGTTAGTTCAGTTACAGTATATGGTCCCAAACATCCTGATTCACCCCCAATAACACTAGAAACTCCAGTAAATCCAACAGATGTTTATTCCAAAACAAAAGTTGAAGTTGAGAAGGTTATTGAAACCAGCGGTTTGCCCTGGATAATCTTGAGACTTACAGCTGTTCCAGCTCTCGATTTAAAAAGCAATATTAAGCTTGAGCCTTTATATTCAATACCTCTTGAACAAAAGATAGAATTTTTACATACTTATGATGCAGGGTTAGCGATAGCTCGATCTGTTGATATTGCTCTAGTAAACAGATATTTCATAGTTGGCGGTGGAAAGAACAATCAGTTTAGGAATAAAGAATTTATTGGTCAGTATTTCAAAATTATTGGATTAGGAAAATTCCCTGAAAATATCTCTAAAATAGCTTTATCTGATGATGATTGGTATTATACATGCTGGATGGATACTGCTGAATCTCAAAGTATTCTAAATTACCAGAAACACTCATTTGAAGATTTTTTGAATGAGTTCAAAAGTGGAAAAAGAATTCTCATTTTCTTCATAACTCTGTTTCGTCCACTTATTAAAACAGTAATAAAAAAGAAATCACCATATTCTAAGAAAAGTTAAGCTTTCCAAAAATGAATTTACTTGAAGAATAATTTAATAATGTAGAAGCTAATTGTCATTTGGAATCATCATTATGTTCAGGCATAAATCAAGAAATCTAAAATTTGGTTTGGTATTTTGCTTCGTTATTACTCTATCATTTATTAATATTAACAACCACAAAATGATTCTAGCTAGTGATTCCACTTATGATATAAGATTAGATTTAATTGACAGATCTAATTGGTTTTGGACAGATTTAGATTTAATCTCATCTGAAAGCAATGACCTTTCCTATGAACCTCAAGTCTTTGTAGATATTCAAGGAAATATCCATACTTTATGGGAAGATAGATCAGACTATCTTAGTTGTGGTTTGGATGTAGATATTTTTTACAAGTGGTATAACATAGTAACTAAAACATGGTCAGCTACTGAGGTAGTCTCAACAGAAAGCATAGATGATTCAGTACAACCTGATATTGTAGTTGATACTGGGGGAAATGTTCATACCATCTGGAAAGATATCTCTAACTATGATGGTTCAGGGTTAGATGATGATGTTTTCTACAAAAGAAAAGATGCTAACACTGGGAGCTGGACATCTACTCTAGTACTTTCGTATTTCAGTGATTCAATTTCATTAGGTCCTTCAATTTGTATAGATTCAGAAGACAATGTTCATTCAGTTTGGTTTGATTTTACCAATTATCAAGGTTCAGGAATTGATGGTGATTTATTCTATTCGGTATTAGACTCTGAAACATTTCAGTGGTCTTCTATTGATGTAATTTCTACAGAGAGTACTGCTGACTCTTTTTATCCGCACATAACTGCTGATTCAGAGGATAATATTCACGTTTCTTGGGGGGATTATACTGATTACTTGGGGACAGGAAGTGATGCTGATATCTTCTATAAAAGATGGATAAAATCTGTCAATTATTGGACGACTACAGAAGTAATCTCTGCTCACTCTTTAAACATAGATCCTTCAATTGATGCAGTTGTAGAAGTTGCTGATGATGGGACAGTTTATGTTTCTTGGCAAGACTATTCTGGTTTTTATGGCGTTGGAACGGATCCAGATATCTGTTTGAATGTTTGGGATCCTATCTTAGGTGAATGGAGTGGAGCTTATATTGTCTCTATGTACAGTTCTGATTATTCATATGATCCTAGTCTTTATGTTGATTATTCAGGAGAGCTACACTGTGTATGGATGGATTCGAGTGATTATGCTGGGAGCGATACTGATTTTGATATTTGGTATAGTTCATTTGACCCAATATCTAAATCTTTGAGTACCCCTGAGGTTCTTACTGACAATATTGATACTTCTTCCGTTCCAAACATAGTTTCTGATAATAAAGGATTTCTATACTTAGTTTTTTCTGATAGTTCTTATGTAGATTCTGGAACTGATACTGATGCATATCTTATGAGATATGTTTCATTACCTACTGCTCCAAATTTAGAAGAAATTCAACCAGATCCATCAGAGACTAGTTCATTGATTTTAGAATGGAATAATGTTAGAACTGCTTCTGATTATATAATTTGCAGATATAAAGGAGATTTAGTGTCCCCCTCTGATTTAATCGCATACGATCAAGTTTCACTAAACAGCTTTACTGATACAATAGAAGAAAGTGGAACATATTATTATGCTATCAAATCAATAAATGAATTTGGCGAGAGTAATTTGTCTAATATTGTCAATATTGAAGTAAATGTTGAAAAAACAGGCTCTTTCTTAAAATCCCTTGATATAATCGATTTTGGTATTCTAGCTGCTCTAATCATAGGTGTTCAGATTATATTTACTACAGCTCTATATTTTTCATTAAAAGGAAAATTCACTACCAAGAAGAGAAAGAAGAAATAATTTCTCTTTTTTCAGATAAACTAATATTCTAGAAATCTGAATCTATTTAGATGGCAGAAATTTCAAAGAAATTTGAGTTTTTAGAAGAAATTAAAGATTGGTTTCTAGAGAATAACATGGACGAATCAGTAAAAGCCGTCTTATTGGTTGGTTCATGGGCAGAGAACAGAGCTAAAGAGTTAAGCGACATTGATCTCGTTGTCATTAAAGAAGATCAAACTCCTTTCATACAAAACCAAAAAATTCCATATAATGACCAAATTATTGATGTTTGGTTCCACGATGAGAATTATATGAAGAGTACAGTCAATAAACAAATAGAAAATCTTGGAGATATCTATCAGGTTTCATTATATCTATCATTTGCTAGAAACTGTAAAATTTGGTATGAAAAAGAAGGCTTTGTCCAACATCACCTTCACATATGTAAAGATTGGAAATGGCAATCTGAGCATCGTATTTTCATTAAAATGATGGGAGAACCTCCTAATTCAGGTTGGGCTAAGAAAGCTTATGATGAGAATCTGAAACTTCTGACTCTTTATGAAAATAGATTCGATAATGGTCAAGCTGTTACTCACAGACTAAAAGATTATGCTGAAATGTATATCGAGGTTGGAGAAGAGAAATTATTTGATTTGTATAAGAAAGTAATCTCGCTTTATAGTCACATTAAATCTGAGAGAGAGTGGACAGAAGTTTCAGATGCCAGAAAGGCAATCCAAGAAAAGAATTGGTCTCTGGCTTTCCTTTCTTTAAAAGATGTTATCTATTTTCTGCTTAAAAGATATATATCTCCACCTTCTATGGAATTGAGAGATCCAGGATTTTGGAAATTAGCAGAGGAAAGAATCCTTCCGCAAGAATACATTACTGCCTTAGAATTAGCTTATCTTTAGGTCTACACTACCTAATTAAATGTTTGAATTTTTTCTGAAATTCAAGTATTATTTGTTCCAGCTTTTCAATGAATTCTTCAGTCTGAAAATAAATTGCTTTGTTTAAATACCCCTCTAATTCCTCCCACTGTACAATTTCGTAAACTAATCTCAAAAATCTCTTCGCACTTGAAGATCGTACTCTAGGGTACATTCC
>JAGLXK010000286.1 GCA_023132955.1 Candidatus Heimdallarchaeota archaeon
TATTGCTCATCGTCATGGTAGGGTTCAGAGAGATTGCTGGAAAAACATGTACACTAAATCTTATGCAAAAATAGATGAACAGCTTAAGCGACTTCCTAAAACAAAGAATACTGATCCTGACCTTTATGATATTATGTTTCCTAGCTCTCATGATTTATTCGAAGAAAATCTTGAGGAAGCTTGTTATGCTCTTTCTAAAATTCTTGAATTAGGAAAGACTATTTTAATTGTTACCAAACCTCGAATAGCTGTAATTTCAGAACTTCTTTATCGCTTCCAGGATTACAAAAAACAGATTCTTTTCCGTTTCACTATGGGTACAGCTGATGATGATGTTAGGCTATATTGGGAAACCAATGCTTCAACAGTTAGAGAAAGGATGATCTGTCTCTATCTAGCTTACAAAGCAGGATTTAACACAAGCGTATCTATTGAACCTTTTCTAGAAGATTATACTTTAATCAAGCACATCAAAAGAATCCATTCTTATGTTACTCACGATATCTGGGTAGGTCCTATGAATTTTACTCATGTACCTAAAGAACATATTGAGGAGTTAAAGCAAGATCTCTATTACACTCCTGATAATTTACTAAGAATCAAAAACGAAATAGATTCTCTAGGTTTTGACAATATTCGCTACAAAGACCATTTTCTGAACAAAATAAAAGTGGAGGTTGAATCAACTGCCTGAAGAAGAATTACAACTATTAGGAGATTTAGCTACATTTCTCAAACAAAGAGTCAAAGAAGCTCAGGAATCTCAAAAACAATGGGAAAAAAACAATGCTGATTCAGCTTCCACATTCTCTTTTGGAATGCAGTTAGCATTTGAAGAAATTTTACGATTCATATATTATTATCCATCAAAACAGGAGGATGATTAATTTGTCTACTGAAGAGCTTTTACTTTCCAATGGTTTCACTAAAAGAGAATCTAAGAAACCTAAAATTGTCAGCATAACCCAAACAAGTGTTACTTACTGTGAGGTTTATGAAAGAATCAAAGATAATCACAAAGAAGTAATTACTCTTCAAACTGTAG
>JAGLXK010000287.1 GCA_023132955.1 Candidatus Heimdallarchaeota archaeon
AGTGTATGAACATGCAATTGCTGTAGCAGATGTCTTTATTGCCTGGTCTTATGGTGTTATTGCGATTGAAGTGTTTCTTAACCAGTCTATACTATGAAAAAGGTCATTTAAAGGGGAAAATTGTAGTATCTATAATTGAAGAGGATTAGATAAGTAAAAAATTCCTTCCAATTGAATGAAAGGAATATACTTTTTATATTAAATTAGTTAAATAGTAGATATGGTTAGTCTTGTACCCAATCAAGAAAGATTGAAACAGAGAAGAGAGGAAGTTATGAGAACAGCTTTACGTGCTCGAAAATTCTCTGAAGAACAATTAACAAAAGAAATTTCCGATTTTTTCAGATTTGCGTTCTCATTGAAAAATATAGAAATTCTATGGAACCAAGAGGAGGAATAGAACATGTCGATTGATCCAATATCTGAAAGTTTGAAACGGTTAGTTGTATATTTTGAAACAAGAAAGATTCCCTATGTTATAGTTGGTGGAGTTTCTGTATTTGTATTGGGTAGATCAAGATTCACAATGGATGTAGATATTATTCTTGATCATACAAAATTAGATAGAAGTGATTTTGTATCTTTTCTACAAGAAAACAACTTCGATGCATCTCTTAATGATTTTGTAGGTTTTGATGAAGATTCTCATTGTACTTTCTTTTATAAGGAAGGCATGTTTAGAATTGATGTTAAAGGTGTTTATTCTAAAATGGATCTTGAAAGCATTAATATGGCAATCACTGGTATCTATAACAATATAAAAATCAAAATAAATGATCCAGCAAATCTAATTCTATTCAAACTTAAATTCGGCTCTGAACAAGATTATGAAGATGCTTTAGCAGTTTACATTAGAAACAAGGAAAGAATTGATCATGATTTTCTAACAAAAAAGGCTAGTAAGATGAAAATAAAATCAGAACTTGATTCTTTCTTAAAGAGAACTAGTGATTTTCTCAAAAAAGAAAATTCAAAAAATTAACAATAAATCTTATTAGTCTCAGTTGATTCCTTTCTATTATGCAACACATCTTTCTTGCTCCTCATTTAGATGATGCTGTAGCTAGTTGTGGAGGGACTATAGCTAAACTAGTTTACCATAGAGAAGATGTTCTGGTAATAACTATTTATACAAGAGGACCTGATACAAAGTCATTACCAAAGAAATTTCATAAATTCGCAGATTATGATCTTCGAAAGAAAGAAGACCAAGTTGCTTTAGACAAACTTAGTGCTGATTACAAATGGTTAGACATAGAGGAAAGAGCTTATAGAACTCCTTTACTTAAAAGACCCACGGATGTTTTCAAGATAAACTTGTCAGAGGGACTTAAGCAATTCCTAAATATAGCAGAGATACAATCAGAGTTGGATAGAATCTTTGAGAAAAATCCAAAAGCCAGAATTTATGCTCCATTAGGTGTAGGAAATCACTTTGATCATGTGGAAGTTTTTCTTGCATCATTAATGTTCATGGTTGATAATGCTCTCTTTGATAATTTCCTTTTCTATCTAGATTCTTATGGAATGTTTAGTACAAAAATAAGAAAAAAGCATTATTTAGGGAAGA
>JAGLXK010000288.1 GCA_023132955.1 Candidatus Heimdallarchaeota archaeon
TCAGTATATCCTAAATCAATTTCTCGGAAATCCTTTATTCTTTCCTCAACAGGAGCGCGTTTCATTTTCGCTCTAGGACGTTTCTCTTTATCAAGTCTGACAAAATCTATCTTAGTTATATCTCTAACCCTACCTTCCTTAATGTCAACTTTTCGTAGATATCTGTCAATTGAAATTGCAGCTTCGGCACCCATTCCTATTGCATTGACTACAGATGGTACACCTGGGACAATGTCTCCCCCTGCAAATATTCCAGGAATATTTGTTTCAAAGGTTATAGGATCAATCTTTATTGTTCTACCACCAGGATTTGTCTCAATTTCCTCAAAACCTGTTAGATCAGATTTCTGTCCTATAGCAAAGATAATAGTATCACCTTCAATATCAGGAGAAGGATCATCATGAAATTCTGGTCTGAATGAACCATCTTCTTCATAAACTGAAATACAAATTATGGTTTCTAAACCTGTAACTTTTCCTTTCTTGCTAAGTATCTTTTTGGGACCTAGTTCATTATAGAATATTATCCCTTCCTCTTCTGATTCTTCTATTTCCCATATGTCAGCAGGCATTCTATCTTTCAATGCTAAATCTCTCGTCTCTAGACAAACAACACTGACTTCTTTTGCTCCCATTCGTAGTGCAACTTTAGCACAATCCATCGCTACGTTTCCACCACCAATAACAATAATTTTTTCTCCAAATTCTGGTGTTTTTATTCCCTTTTTCGCATCCTTTAGGAAAGTTAATCCTTCTAATATTCCTGAAACATCAGAACCTTCAACTTCTAAAACAGCTGGGAGCTGAGCTCCAATTCCTATGAAAACAGCATCGTACTTATTCTTAATCTTTTCAAAAGAAATATCTTCTCCAACCTTAGTGTTTTTTATCAGGTTTATTCCTTGAACTAGAAGTCGATTTATATCATATAACGCTATATCTAGAGGAAGACGATAAGAAGGAAGACAACTTGTCATAATCCCCCCAGGAATATCTGCTTCATCATAGACAGTTACAGGATATCCTTGCTCAAGCAATCTAATAGCACAAGATAGTCCTGAAGGTCCAGCTCCAATAATAGCTATTTTTTCTTTATTTGTAGGTTTTATAACCTCTGGAGAAGGCTCATTATGTAATCTATTGTAATCTACAGCGAATCTTTTTAATTGCATTATTGACACAGGTTCATCAATCTCTGCTCTTTTACAAACCTCTTCACAAGGATGATGACAAACTCTTCCACAAACTGAAGGAAACGGATTTTTATCTCGGATTACACCAAGAGCTTCTTTATATTTTCCCATACCTATAAGTTGAACGTATCCTTGAGCATTATTATTTGCAGGACATGCTACTTTACATGGAGAGTATTCCTCTAATTTAGCAATAACGTATTTCTTAGGAACAGCTTGAGGAAAAGGTATGTAGATTGCTTTTCTAGTCGTCATATTTTCATTATAATCATCCAGTTCTATTACAGGACAATTTTCTACACAGTCACCACACGCAGTACATTTGTTTACATCTACAAAACGTGGCTTCTTTTTTACTGAAACTTTGAAATTACCTGCAAATCCTTCAACTTTTTCTATCTCAGAATAGGTCATAAGCTCTACATTTGGATGACGAGCTACATCTACCATTTTTGGTGTTAAAATACATGCTGAACAATCTAAGGTTGGAAAAGTCTTATCTAATTGAGCCATTCTTCCTCCAATACTAGGTGTTTTTTCGACTAAATATGTGTGAAAACCCATATTTCCAATATCTAAAGCAGCTTGAATACCTGCTATTCCACCACCTATAACAAGAGCATTTGGAGTTACCCCTACTTTTTTCTTAATCAGAGGTTTTAAAAGAGATGCTTTGAGAACTCCACTTCTTACCAATGAAATTGCTTTCTCCGTTCCTTTTTCTTTATCTTTATGTACCCATGAATCTTGTTCTCTAATATTAACCATTTCAAGGCAATATGGATTCATTCCTTTTTCTTCAACAACAGCTCTAAATGTTGGTTCATGCATTCTAGGAGAACAAGAAGCTACTACAATACGATCTAACCCAAGATTTTCAATGTCTTGTTTGATAAGTTCTTGACCTGGTTCTGAACACATGTATTTGTAATATTTGCTAACTTCTACATTCGGAAAATCTTTCGCAGCTTCAGCAACTTTCTCAACGTCAACTGTTGCACTGATATTAATCCCACACTCACATACATATACTCCTATTTTCATAATTTTCCTCTCCTATTTAGCCAAAATACCTCCGATTTGAGCAAGGACTTGCTTATTACTATAGTGTTTCATTGTTATAGCGCCTGTTGGGCAAGCAGCGGCACAACTACCGCATCCTTTACACAAGACATCATTTATCTTCATGATTTTATCTTCACTGGAAAATTCTAAAGCAGAATAAGCACATAGTTTCTCACAAATACGACATCCACTGCACAAATCATCATTTATTGTAGCAGTAATGGCTTCGACTAGAGCTTTACCTTGAGCTAAAGGAGCTGCTGCTCTAACTGCTGCTCCACTTGCTTGTGCAACTGTATCTGGTATGTCTTTAGGACTCTGACAACAACCTGCTATGAAAATTCCATCTGTAAAAGTATCTAAAGGACGAAGCTTTGGATGAGCTTCTAAAAGGAAACCGTCAGCGCTCAAGCTGATATTAAGTTTTCTAGCTAGCTCTTTGTTATCCTTTCTAGGTATCAAACCTGTTGCTAACACAACCAAGTCTGCATGGATATCAGGATGACCTTCAGCTTTAACAATTACTCCTCCTTCATTACCAACAACCTGAATTGGATCATCTAATTCTCTTCTTCTGTATTCAACATCTTCATCTTTAACTCTATTATAAAATTCCTCAAATCCTTTACCAAAAGCTCTAACATCTGTGAAATAAACTGCTATTTTTGAATCGGGATATTTATCTCTGACCATGTGTGCTTGTTTAGCAGTATACATACAGCAGACTCTTGAGCAGTATTCATGTCCTTCTTTATCTCGAGAACCAACACATTGGATAAATACTACATTCTCAGGTTCTTTGCCATTAATTTCAAGATGTCCTTCAGTAGGACCTGCAGCGTTAACAATTCTCTCAAATTCCATTCCTGTTATTACGCTTGCATTTTCCTTATAGCCATACTTTGATTCTGGTGATGGATCAAAATTATCAAAACCTGTTGCAACAACAATAGTTCCAACATCTAGTTCCACTAATTCTTCTTTCTGATTAAAATCGATTGCATTTTGTTCACAAGCACCAACACAAAGTAGTTCATCTCCACATTTCCCAAATTTTAACATATTGCAACGTTCCGGATCTATAGTGTACACGAAAGGAACGGCTTGAGGAAATGGGATATAAATTGCGCTTCTTTTACTTAGGTTCTCATCAAATTCATTAAGAACTCGTCCTTTTAATCTACATGCTTCAGCGCAGAGTCCACACCCAACACATTTCTCGGTATCTACATATCTTGGTTTCTTTTTGACTGTGACTTTGAAATTACCAATATAACCATCAACTTTCTCAATTTCTGAATAGGTCAGGAGTTCTATATTTGGGTGTCTTGCAGCATCCACCATTTTAGGTGCCAGAATACATGCTGAACAATCTAAGGTTGGAAAAGTCTTATCTAATTGAGCCATTCTTCCTCCAATACTTGGATTTCGATCAACAAGATAGACCTGAAACCCATCATTTGCAATCTCTAAAGCAGCTTGAATACCCGCTATACCTCCACCAATAACCAATGATTTGGGGATAACACTTACTTCCTTACGTTCTAATGGTTCGAGAAATTGTGCTCTAGCAACAGCACCCGAAATTAGTTTTATTGCTTTCTCTGTAGCTCTTTCTTTGTCAGAATGTACCCATGAAACATGTTCTCTAATATTAACCATCTCAAGGCAATATGGATTCATTCCATTTTCTTCAACAACAGCTCTAAATGTTGGTTCATGCATTCTAGGAGAACAAGAAGCAACTACAACTCTATCTAGATTCAGCTCTTTTATGTCTTTTCTAATTAATTCTTGCCCAGAATCAGAACAAATGTACTTACTATAACGGCTACTTTCTACATTCGGAAGTGATTTAATTCTCTCTACAACTTCAGGTACATTTACTGTAGCACTAATATTGATCCCACACTCACATACATATACGCCTATTTTCATAATACCACCCTTACATATCTCCTTCTAGAT
>JAGLXK010000289.1 GCA_023132955.1 Candidatus Heimdallarchaeota archaeon
GAAGAATAGGCTTACCTGCTACAGGTAACATGTGTTTGGGACGGAAACTGGTTAATGGAAGTAGTCTTCTTCCATGACCAGCTGCCAGTATAACTCCTTTCATTAATAACCCTCAGTTTTTATATTTCAAATTTACAAAGTTATAAATATAATCAAATATACCTTCTTTCCAAAATCGTCATTATTGAACTATAAAAGATTTAGCTTACAGAAAATTAGAGCTTAGTTCTTTGGTTAACAAGTTTTAAAAGAAGTTCCACGAATCGAAGAATCACCGCTATTGTCAGAAGAGTGGAGTTTTGTTCAATGAGTGAAGAACTAGTTAAATTGGGAAAAAATGCAGTTATAGGGAAATATGTTGATCTGGGTGTTATCCCAAAGGCAGATAATATTGAACCTCTGATTATTGGAGATAACTGTATTATTCGTTCTCACTCAGTAATTTATACGAATACAATAATTGGAAGAAACTGTCAAACTGGTCACGGTGTTTTGATTCGTGAGAATAACAAAATAGGTGATAATGTCAGTATTGGAACTCATAGTGTTCTAGAGAGAGATATAGTTATAGAAGATAATGTTCGTATTCATTCAAATGTTTTTATTTCTGAGTATACTCATCTAGAGAAAAATTCATGGATAGGACCTAATGTTGTCATGATTAACGCATATCATCCACTTTGTGATAAAGTGAAAGAATGCTTGAAAGGACCTACAATCAAGAAACATGCAATTGTTGGTGCGGGAGTTCTAATATCGCCTTATGTCACAATTGGGGAAAGAGCTTTCATAGGAGCTGGTTCATTGGTAACTATAGATGTTCCTGATGGAATGGTTGCTTATGGCTTTCCTGCGAAAATAATCAAAAAAACTGCTGATCTAAGTTGTAAGACAGGGATAAAGAAAGCAAAAGCATATGAGGTTGAAAAATGACAAAATATGGTGTAGTTGGTGTAGGTTACTGGGGTAGGAATCATTTAAGAAGTTTAATTAAACTTAGAGAAGAGGGATTAATAGACCATTTAGTTGCTTGTGATAGTAGTGAATTTGCACTAAAACAAATAGAAGAGTACGATTGTGTAGAGAGAAAAACAAATTGGAGGGAATTACTGAAAGATGAAGATTTGGAAATGGTTTCAATCGTATCTCCTTCACCATTGCATTATGAAATGACAAAGGAGTTCATGCTAGCAGGAAAAGATGTACTTGTCGAAAAACCACTAGCAATGTCATCTACTGAATGTAAACAACTTATGCAAATTGAAAAGGAGACAGGTAAAGGTCTTATGGTTGGACACATTTTTCGATTTCATCCCGCTATTCTTGAATTAAGGGAAAGAATCAAACAGAGAGAGTTTGGAGATATATTATATATAACCGTTAGAAGAACTGCTTTACGTACCCCAAGAAGAGATATGGGTGTTAT
>JAGLXK010000029.1 GCA_023132955.1 Candidatus Heimdallarchaeota archaeon
CTATCTTAAGACAGGTTGGTTTTCCTCCAGCAAAAAAGGGAGGAGTGTATCGAATAGAAACTCTAACAAGGTGCAAAAGAAAGAAGATATTTAAAAAAACAGACATTGATGAACAAAAGAAAACATTCGATGATTTTGATAAAAAACCACTTTTTACATATGAACCAAAAATTAAGACTGTTAGCTACAAACAATCAAAATCAAAGAAGTAATATAATATTCCAATACATTCTAGCATAACATTAAAAACATGTTGGTTTATTCTAAATACGATTCTATGTCACAGAAGAAACTAGGAATAGCTAAAGATAAAAAGGGAAAGGAAAAAAAACCAATAGTAAAAAATGAAAAAGAGAAAAAGTTAGATATTCCATCATTGGAAACATGGCTCTGGGATGCAGCATGTGTAATAAGAGGGGAGATAGATGCGCCCAAGTACAGAGAATATATCTTACCTTTAATCTTCTTAAAAAGAATCTCTGATGTCTATCACGATGAATTAGAGAATTTAGTAGAAGAATTTGGGAGTCAAGAGATAGCAGAAGAAATAGCAAGCAAGGATCATAAAGTTGTTTCGTTCTATATTCCAGAGAAGGCTAGATGGGAGGAAATAAAAGTACAAAGAAAAGGGATTGGTGAATATTTAACTGAAGCAGTAAGAAGCATAGCTAATGCAAATCCTAAACTTAATGGAGTTATAGATATTGTAGATTACAATGCTACTACAGCTGGACAAAGAATTATCAGCGATGAAAGACTAATCGCTTTAGTAGGTGTTCTCTCTAGACATAGAATTGGTCTGAAAGATGCTGAACCAGATGTAATTGGGAGAGCATATGAGTATCTTCTGAAAAAGTTTGCTGAAGGATCTGGGCAGAGTGCTGGAGAGCACTTCACTCCTCCAAAAGTCACTCAACTAATGGCAAGATTAATAGAACCAGAAACTGGAGATGAAATATATGATCCTACTTGTGGGTCTGCAGGATTGCTGATTGAAGCTTACTTGAGATTTAAAGATAAATATCCGAAAACATATTCAATAGAAAGAATCAGTTTCTTTGGGCAAGAGATACAACATCTTACTTATGCAATAGCAAAAATGAATTCTTTCCTTTATAAAATGGATATAGACATCAAACTTGGAGATACGATGCTAAGACCAGCTTTTACAGATGATGGAGGGTTAAGGAAGTTTGATAAAGTATTTGCTAATCCAA
>JAGLXK010000290.1 GCA_023132955.1 Candidatus Heimdallarchaeota archaeon
TTCTGAAGCGGGTTTTCCATTCATTCCCCAATGGGTTTTGGGATAATCTTGGACAAGAACCCTAACAGATTCAGGTTTAGACCCCATCTTCACAAAAACATCAGTTATTCCTTCTATAATCTCTTTAATTTGTTCTTCTGTGCGACCTTCCCACAAATGTACTTGTACAACTGGCATTTAATCACCTATTAATTCTCGATTTTTAATCTTATATATGGTTTATCTTCGAGATATTCAGTTTCTAGAAATTATTTTAAATGGAGAACATATTCATTGAATGGTTCAAAATTTAGATTTAATTCCTTATATTGGTCAATAAATCTTATATTAGGAACTTGATGCCAAACTAATTTTATACCAACTTCATCAGCTTTTTGAACTGATAATCGAAAATGACCATTAATCATATTCCTTTCTTTATTCTTAGAAAGACAAAAGATTCTCAAAAAACCTTTTTCAGGTTGATAAGCCTTGTACAATAATCCTACCGATATATCTTCCCCTTCTTTTATGAGAGAACCTGCTATAATTAGATTTTTTTCTATTAAATCCTCAACAATATTCTCAACCTCTGGTTTGGGAATTCCTCTTATTTTATGAATCATCTCTACTACTAATTCTCTATCTTTTCTTATATCTAAATTTTGAAGATTATCTGGTTTAGAGTATCCCTTATCAACAAAGTCTTTTATTTTAATTAACGTTCGATATGCTATCAATAATTTCTTGGTGAATCCTCTTTTTGTTATTATCTCTTCCACATTTCCCCAAGCAGGCATGATATAGGCATGCACAACTTCTACTCCTTTACTCTTGAGTACCTCCATTGTTTTTTTCATCAATGCTTCTTCTACATCTTTATACCCATCCTTTACAAATGGGATATGAATCGAGCCAGTTTGTTTTCCATCAACTATTCCTTCAACTGCACTACTTAAAAAACCTACAAGTTCAGATCCATCATAAACATAATGTCGAGTATCTGAAGTAAAGCTTTCTCGTGAGTAGATTTCTAATAGTTCCTCTTTACTAGGATACCAAGGTTTCCAGTTCCAGGAGTTAGAGACTTCTTCGATGAACTTAACTTGGTCATCAAGTCTAGAACTATTATATATTTCGAATCGCATTGCAAAATATACCTTTCGTTGTATTTAAACCTTATTTGGATATATTGTTTTGTTTTTCTCAGATATCTGGTTCTACTCCGAAAGCTTAGAGAAAAACTAACTTTTTTTAGCTAAAATGAATAATATTGAAGCATCAGTAATCCCGTTTTTCCTTATATCTTGCTCTAGCTTCTTTGCTTCCTTTTCTAGATGTTCATATTCTGGGTAATCACTTATCTTTTCCATTGAAGACCTTAAGTATTTTATCTCGCTCTTAATCAACGTTTCATACATTGGATTATCACACAGATCTTTATCCTCACAGAATAAGCATTTAGGATATCTGGTGGAATCAAATATTTCTAGTTCTTCTGCATTTAGAATACTCACTATTCCTTTTATTTCCTCTTTTGTGTAAGTTTCTCTATGATATTCTCCTAACAGAGTATCTATTTTCGCTTCAAAGTGATGAACCTGTAAAGTAGCTAGTTGTGCTTCTGTCTGAGTGAGATCTGAATACATTTCTTGAATAATCAGATAACCGTGTGTTTTGACTACTCTGAACATCTCTTTCAGCACTTTTTCTGGTCTTTCCAAGTGATGAAGAGAACTGGCTATACTTACTATATCAAAGGTTTTATCTGGAAAGTCTAGCTTTTCAGCGTTCATTTTCTTGAATTGTGCTATTGTTCCATATTCCTTCTCTGCTTTCTTTAGTTCCTCTTCATTAAGATCTATACCTATAAAAGAATCAAAACTTTTCAAAGCTTGTTTGAGAAAACCAATAAATCCTCCACCTCCTGTTCCTATATCTAAAATTTTTCTACCTGAAATTTCTTTAAGCTGTTTTACTATTTTATCCGCTCCTGAATAAGCTAGAGTAGTTGAGCGTACTTCCATAGCTTTTCAAGACATTAAGCATTTAATAATGATTTGATTTTTTAACAAATTCCAATTTCAATTGTAAAACTGAATGGAAGAAAAATTCAAAAAAGTAGACTAGCTTGAAGAGCTAATCTTTTTTTGATAAACGTATTTCAACACTAAAGCTAGGTAAAATATTTAACTGTTTATCCCTTTAACTTTAGCATGAACAATCAAGATACTT
>JAGLXK010000291.1 GCA_023132955.1 Candidatus Heimdallarchaeota archaeon
AGTTGTTCTCTAAAGTATAATTTAGGTAAGATTCAATAGAATCTTCTGAGACATAAAAACCATTATTCTGTATAGTATTGTTGATTAAAGTCGATCCTGCTGAACCAGATATAAAGATACCCTGATATTTATTGTTATTGCAAGTGTTGTTAATCAGTGTCGCTCTAGCTGAATAGTACATAGAAAGACCGTGTGATAAATAATTGTTATTACATACATTATTGATTATCACAGCTTCTGGTGAACTAGTTATTGCTAAACCAGTATACCCATTATTGCTGCAATTATTATTGGTCACAATAATTTCTGATGAATCCATTATACTTATACCAACATAATAGTTATTCGTAAAAATGCTATTAATTATAGAAGCTCCAAAGGAGTATTCTAGAAAAATACCCCAATGATTAGCTTGACAAGTATTGTTTATTAAAACGGTTTCAGGTGAATAGCGTACAAAAATACCGTAATAATAGTTAATATTACAAGTATTATTTATAACTGTAGATCCTGAAGAATGGGATAATGAGATACCTTTACTTCTCCAATAGTAGTTATTGTTGCAAATGTTATTAGTCAGGGTTGCATTATTTGAATAGAATACTCTAATTCCATCCCCTCTATTGTTACTGCAAGTAGTATTAGAAATAGAAACTGTTCCTTCAGCTGCATATTCAATAACTATACCATCCCAATATGCATGAACATAACAGTTGCGAATAACAAAGTGTTTTGTTGTACCAGTAATATAAATACCTGTGTCACTAGAAGTAATAATTTCATAATTTTCAATTAAATATGGTTCTTCTGAAGTTCCAGATCCAAGAAAACCATAATCTGTGAAATTATCATCATTAACAATTACTATAGGATCTAGTGGAACTAAGGACCTAATCGCAGGATTAGTTAATTGGTATGTGTAATTAGAAGCAAAGATTGGTTGTATTCTGAATATACTTGTTGAAAGTATAACCACAATAACTATGATTCCCAATACTAGTTTCTTTTTCATTTTTTTTTTCACTTAAAGCAAAGCTAGTTATTATGAAATTATAAGTATTGTGGGAAGAAAATTTATTGATCGTTTACATAGCAATGAAAAAGATTATTGTGGCTAGGAATTATATTCATCTCACTAATATCTTGATATATAGTCTCTGGTTGGTGAGAATATCTTCCCGCAATTCCTAGTTCTATATTCTTCCAGTTATTATTTTCATCAAGAAACTGTCATTGTTACTCGATGTGATTTCTCTTTCGTTTATATAAAAGCAGAATAGGAAGAACAAAAATTGATAATAGAGAGAACCAAGAGATATTTACAGTTTTCTCGATTCTTATATAGAGAATCCTTTCTACATACCAAAACTGTTCTAAGGCACTATAAAGCAAGAAAAAGGTTTTCAATTGTTTTTCAGTACCTAAACATTTTGTATAATTAATTCCAACCGCAAAGGTAAAAATATTTTTATAGTAAATTTTTTCTGGATCTCGATTAAATGTAGGATGGAGATAACGCGCTTCAAGGTCTTTAATTTCTGTTATCCTTTGTTTTAATCCTAGAAGATCAGTTTCTAATAATTGACGAAAAGCTACATTAGGCACCCAATCTGTTCCATTGAATAGCCAAAGGGAAGCAGAGAGCCCATTCTGTTCTCTACAAACAAAAGATTCAGAACCATTTTCAAAGTAAATATAATAACCTGTCTGTATATCCATCGCATCTATTACATTATATTTGAAACTTCCTTCAACAGCAATTTCACTTAAATCTATAATTGGATAAGAAGCATGCTTTACATACCACCACTTTTCAGTGTCAGAAGAGATAGCAGAAAGAATAGTTGTTACAGCATTTTGAGCAAGATTAATCTTTGTAACTAGCAGAAAGTTAAGGGAACCAGGTGAAAACGAAGTATTTAAAGAATATAGGTAGATCTCTGAAAGTTTTTCAATGGTTGTTGCAAGTGTTTGCATATCTTGTTCTATTACTTCAATCAGTTGTTGGTTGAGTTCCCATTCTTGGGTAGTTTGATTGAAAATCATAATTTGTGCAGAGAGATTGGTACTTGTTTGATTGTTCAAAGCTAGATTAATTAGATTATAGACAGGATAATTGTGATTATTAGGATCCACTTCATCACTGACATTTGAACCTACTATTTGAGAAAACATCACCCCTACCAGTAAAACAACAAACACGATGCAAGAAATAATTTTTCTCATTTTATCATCTTACACTTATTCTATTCTTTTTCTATTTTATAAACATAAATATAGCAGTTGAGTTAAGGTATAATGCTACTGAGGATGCATTTCACGCTGGTTTTGCTGACTTCCCAATGTGTATGGCTAAAACCCAATTAAGTCTCACTGACAAAGTAGGTTTAATGGGTGCTCCTATTGATTGGACTCTAAACGTGGACGAGGTCCTTTTATACACTGGTGCTCGTCTCAACGTTCCTATCTGTAGTAGCATGTTCTCGCTGCCTGGATTACCTCCTGTTCCAGCTGCTAACAGAATGGATTACACTGAAGATGGAGACATTATAGGGTTAAATTAAACCCTGCTTTTTATTTTTTAGAAACTCCAGTTTTGGAATATATATTTCACTCATCTTTTATTCTAGACTAAGCTAAATTTCACTTTTTTATCGAGAAACACTTCCAGGAATATACCTTGTAATTAAGTACATAATTAATGCTACTATACAATAAATGAGGAAAAAGCTTAGATAGCGAATAAGATAATAATATTTTTTCTTTTGAATTTTCAGTGTTTTTTGATTTCTTATTTTTGGGAAGAAGAACCCGGTTCTGGTTTTATAAGTTGCAAACTCTTCTGGATATGTTTTTTGCAATTTTCTTTCTTCGACATCAGACCAGATAATAAGAACAAAACAGAATAAAACCCACGAAAGAATATCACCTATACGGATACTTATCAAGATTCCTGAATCAAACCTAGGGATTATCCATAAAGCAAAAGGAAGTGATATGAGAATGATTCCCAAGTGTTGTGGATGACGAATGTAATTGTAAGGACCTGTTTGAGCTATATTGATATCGTTTTTTCTGACTCGTACTATATGAATGAAACCCCAGAAAAACAGAGTCAACCCAACAACAAATATAATACACTCAAAAACGAATAAAAAAATTCCAAGAGGAAGATATTTCCCCCCAAGACCAAAGATATAAATCAAATCTGCCCAACTAGCGTAGCCTAAAGATAGAAAAAGAACCCAAGAGGTATAAGCTAAAGGTATCATGTATAACATTTGAGTAATAAGTCCAGCTATTATTGGTACATAAACCCAAAGTGAGATTGAAATTAAAGCGATTTTTTTTACTATTTCTTTTAATTTCATTTTACATCCTTCATATTTTCATTTAACGAACAAGAAGCCCTGGAACATACTTTGTAAAAAGAAGCGCAATTAGAACTATCATACAATAGGTAAAAATAAAGCTTAAATAACGAATAAAGTAGTAGTATTTCTTTTTCTGAATTATTAAAGGTTGTTTTTCTCTAATTCTAGGAAAAAAGTATCCAGTTTTGGATTTATATTCTACAAATTCTTCTGGATGTTCTTTTTGTAATTTTCTTTCTTCGACATCAGACCAGATAATAAGAAGAAAACAGAAGAAAACCCACGAAAGAACATCACCTACCCTTATCCCATGATCATAACCAGGAATCATTAAAGCAAAAGGGAATGAAATCAGAATAATTCCCAAGTTTTGGGGATGACGAATATATTTATAAGGACCTGTTTGAGTTATTTTTATATTATTTTTTCGAGCTTTCACTATGTGACTGAAACCCCAGAAAACCAAAGTCAGCCCACCTATAAAAGCTATAGTCTCAAAAACAAACATAAAAATTTCAAAAGGAAGACCTATAGAATAAATTGTTTCTATCCATCGAAATGGTCCAAAAGATTGAAAAAGAAACCAAGAGGTATAAGCTAACGGTATTACCCATATCATTAGAGTAATAAGTCCTGCTATTATTGGTACATAAACCCAAACTGAGATTGAAATTAATGCAATTTTCATCACTATTTCTTTTAATTTCATTTTACATCCTTCATGGTTCAATTATAAATCTTGATTAACACATTTAAATATGCAGTTTTTCAGTTAATTAAAAACCTGAAAAAAGGTGCAATGGGTTAAAGACAAATGTTAATCTCTTCGAGTTACTGCCAAGTTAGCATAATTTTTTGTTATTTTAAGATACTATGGAATAAAGAATAATATATTTTTGCGAGTTTTCTATATTTAACAACATCTCAATTATTTCGGGTTAGATTTTTATAGCTGTGAACTATTTTTTTTCCCATAATTCTTGATGTGGTAGCGATGAGCACAGATTTAAAAACTGAAGAAGTAAATTCTTCTAAAAGAATGAAGCGTATTGCTTCTATTGACTTCCTTAGAGGTCTTGCTATTTGGATGATGGTCTTCCTTCATGTTTTCAATCATAAGTATGATTACAGCTGGGTTTTTGATGCAGGGATTGAAAATATTTTTCAAATTACTAATCCCTTTTTTGCCATCTTTATCCTCTTTTCGGGATTTTTTGGTAATTGGGTTGGTATCTTTATCCTTGTTTCAGGAGTAGTCAATACTGTTTCTTTTGTAAAAAGAGTTTCTCGTGGTGATGCTACTTCTAGAGTCTTTCTTAAACAGATTATGACTGGTTTTGGGATTCTTATTGCTGGTTTTATAGCTGAATCTTTTGGTTATTATGGCTATTTCGGAAGTCTAATTAAGACGGGAAAACCTTTCACAGCTTCTACTTGGGCAGATTCAGCTATAGTGTCAAAGATTTGGACTCAAATCTTCCGTATGGAAGCTCTTCAAATAATAGGCTATCTTATGATAATTATCGCTATTGTTCTTTTCTTCTTAAATAGAAATGGTGGATATAAGAAAGTGAAAAGGAATTTGTTCATTGTTCTAGGGTTAATTGTTGTTATAGCAGTTACTACTCCTTTCTTATGGTATGCTTCAGAACAGATAAACTGGCTTATTCCTGCATCCGCATCTGAAAATGTATATCACCTTACGTGGCCAAGTATGGATATGCAAGTTGAAAATGCAAGTTTTGGAACGTATTTAATGATGGTTTTAACTGGAGATTACTACCCTCTGTTTCCCTATTTAATAACTTCCCTTGTTGGAGTAGGTTTCGGTATTGTTTTAGCAATGGAAAAACCACCTAAGAGATTACCTCTATGGGGTTTACTCATAACTATTATTCTGGGCGTAATAGGAGGTATAACTGCTACTTTTATGCACTTTGACATCAATTTTGAACGTCCGACATTTCCATTTTTCTTCATGCTTTTAGCTAGTCAGGTAGGACTGATGACTCTTCTTCTCTGGCTTGTAGAATTTAGAGGAAAATCTCAGAAATTTGGAAATAACATTATTGTCAAATATTTCAGAATTTGGGGCGTTCTCTCATTATCCATTTTCGTTTTACAAATCTACCATCTTGTTCCATATGCTATCTTTAATCCGGCATTCAAAACTGTCAATTTATTAAGTGGTCAATTTGGTCAAGGTGGAGAATACTGGGTTCTGCTTCTCGCTTTCGTTACGGTTCTATTCTTTGATCTTATTGTTTGGATATGGGCTAGATTTAATTTCGTTCTAAGCTTCGAGTGGATGATCCAAAGATTAAGCAGTCTTTCAACTAAGGAGAAACCAGACAAACTAAATTTCAAGAAAATATTAAATGAAGTAGAATGGATTGATTACAGGAAACTATCTGGAAGAGAAAAAGGTCTTATTGTGATTGGCCTTCGAAAAATATTCAAGAAAGAATAAACTTTTTTTCTTTTTTTTCCTCTTTTTATGTAAAATGATTGGTTAGTAGAAGTATTTTTAATCTGAAAGTCGATTCTAATATTTATCATGTCAATACTCATTACAGGTATAACTGGTTTCCTAGGTACTAATTTAGTGAAGGAAATCAGGAAAAGATACCCAGACGAAAGAATATCAGCATTGGTTCTTCCCAGTGAAAAAGAGAAATGTGAGACATTAAATAAATATGAAATAGAGTTATTCTTTGGGAATCTTGATTCGAAAGAAAGCTTAGTAGGATGTTTAGATGACGTTGAATCAGTTTTTCATCTAGCAGCTGTTGTAGATGATCTTGCACCATTGCCTAGTTTTTACAGAATAAATCATATTGGAACTAAGAATCTGCTTGATGAGTTTATTAGAGCTGGTTCAAAGAAATTCATCTATATGTCTACTTTAGGTGTTTATGGCTTTAAATTCCCTGATTATCCAATAGATGAATCTTTTAGAGTTGATTTGATTCCAGGATACAGAGAAAGTAAGTATTTAGGGGAACAAGAAGTATTCAAGTTTGCTGAGGAATTTGGATTTAAAGCATCAGCATTAAGGCCTCCTATCATTTTTGGCCCGGGTGATCACTGGGCTCCAACAGTATTTAATTTAATCGAGAGCAATAGAAAAATTCCTTTCATCAGCAAGGGTAAAGTGATTTTTTCTTATAGCTATGTTGAAGATGTTGTTGAAGCTTTGATAAAAATGGAAGCAGTAGATAAAGCCAGAGGGGAAATATTTAATCACACTAGTTTTATTCTTACTAGACGCGAACTATTTGAAACAGCTGCTAAAATATGTAAAACAAAGCTTAATTCTTTCAACCTAAATTATAACATTGCTATGCTTATTGGTTTCTTTGGAGAGCTACAATGGAAACTTTTCAAGAAAAAACCTTTGTTAGATAGATATAGAGTCAATCAGATGGGAAAGACTAGAATAGTGAATACAGAGAAAATCGAAAGCATACTGGGTGTTACTAGTAAGAAAACATTCGAAGAAGCTTTAACAGAAACTTATAACTGGTATTTGAAAGATATAAAAGGGCAGTGAATTTAATTTTCTAGTTCTGCTCTCTGGGTTGTTATATTTTGAATTTGATTGATTCAAAATAATTTAGATGAACAATTTCGCAACCACAATTTTCTATAGTTGTCCCATAATAATTTAGAAACATTAAATCCGCCCCTTCTGCAAAATGAATAGGAATGAAATATTCTGGATTTATTGTATCTATCTAGAGCTTTATTGAAACACTTATATTTGTTAAATCTAAAAATAGCCGTAAATTCTTTGGGTTTTTATACTGAACTTTTAGACTCTTTGTCGAAAGTAATCATGCTTAATCTCGAAAAACAAGAAACAAAACAAACACAATTTTTTTCACTATTTGATTTTGAATATCAGACATTAATTAACATAGGTTTAGATTTGATTCAAGAAGGAGACATTGATTCAGCGATATTGTTTTTTCAGGAACTTTCACTCTCTTCACCTCATTCTTCCCTCTCCTATTTCTATTTAGGAAATTTACACACTGTAAAAGATGATTTAGACCTCGCTGTAGGTTATTATTCACTTGCATGGGAGGTTAATGATAATCCTCTTTTGACTTCTAGACTCCCCTGCAAAGTACTGAGTACATTAATTTCAATGAAACAAGTAGATAAGGATCTTCTAGCCTTGTGGTTAGAACGAGCGGAGAAATTTGTATCCAATTATGAATGTGATAGTTTGCTGATTTATGATTTTTCAAAGCGGATTCTGGATGAATAGTTTTGTTTGTATAAATATGTTTGAGAATAACTATCAGAGAATCTGTATAAGTTTGGCAATATTGTAATTATTATGAAGGTTTTTCAATTGCTTCTGCATCATAAGTAATCTCACATATTCGATGCTTACTCTTCAGCAAATCTAGAGATACTTTACTTGAATCAAAAACCACTTAATAAAAGATGGAAAGTAAATAATAATCCTTTTTTTGACCTTAAGACTCCCGGAAGTTATTCTTTCCCAAAAGCTATTTCTGGTTTTCAAGGAGGCCAAGCAATTGATATAAGTACATTTGAAGAAAAAAAGGAAAAAAGGGGGGAGATGTAGGAAAGCAATGTAATGATTCAAGTTCTACAGATTGCATTGAGATATGTGTTGAAAGAACTTTGCATGAGTTATTCTCTCCCCAAAAACCTTTTACAGTATTCAGGAAGGTCCTCTCAAGACTCATCCTAAACCAGCGTAATATTGAAGAAACAGAATTCTCCGTAGTAGCAAAACTGTACAAAATGAAAAGATAATCAATTCATATTGTATCAGTGCTGGTTTTTTGGAACAGAGGCATACTATGCTATTAATCTGTTCAAAGGATTCATCTCTTGCTAATGGACACTCATTACCGAACCTGTCGAATCTAAATAGATGACGGATTCTCGACCAAGCCCATCGAATCTAGAGAGACGAGGGATTCTTAGTAGAATCTTTAAGCCACTGACCTAAAGGCTGTAAACACTTAAAAAGTGTTATCGGGTAGTAGTCACCTGAAAGTTTGTCTCCAATTCTTGTAAAACCATACTTTGGTTTTAACACATATTGTATCAACCTTTTTCCAATGTTTCTTGCCCCATTCAAATCAGCATCTAGTTCATAACCGCAATCATGGCAATTGAACTGTCCTTGACCTATACGGATAGTGTTACGTGAATTACACTTTGAACATTGTTTCGAGGTCCAGCTTTCACCAATCGCTACCACTCGATAGGATTCAAATCCATAAAGAGCAAGTTTGTGCTTCAGTTTAGTGACAAAGAGACGGAAGCCCCACTTGTGCACCCAACTTCGTAAGGATTTGTTTCCGCTACCACGAGGGTGACTTTTCCGAATCTCCTTAGGATAACCTACTGAGATAAACAGGTTATATCGCTTTTTCAACTGGAGAATAAAGTTAACTAGTTGGTTAACAGCATATCCCAGTTCCTGTTCTATGACAGAGCGAAGTCTTCTACGTAGGTGGTAGAGTTTGGCATTAAGCTGTTTAGTAGGTTGACCGTTGTTGTTGCGAATATTTAACAGTCTTTGAATAGACTTAATCCGGTTATCCAGATGGCGTATCTTGTGTTGTCGTTCCTTATCAACGATGAAGCGGATATTATCCATGATTACTTTCCCAGAGGGGGTAAGTAACACCGCAACAGCTGTTTTCTTTATCCCTAGATCTACTCCCAACACAGCTGGTGGTTTTGTAGATTGATAAAGAGGGACAGTATATTGAAGGGTGAAATGTGCCCACCACTGTTTGGTTTCTGGATAATATACTAGTTCCAACGTTTTTATTTTCCCTAGTTTCATCTTCTTTTCGTGATAAGGTGAAAATGCTAAAGGTAGCCAAAGTTTCTTATGGTTTGATTTACCAGATCGTTTCGTATCAAGAGAATCCCTTAATGCTAGCCAAATTTTAGCAATGGTATTCTTGTGAGTATAAATCACTCGAAACTTATCTCTATTTATTGACTGCCTTCGAGGGTTTTTCTCCTTGAATCGTGGTCTATTCAGCTCCTTTTTGGTAAGACTCTGTAGTGTTTTCCAGCTTTCATAAGTCCAGATAGCTTTATCTCTGCATTCGGTGAATTCATCATGGGAACAGCGAGGGTAACGCTTCTTCAAGTCGTGAGGAACAGTTGTTCGTAGTTTGTGATTTGTTCTGAAAGAAGTTGTTAAAGTCAATTTATCCAACAAGGATTTGTTGACTTGTCCATTGTTTTGAAGTACTTTCTCCTCGTTGTATTTGATGATTCGTAAGTAGTCGTTGCAGATTCGAGTATCTCGTTCAGTAATTAACCTCAACCTATCACACTTTCGAGCAGTCATCTGTTCTGTCTTTATCCTGAGTTTAACAGTATTGTAAATGGGGACAAATGGTGCTTGAAGTGTGCAATTTGTTTTTCCACTTTTCTCATCTTTTTGTTTTCCATTTTTTAGTTTTTTTTGTTTATTATTTTCTTCAAATTTCATGAATTTCACCTCTTAAAATTGTAAGTGTTTAATAAACACTGAAACCATTATCGAATGATCAAAAACCAATGGTTCCTCTTCTAGTCCTATTGCTTAAACCAATAGAGGAACCACTGGCTGTACAACGTGTATAATTGCTCCGAAGAATTCGAACAAGATTTCAAAAAACTAAATATCTTCTTCTCTTCACTCCTTTTTCCTTTTAGTGATAAGCAAAGAATTAACTGGCAACGGATTAGAGGCAACGAATGTAATTTTTGCCTATCAAAGTACTAGAAGAGTCTTGGTATTATAAGCACCACAGAAATTTTATGCCAAGTCATTTTTCATCAAGTGTTTAACTAATAATCAGTACGAAGAAGCTTGAAAAAAGGATACCTGAAACCTAAAAGGGTTTTCTTCTTGAACAGAAAGGGATTCGAGCTCGATGCTTCGTTTCAAGAAACTCTTATTAGCGTAGGTTACAAATATATAAGGAGTAAAAATATTGGAGATTATCTAACTTTGAATAAAAAATCCAAGATTGTAGCTATAATTCTGATATCAACCATTCTGGGAATTAGTCCTATTCTTGAGAAGAATACTGTATTTAGTAAGGTAAATACGCCTATTTCTCCTACAATAACATCTTCATCAATTGTCATTCAGTATGATTCTAACTTTACAGATTATGGATTTCTAGGAAATGGTACAATTTCGAATCCATACTTGTTAGAATCACTTGAAATATCCAATAATGGAGAATGGGGAATTATAATTAAGCTCACTACAAAGTATTTCAAGATTAAAAACTGTACCTTTGACACAGTAATTAATGGAATATTTATTAAAAGTATAGCTCCTGGAACGGCAATATTTGAAAATAATAAATTCCACAATATTGAAACAGGTAAGGGTATATATATTGATAATTCATCTAGTTGTGTTATTAGAAATAATCAGTTTAATAATGTTAAAATCGGCATTCAAAACTGGTACTTTTCAAATGAATGTCTGATTCAAAACAACACTTTTGAGCAAGTTAGGAAAGCCATTCTGATAAGCGAATCAACTAATTGCGAAGTTACCAATAATCAGGCTTATGATTGTGATCATTCTTTTTTGTCCTGTTCTTGGAATAGCCACAATCTACTTGTAGAAGATAATGAAATTGTAAATATTGACAATTTTCTTTCTGTAGGGTATTCTGTTTTGTGTAATATTAGGAATAATTTCTGTGCAAACATATCTGAAACAGCTATTACCGTAAGTAATATGGAAGATGTGGTAATTCATTCAAATACTCTCATCAATATCAGCAATGGTATTCGTTTAACAAGTTCTTCGCAGATTGATATAGAAGCAAATATAATTAAAGGAAGAAATAATGGATTAACATTATTTCGATCCAGAGACTGTTTTGTAAGAAATAATAATTTTACTAATTGTGGAGTTTCCTTTGCAGAAGTAGAGAAAGTTGATGTTGTAACTTGGTATTTTGAAGACAATCTTGTGAATGGGAAAGCTCTAGGTTACTTTAAGCATAAATATTACTATTCTTCTAATTTTGTTATTGAGGGAGATTATGGACAACTCATTCTTATCAGATGTGTCGGAGTAAAAGTACAGAACATGATCTTCGAAAATGTTAGTATGGGAATTGGAGCTTTCTATTGTGATGAAACAGTGTTTGAAAATTGTACAACTAACAATACAGTATTTGGTATAGCTTTACATGGATGTAATTCATGTATAATTACTTCATGTGAAATTCAAAACTCCTTCGATGGAGTAACGATTTTAGAAACAGATTATTGTTCTGTTGAGAATATTGAATGTTCTAATAATACAATTGGAATATCTATAGTTCGTTCAGAATACTGTACAGTTTCTAATAGTACAATATCAGACAATCTAGAAGATGGAATATATATCCGTTACTCAAATTATTGCAGCATAACTTATAATCAATGTAATAAGAATGCAAGGGGGCTAGATATGCGTCAAGTTTACATGCCCCTTGTTGCAAATAACTTTTTTAGTTCTAACCTACCAAATCCTCAAGTTACTGATAAATCTGGAGGAATAATTTGTATAATGGCACTTTATCTGCGAATTGTAAGCAATTCATTTGAGAAAAACGAGCTGGGAATATATTTAACAGGTGTTTATAATTCTTCAATAAATAAAAACGAATTCAAGTTTAATTCCTATGGGATTGACATGCAACATGTAACTTACACTAAAGTTTTTTCCAATTTGTTTGAGGAAAACGACAATTATGCCATTATAGTGGGTGTAATTTCATCATACAATGTTATCCATCATAATACTTTCATCAACAATAATAATGGAACAACGCAAGCATATGATAATGGAACCCACAATTTATGGTATGATGAAGAGAGCTTGGAAGGTAACTACTGGTCAGATTATTCAGGAGTTGGCAACTATAGCATTGATGGATTTGCAGGAGCAGAAGATCCTTACCCTCTTAGAAAACCACCAGTTGATAAGAATAAGAATGTCTACTATGCATTTTTCTCTTTAGTTGTATTAATTCCACTAGCTGTATTTGGTTATTTCCGATTTAGTTCGAAAAGAAAAAGTAAAAGCAAAATATAGCACAATTTTTGTGCTTGTAAAATCTCATCTCCAAACAATACTGATAGATTATAAATTTAAAAGTGACTTGTTGAGTGTTGAAACATTTCCAAATTAAAAGAGGATCTCTAAACAATACTTATAATCTTGGAATTCTAATACAAGGCAAACTGCAGATTGCGGAAAAAGCTATATAAGATGTATTGAGAGACTATTATTGGGTGAGTTAATGCAGAAGAATCTGAGAATTGCTATCGCAATTGTGATTATGATTTGTTCTTCTTCTTTTATTTTAAAGCAAGAATCTTCAAGTTTATGTCAACTGGGAACTTTGAACCATTCAAGTTCTTCTGGAAAAGTCAAGATTAATGAAAAACCCTCGATAAATGAAAAACTAACTAATGATTTTCAATTAATAATAAATGCTCCAGTAATATCACAAAATACTACTTATTTAACAGTGATGAATCTGAATATTACTTTCACTAATGATACAGCGATAATTGATGCAAGTGCAGAAGATAATGTAACATTAGTAATTTTCAATGATAAGGGTTTTTCAAGCAATTATACAATGGATTACGACTTGAATCGATTTAATGGCTGGGGAAAGGACATATTTATTTTTTATTATGAATATCCAGGGATATATTATGTCGATTTAATCGTATCAACAGGATTGTATTATTATAATAATACTCTTGACTCATTTGAAATAGGTTTCAGTATCTCTTTTAATCAATCTCTACTTGGTTTAAGTAATGAGAGTCGAATAATGCACATATCAATTTCTATCACTGTAAAACCATATATTTATCTTGATTATGTTCTGTTTAATAGTGCTATCTATGGGTGTATTTTCAATTCTTCTAATTATAACGTCAAAACAGTCATACTAACTTGGGGAGGATTTAGTGGTTGGTGGTACCGTTGGACTTCTATTCTCAATGTTGATGATTTGGAAACCGGATATTATTATGCAGTAGGATTGGTTGTTTATGAGGAAGAATTGTTCCTATCTCCTCCTTCAAATAGAGTCTTTTATATGCCTGATCAACCTACAGAAACACCAACAACGAGTGGGGATAAGGCAGCGTTGATTATCATTTCAATCAGTCTTATAAGTTTCGTGCATCTATTAAGGAAGAAAAAGTATAGGCAATAAGTTAGACAACTTTTTTGAAATTTATTGGACTATTGACAAAACAGGTTCTGAAATGTAACATATAAAAAAATAAAAAAGTATGATAGCAAAATCAAACTACAGTTTGTACAGGAATTTGAAGATATTTAGGTTATTTGTGTTTTCTTTTTTTGTAAATAGCAGCAATTTGTGAAAATATTGCAAGGAAAGCGATTGGAAACATGACTGTTAAACTAACTTCATTAGTATGTGGATTGTCAAAATAACTGTAAGTTACATTCATGATTCCTGAATTCATATTGATAAGAGTTAAGAGTATCTCTCCTGGTGTTCCATCGACAACTGTAGAACCATATTCAATATATCTCCAGAGAGTATAATTACCATCTGGAAGGTGATTTAAACCGGTTTGATTAACGTAAAGCTTCATAATGTCATATTCAATAGTGATATTAGGTTGATAGTAATACATTGCAAAAATATCAAGGCACCCTGCTGATATTCGTTCAATCTCTAATGATTGATTAACTAATGTTGCATTAAAATTAACTTTTGGATAACAAATTGCATCCTCAACAACAGTTTGATTTTTAGTATCTCTATTTAGGATTTCAACTTTTGTATCAATCCCAAATACAGTATTATTAGGTGTATTATAAGCTGAATCGGTAAGAACTGTTACTTCAATAATTTCAGATATCCTTGAAGCAATAACAGGTAATTCGCCATATACTGAAAAAACATTTGAATAAAGAAGCAATTGAATGAGAGTTATTCCTATCAAGATTTTCTTTTTGTTTTTATCCATTTTTTTCTCTCCCTGTTATTTTTGTCTCAGTTTTTCCTAAATTATAAATATGAAAGAATATTTAAAATTCTTATGATTCCCATCTTCTTTCAGTATAAGCTCTTCCATAAGCATATGACGGGGAGATTAGCAGCCTAAATGTTATATATATATTTGAGCATATATAATTTGAGACAACCTGCTAGTAAGTTGAACAAGTGGAGAAAAAAACATGATTGAAAAATCAGTAAAAATCTTGGTTATAAGTATTTTTATCCCTATCCTTGTATTTTCTAGTATTTTATCAGCTCAAGGATATTTACCAGTAATTGCTTCTAGAGTTTCAAAAATTAATGAGATTGTTGTTATTCCAAATCCAGATTATAATGTACCCAATGTTACCTTTTATGGTATAGATGTAAGTGTGGAAATTTTAAATAGAGCAGATGAAAATCAAACAGTTGTAGAATTATCAATTCTTGACCCTAAAGTCTTTATCGGTGCAACATTTGTAAATCAATCTTTGGAATTTGGAGCAATAGCAATTGGTTTTGCACAAGTAAAACGTTATTCTTATCAATCTGGAATCACAGCTGAAAATGATTACGTTGTTTTTTATATTAATCAAGCAAATATGACACAACTTCCGGATGGCAATTATACTCTATATAGACCAATATTTTGGGAATCTCCTGAACTTAGTATTGTTGCAGGGGAGACTTTACAAACGAACATTACTGTGACTTCTGGTATAGTGAACATTACATACGCTAACTTTAACTATCAGTCTACTGACAATGTAACCTTCTCAAACATATCATCCCTAGTATTTCTTTCACTGTGTTTGTATCCAATAATTAGATTTAGAAGAAGAAGAAAACCGAGAATTGTCTGAAATACTATCATTACAAATCAGCAGATGATAGAGATTATTAATAAAACTTAACTAAATTAATGCCATTGCTAGCTATACATTGAATTTCTACTCTCACACATTTCCGAATTGTTCTGAATTAGCTCAATTTCTTTTTTTAATTATTAAATCTTACTAGATTCATTAGGAATAAGTATGTTTCATATGTATCTATTCTCCATTAGTTTATCCACAAAACGTGGTAATTTTATACATATATTTAACTATATGAACTCTAGAGATAGTAGATGACAAGTGAAAAAGCGAAGATAAAACTACAGCTTTACAAATCTCAAGTCAATATGATTTGGAGTTAAATAGTTTAAAGATAAACTAAAATATAACAGATTGTCCTAGCAAAAATTAGTAAAAAAATATTCGCAAGAAGAAGGATGAATCAAAATGAAAAAATACCAAGTAATTATAGTAATTTTTCTTTCTAGCCTTATATTATTTGATTTTAAATCAAGTCTTGCTCACAATAGTACTTACTACAACCATGTGAATGCTGATATAACAGTAGTTAAGGAATCATCCTTAATAGAATTCATTACAATAGTCAATGACACAAATTTTACAGATTATGGATTTCCAGGGAATGGAACTCAAGATAATCCCTATCGAATTGAGTATTATTCATTAGATGAGATAGAATATCTTAATGGTATAGTGATCATTAACACGACTAAACATTTTCTCATTCAGAATTGCTATCTAATGGCTTTATGGTCAGCTATCTATATAGAGAATATTTCTGATGGAACTGCTGTTATTCAAGAAAATACTCTTCTCAAAAGCGATGTAGGGATTGCAGTCAAAAACTCTAATGGTGTCCAGATTATCAATAATATCTGTGGTCCATATAACAATCTTGGCATCTTTCTTTCAAATACAAGTAATTCTATAGTCAAACAAAACACAGGCTTTCAAAATGAAGATTATGCAATTTGTTCTGTTGAATCAGTATCTAATTTATATTGGAATAATAATTACTCGTTTAACATTAATGCAGGAATGGTTCTATATCAGGAGTCAAATGCTACTATACTAAACAACATCTGTAATTATAACTCGAGAGGAGGATTTTTCGAAGTTACAAATTCCACTATCAAAGGTAATATGCTTGATAATAATCACTTCTATGGTTGCATATTGACAAAAACAGGTTTTTAACCCATTTCTTACAATTTATTTTGTTATAATACTGAATATGGCTGTTTAGCAGAAGATGTGGATAATAGCGTATTCATTGGCAATTATATAGCAAACAATTCTCTCTATGGGTTGTTACTTAATAAATACTCATCAAACAATTCAGTTTATCATAATAGTTTCATAGGTAACAATCCTGGAGGAACATCTCAAGCTAGAGATAATGGAGAACAAGGGTCAAATATATGGTACAATCAAGAACTCAAAGAGGGTAATTATTGGTCTGAGTGGCAAAAAAAAAACCTTATCCTATTGATGGTTTAGCTGAATCTGTTGATAAGTATCCTTTGAATAATTCTCTTGAAAGATTAGATATCAAGTTCTCTTATTTTATGATATCATTACTTTTGATCGGTATAGCAGCCATTATTAAAAAGAAATCTCTTTCATAATCTAACTTGACTTAGAATAGTATTAATTAGATCTATTGCTTGCTTTTATTCAAACCGTCTCCTATCTCCTTTATCATCATTATAAATGGAAATCCCCTCTTTCTCTTTAACATGGAGAAGAAACAGAGTAAGTATTCAAAGTTTAGATTGGGAAAAATAGATTTAGAGACAAAAAAAGCCTATCTAGCTCTCATAGATAATTTCTGTGACAAACCTATCTGGATACCTAAGTCTGTTGTTGATCCTGAAACCAAACTGATTAAACAATGGTTCATTGACAAGAAGGATCAAGAACTGAAGGATTTTATGAGAACCAAGAAACAATCAGGTTTAGAAGATTTCATGTAAATATTGAATTTTTCTGTGCAAACTGTAGACTTAGAGTTACTCTCTCTCTGGTTAGATCGGTCTGAAAAATTTCTTGATTCTTATTCCTGTGATGAGGTTCTAATATGTGATTATGCTGAGAGAATAATCTCCTCAAATTAACTTAGTGTTAAAAAATTGTATTCAGAATCTTGATAATAGTTGAAACTATCATTATTTGTTTTCTTCAGTTTTGTATGTTATTTCACATATCCGATGTTTACTCTTAAGTAGGGTAATTGGTACTTTGCTTGAATCTCTAATCCACTTTTCGCAAGAATTACAGATTATGTCATTTGGGTATCTCCAATAATTACAAACAACAAGGAACTGAACCTGTTCTTCAGTTTCTTGAATAAAATGATCGGATATAAACGGTGCTTTGTTAAACAATTGAATTAGTTTTATCATTGGATCAAATTCATAGTAGAATTGCTCTCCTATATCTTCTCTGATGTGTTCCATTGTTTTTTCTCTATCTTCTATAGCCATTTCCCTGATTGTTTGATCTTCTCTATGAGAAGTGATTTCTCTATTTGATCCACCTGGAGCTATTTGAAAAATACAATCCTTTACATAACTGTATTCAGAAGCACATCTCATCTCATCACAGATGATATGCTCATCTAGAATTTTACTGAAGACTGCTTCAAGCATACCTTCAACAAAAGCACAAGTCTTTGTAGCAATTACTCCTAAAGATTCTGTCCAAATAGAACTATCAAGTGAGACTGTTGCTACCTTCTCTGCTGGATCAAAATGAAGTATGTTGATATTTCCCCATCTAGAAATTATTGGAGATTGTACTATTGCATCTAAATAAGACCTTAAATTTTCAAATTCCCCTTCATTAACTTGTTGTAAAACTTGTTTTCCTGCTTCATACCCTATTTTCCCGAGAATTTGAGAAGTTGCGTCCTTAGCGCCTTCAAATTGCCCATAGAATATATCTTGAAAAATGTTTATTGCATTGTCTCTTAATGCATTCAAGCAATTTTCAATTTCAGGAAAATCATCTAAAATTGGATTAGAATATGTTATGATAATAAACATTTCAGAAAGCATCATGAGTTTGCTTATTGTTTTTGACATCTCCTCTTCGAGCGATGATATTGTAAGATATTCCGTAATTGTTGGGTCAAAAATCACAAATGAAATCATGAATTGTTCAACTCCTCCCCTTGCCATTGGATTTGGTATTGAGAAAAACATGCTTGAATAAACAACATTTGCCATTGCATTGACTATTGCTTTCATTTCTTGAAGAAAATTAAAATCCATAAGTCTTGTTAGGGAAGCTGTTATTCTAGGGTCTTGTATTTCAGCTACATTGAATAGTAGTCTAGGTCCTAATCTTTGATCAAAGTGAAATAACATCACGTTAATCCTATTTCTTAGATCTACTCTTTCAGTCATTTGCCATCATCTTTTTGGATGCATAAATATAAGCTAAACTAAATGAAGGATTTATTTCTGCTGTTTTAATAATATCTGCTGCTCTACTTAAATTACTATATTCATCCTTCTCCAATAGATATTGGTAAAGAATATTCGCTCCAACTCCTGTGACAATAATTTTATTCAGTTGATATTCTTCCTTCTTCTTTTTTATTATCTGATTGATTTTTTCAAGCATTCTCACCTTTAATAAGTGAGCAATCTTGATTAAGTCTAGTTCATCAACAAATTCATCAACAATGCAAAACATGCTCTTCACTCTATTCAAGGCATCTTCTTTGAATTTTGCTTTTTTGTCTGGTGTATTTGTAATATAATCAGATGACCGTATATCCTCTGTTATTGTAAAAATGTCCGCAGTTATCGCGTGAGTTTCAAATGGGAGGTTGTATGTTTCTCCATTATACTCGAAAGTAGGATTGATAAAAGCTGCATTTGTTTCCATCAATCCCAAAAAAACCAACTCATCGTTCTTCAATCGATCATGGTCTGTTTTAGAGTTGGAGAGTATTTTTCCTTCTCGAATAGGGATAAAACTTGTACTTCTTGTTGAAAAATCAACTACCAAACCTTCCTGCTTTATCATTTGCCATAATCCTATTCCAAGTGCCCTCCATCCTACTGAAACCACTTTAGAAGGATTTTCTAAAGCTTGTTTAATAGATACAAATTCATCATCATGTGTGTAAATAACAATATTCGAAGGTTGTATGAATTTAGTAACTGAATTAATAATGAATTCCACAGTTTCTTTTGCTGAAGCAAAAAGAGGATTAGTAGTAGTTAAAATAAACTTTCGGATATTATAATCAGCATAGGATCGTAAAATAGTCTTTAAATCTCCTTCGATTTCCTCTTTTTTCATTCTTAAAGGAAGATAAATTCTTTGGGAATGGAAAGGTTCTTCTGGATGAGTAGGGTCAACTATTACTATTTTAAGTGATGTCACTCCAAAATCTAATACGGCAATATTTCTTTTATCACTAGCAAAGCTTGATGATTTGTTAGCCATCTATTTACAATCTACGAATTTCATTAATAAAAGCTAGGATATTCTTCTCATCGTTTTCTATATCCTGTACCCTCAGGTTCATCATCAAAATCCTCTATCTTCTTAACCTTCTTAGATTTTATTAATTCCTTTTCCTTCTTTGCTAATTCAGGAATTTCTTCTCTTAAGTTTGTAGAAAACTTTGCTTTTGGGTGCATATGCTTGATGTGAAGAATGATTTCTGATAAATCTTCATTAGAAATGAACTCACCAACAAAAAATTCTTTTCCACTTCGTAGTTGTATCACAAGCATAGCTTTGTTTCTATATTTTCTCCACATATCCAATGATAGTTTTCTAGGAATGCGTGACAAACCATATCTTCTTACTTCTTTAACTAGTATTTTTCCTTTCTTTGTCCTATATCCAGTCATCAAAAGCGGTGTTGAACGATAATGTATTTCTACCCCTACGATTTTGATGAAGTCTTTGGTATAGAAAAATTCCTTAATTGTTCTGTTGATAAAAATAAACAGAGGAAGTAAAGTAACTGAAATTCTTAGTAACCAATCTGTAATATCATCGCTGGCTGGACTATCCCAAATCACAAAAACAACAAAACTTGATATCATTATCAAGCTAAAAAGAAGGTTGATGATAAAATCTTTCCACCCAAATCTAGTTGCTTGTTTAGCAATAATAATCTCTTCTTCTTCCATGCTCATCGCCCTCTATCCTTTTCTAGTTTTTCTAACTGTTTGGGAAATAATTTCTATATTTTCATCTGGAGCAGTTATGGGAATTACACATCCTGGCGCAATAATGACTCTATTATCATTTTCTGTTGATTTTTTCAGTGCATCAAGGATATTATTCTTTATGTCGTCAGGTTTTCCATCAACTAAAGTTCTCGTTTCATCAATACCGGCAAGTAATCCTTTTGGAAATATGTCTGCTGCTTCCTCTATTCCAGGCCATGTCAATCTGTCATGCCAATTTAAGGCATCAACTTCCATCAATTCAGCTGCTTCTTTGAAACGTATATCCTGTCCATGGACGTGCATTACAATGAACTCAACCTTACTCCTTATTTTTGATAATAATTTCTTTATAAAAGGTATTTCAAACTTTAGCACTTCTTCCCATGTTAAATCGGTTTTTCTAAAGTGTTGAGAAGCTAGAAAAATCCCTTCTGCACCTGCATCAATTGATGCATTCGCAAATTCAATAATATCCTCGGTTATTGTAAATAGAGATTCTCTTATTGTGTTTGGTTTTTGTCGTATGTTTGAAACTAACTCACAATCCATTTTTGAAGCAACCATTAAGGGTGAAAACAAAGTCATCATTTTTGGTAAACTCTCTAAATCCTTGCTGATTAGCTCAACAGTTTTTAGTTGCTTACCCAGTTCCCCTTCTCCAACATCTATGGGTTCTAATGATTCCCAGTCATCAACTGTAGCGATACAACAGCTCTCACAGCTTGTACTTCCTGTAATGGGATCATAATCCTTTGCTATAACACATCCATAATCAACAACAGGAAACCTACCATGAGGAGATATTTTCATTAAGTCGAATTTGTGCTTATTATAGAATTCTACATGAGTTTCAGCAAGTTGGTAAGGATTTCTGTCAATATTCGGAAAATGTTTCCATAGACTGAAAAGAGGATATTCATCATTTAGTCCTTTGAAAGTTTGTAGAAGGATTTCCAGCTTATCCATAAGAAAACTTGATAGAGAATATTATCAAAGTTGTGGTTAATGAAAAGAATCTTCGGGGAATGTTTCAGTATTCTCTCTTCGATATGCAGACCACAAAAACAATTCAATCGAATAACTTAAAAGTCAGCACATAAACGCAAAAACGAGATAAATGTCTTCACGAGAAAGAAAAGTAATCAGAAAGAAGAAAAAATTTGGTCTCGTAGTGGAATTCATCCCCACAATTCGTGATCTTACTCCTGATGAAGAGACAAAGAAGAAAATAGATGCAGAGATTCGAAGAGCTAAAGGGATTACTCCTGCTTATTTGTCTGATAAATTCAATATCAGAGTAAGCACAGCAAAGAAATTCTTGCGTGAAGCTGAAGAAAACAAAATTATTGAACTAATAGTTGCTTCAAGAAGAACTAAAGTATATTCAGCAACCTCAGCTAAGGCTACAGAAAGTAGCTAAATCCCACCCCTACTTCTAATTCTATCTTAACATCTTGTTGCTGTATTCATTGTTTTTTAATACTGTTTACGAATAGAAATCTGAAGAAAATGGTGAGTCAGTTAATCCACTTTCTGTGACATAGAATAATGCCTCTCTTTCTGGCATTCTGGAACTATCAAATAATCTTGCTATTCTTGAGCTTCCCCTTGATTTTCTCAAAAATATTCTTTGTTGAGGTCTATGAGCCCATGCAAAACCTAGAGCTGGTTCTTCAGGACTTCCAAAAAGAAACTCTTCAACATTTGCCATAATTTGATTAGTTACTACAACAGCAAGATCATGTTTTACTGCTAATGCAATCAGTTTTTCTGCGATTTGCATAATTCTTTGTTGTCTCTCAACTAATCTCTCTTTACCTATATATTCAGATCTAAAATGGGAAGCAAAAGAATCAACTATAAGCAGTTTAATGTTCTTTTTTTGAATTATCTCATCAAGAGTATCAACTATACTAAAAAGATGATGTGTATTAAGTGCAGAATTTATATAGATATTTTCAAGGATTTTCTCTACTTCCAATTCTCTATAAGTTGCCATCTCGACAATTCTTTTCGGAGAAAAAGTTCTCTCAGTATCAATATAGAATGCATTTCCTTCTAATCCTCCTTCATCAAAAGGAAGTTGAACATTGATACATAGCTGAAAACATAGTTGAGTTTTACCTGAACCAAATCCACCTGCAATTTCAGTCAGTTCTTGTGTCCAGATCCCTCCACCTAGTATTCCATCGAATTCTGAGGATGAAGTGGTGATTTTACCCCTTTTACCTTCTGCCTCTAGAAACTGTAAAGCTGTAACTGGTTGGATTCCTAGTTTGTTTTGTGCAGCTTCTATTACTTTTATCGCATCTTTCTTACTAATTTCAACCTTTCTAATCAACTCGTTAGAAGTTGAAACAGCAATATTTTCCAAATTGAGTTTTGACTCTTTTAACTTCTGGAGAATTTGTTTATCTATCCCTTTGAGTTCCATTTTATACAAAGATACTATTTTGTTAAACTAGTTAAGAATTTTGGTTAGAAGAGTGTTTTTAAAATGTTTGAAAAAACCTAAAATTTTTTAAATTCAACCCTTGAGTTTATAGTGATTGATTTTGAGGTTAAACCTCTAAACAGAGACTTTGAATTAATCAGAATTAAACCACAAATGTTGATAAAAATGAAAGAAGTAGTTCCTGATGTGTATTATGTTGGTGTAAATGATCATTTAACAAAATTATTTGAAGGGCTTTGGCCTATTCCTGAAGGAGTAAGTTACAACAGCTACATCGTTAAAGGGGAAAAAACAGCTCTAATTGAAACAGTAAAAATACCCTTTATTGATGAATTTCTAAAAAAGGTGGAAGAAGTTACCTCTTTTGATATAGATTATATTGTTCTAAATCACATTGAACCCGATCATAGCAGCTCTTTACCTCGTCTTCTAGAAAAAGTCCCAAATGCAACAATTTACTGTTCTAAAAAAGCTGAAGGAATGCTCGATAGTCTTTACGGAATAACTGAAAATATTCATGTTGTTGAAGAAGGTGAAAAACTGGATTTGGGGGGTCGAGAACTAGTTTTCTATATGGATCCTTTGGTTCATTGGCCTGAAACAATGATTACTTATGATGCTAAAGATAAAATTCTGTTTTCATGTGATGCATTTGGATCATACAAAGCTCTGGATTTTGGTTTATTTGATGATGAGTGTGATCCCGACATTTACTATGAAGAAACTATCCGCTATTTCAGTAACATTGTAGCAAAATATGTTAAGTATGTCAAGAAGGCAATGGAGAAGTTAGCAGGATTAGATATCAAAATTATTGCTCCTGCTCATGGACTTATATGGCGAAAAAATCCTCAAAGAATCATTGATTTGTACATACATCTTTCTGATAGGATGGCAATACCAGGTGTTGTAGTTATATGGGGCTCAATGTATGGAAACACAGCGAAAGTTGTAAATCATGTGGTTGAAGGAATTAAAGAAGCTGGTCTTCCCGTTAAAGTTTTGAATTTCTCTAATGACCATCTCAGTTATTTGATAAAAGAGACTTGGAAGTACAAAGGAGTTATTTTAGGATTTCCAACATATGATGGTGGTCCATTTCTAAATGCTTCATATTATCTGCACCTCGTAAAGAGAAAAGACCTAAAAGAAAGAATTGTTGGTTTTTTTGGTTCTTATATGTGGAGTGGTAGAGCTCTAAAACAAGCCGCTGATCAGGTGAAAGAATTAGATTGGGAAATTGTTGAACCTCTGCTAGAGTTTAAAGGTTCTCCTACAGATGAAGTTTTAGAACAAGCTAAACAACTAGGTAAAGCAGTTGCTGAAAGAGTAAAATCATCATAATTTGCTCTATTTTTTTTTGCATTATAACCTAATAGTGTAGTTTCACTTAACAATGCATATTTTGACTAAATTAGACGTTCATGAAAAACATTTTTAAAGATTCAAAATAAGTAAAGATTGGGGAAAATGTCGTATACTCCAACCAAAATAAAGAAAGAAGGTCTACCTCTTACAACTGAAGTAGTCGATATCATAGTCGATGGTATGACTGATCATAACAAAGAAGTAAGAGAAGCAGCTTATTCTACTTGGGTAGCAATAGTAGAACTTGAATCAAACAAAGTTACTGAGGATATGCTACATAAAATAACAAGTGCATTGAAGACTTATAGAGTCTAAATATTCTGTTTTAAATAATAATTAAAATAAAAAAAGAGTAGGAGGTAGGATTAATAATCCTCGTCCATTCCACCACCAGGACCACCTGGAGGTGCTGGACCACCTGATAATTCTTTAGCAGCGATGACATCATCTATTCGGAGAATCATTTCCGCAGCTTCAGCAGCACTATTGATTGCTTGTTTCTTAACTGAAATTGGTTCAAAGACATTAAGTTTGATCATTTCATCAACTTTGGATTTGAAAGGATTCACACCATATCCATGTCCATCTTTAGCGTGTTGAACGTGCAGTTCAGAAAGAACATCTATTGGATCCAATCCAGCATTTTCTGCTAATGTTCTTGGAATAATTTCCATTGCTTTGGCAAACTTTTCGATTGCTAATTGAACTTTACTGGTATGACCCATTGCGAAATCACCAAGTTTATGGCTAATCCTTAATTCTGGAGCTCCACCACCTGGAACAACTTTCTTGTCATGAATAACCTGACGAACAACACATAAAGCATCATGAATTGCTCTTTCAGCTTCATCTACAATCATTTCTGTTCCCCCTCTAATGATGATAGAAACAGCTTTAGGATTCTCACAACCAGTTATGAAAATCATCTTATCGTCTGCAATAGCTTTTTCTTCAGCAACCTGAGCTTTACCAATGTAGCCTTCAAGATCATCCAAACTTGTGGTGATTTGCGCACCAGTGGCTTTGGCTAGTTTTTCCATATCACTTTTCTTGATTCTTCTAACTGCACCAATTCCTTTCTTGGCTAGATAGTGTTGAATAATATCATCAATGCCTTTCTGACAAAGAACCACATTAGCGCCTGAAGCAATGATTTTGTCAGCCATTTCCTTTAACATTTCATGTTCACTATCAAGAAATGCTTGGATTTGATCTGGACTAGTGATGTTAATCTTGGCATCAATTTCAGTTTTACTTAGTTCTAAACCCTTGTCTAACAACAGAATCTTTGCATC
>JAGLXK010000292.1 GCA_023132955.1 Candidatus Heimdallarchaeota archaeon
ACACCAGAAACAACATTCATTAAGGTGGTTTTGCCAGCACCTGATTTCCCAGAGATAACAACGAAATCTCCTTTGTTAACAGTGAATGATAAATCTTTCAAAACATCATTCTTCATTCTTCCAGCAGGGAAGGATTTGCTAAGATTTTCTACTCTGATAATCTCCTCTGACTTCTTGGGATAGTCAAATTGTTGTTCTAGAATTGGTTTAACTTCACTGAAAGAAACACGGGAACGCTTATTATTCGCATTAATAAGTTCATTAACTTGGTCTTCATCTGTTTTCTTCATTATTTCATAAATTTCATTAGCATTAACTTCATTAGGATTATAAATGACGGAAAATTTCTTTGATGGATGAATGTCAAATTCTACTATATGTTTGTAGTTCCCGCTGACATATACTTCATCTGGAACACGAACAAACTGTGAACTATCAATTATTGACTGAAGGGATGATTCCTGAGGGCGTATTATGAACTCCAGTTCACTTCTATCCAAATCAGTGTTCACTCCTACAAGACGTCCGTCTCGTATAATATAGCTTTTCTTGAAAGCATTTCTGAATCTAAGATCGTGAGTCACGACCAAAATAGTAGTCCCAAAATTCTCATTTAAATCTCTGAATGTTTCTACGATATCATTTGTGTTAGCTGTGTCCAATTGTCCAGTTGGCTCGTCTGCTAGCAAAATTCTTGGTTTTTGAGCTATTGCAACACCTATGCTAGCTCTAACTGCTTCACCTCCAGAAACTTTTGTTACTGGATTCATTCTTATTTTTTCCAGATTTAGCATTTTTATTAGTTCATTTGTTTCTTTCTTTGCTTTCTCTCTTGCTACATATCTCATTTTCATTGGTAGCAAGATATTTTTCTCTAGTGTCAATGATGAAAGCAGATTTTGTCCTATGAACTGGTTTACTATCCCCATTCTTCCGTACCTAAACTCTCTCATCTGTTTTTCTCCCAGTTCGGCTATATTGATTTCATCTACATATATTGTACCTCCACTGGGTTTTTCTAGTCCTGAAAGAATCTTAATCAGTGTACTTTTTCCCGAACCTGAAGGACCGATGATACTAGCCACTTCTCCTTCCTTCACATAGAGGTCTAGCCCTCTTAATGCAGAAACCTTTACTTCTGTCAAGGGATCGTGGTACACTTTAATTAGGTCTTTTGTTATTATCATCTTTTCTTCACTCCATCATTGTTGGTGCATATCTTGCAAATTCCCTTTTTAGGAAGTATGTCAAGCTTAAGTATATCAGCGTGGGTATTCCTAGAAATATTGCTATTAACATCATTACTGGATAATTCACATATAGTGAGAACTGTTCGGTTCCATAGTTCAGCTG
The DNA here is from genome assembly GCA_023132955.1 of Candidatus Heimdallarchaeota archaeon. Classification (GTDB taxonomy): domain Archaea; phylum Asgardarchaeota; class Heimdallarchaeia; order Heimdallarchaeales; family Heimdallarchaeaceae; genus UBA460. Next base: position 1,354 of record JAGLXK010000292.1, read on the forward strand.
TTTCAGTGTTGGATATATCACTGCTATTCCCCCTG
>JAGLXK010000293.1 GCA_023132955.1 Candidatus Heimdallarchaeota archaeon
TATGATGCGAAAGATAGAAATTCTTGCAGAATTAGGAGGTTCATGAGATGAAGGTGAGGATTCCCTTTTCTTCTTTTTGAAATTCTTGGAATTCTTCATTTCATCACAACATATTGATTTTTATTCGACTCATAGATTCAATCAAATAAGAATATAAAAACACATCAAGATAATCCTAAATAGGAGAAACGAATACTTAACAGAATCAGAACCTCAATTTTTATCGCTCTTTTTACATATAAGTTAAACTCACAAATGAAAATAACAGAACAGCTAGAAAAGACGTTAAGCAGAACTTTATTTATATTCTTGGTAATTTTATTTAGTCTTGTTTTAAACTACAACATTTTCTTGAAATTTTAACTTCTCAGGATAAATTATTTTCTCTAAAGAATGAAATGTTTTTTTCAAAGATTTTGTGTATTTTAAACATCCAGTTTTAGTTTAATTTATGTTCTACGGATATTATTTCGATTTTCAAAGGAATCAGAGATAGTGTCGGTAGAAGCAAGGGGTAATTACATGTCCCTATATAAACAGAAACTGATAATAAAGATACTAGAAGAGGAGAAGTACGATTATTCGACGATGATAAGTCAGATAAAAGTAAAGGAAAATATAGTAGTGTTATATAGGGATAAGATAATAGATCAATTAGAGAAGAAGGAGGATAAGAAGAAGGAAGGGAATTTAGAAGAGAAGATAGAGAAAGTGGATGAAATAATAGGGAAGTTTCAGAAACATTTCAAAGAGCAATTAGTAGTATATTACAAGAGTTCAGATAGTAGAGAGGGAGAAATAAGGGATGAACCAATTCACAAAGTGAAAAATCATCAGTTGATTCGCTATTATTCCAAATTGGTAGAAATTTTTTTAAACTCATTTGTGCGTAGTCTTGAATAACTGTTGAAAAAAGGGACAGGGATAAGAAAATGAATAAAAAACAAAAGATAGTTGCAGCTGTTGTATTTGTAATTGTAATTTTTTTGATAGTACTTCCTAGTCTTTTTCCATTGTTTCATAAAGAATCTTTCTGGATAGAAGGAGAATCAAAAATAAGAGTATCTGTAAAAATCAAAAGCTA
>JAGLXK010000294.1 GCA_023132955.1 Candidatus Heimdallarchaeota archaeon
ACTTCCTTGACTTCAGCTTTAGGTTTTTCCTTGACTTCAGCTTTAGGTTTTTCCTTGACTTCAGCTCTAATATCTGTATATTTCTGTTTTAGGGCCTTTTTTTGAATTTCGAATATTTCTTTTGCACCTTTGACAGCCAAATCTAAGCTTTCGTCAAATTGATCTAAGGTGAAGACTCCATCTAGTTGAAGTAAAGAAATTTCATCTAAAGTAGGAGCATATGCTATAGGCATATCACCCGATCCCTTCTGGTCTTCTAAATCATATAAATCTAGAACAACTTTGTCATTAATTAATCCCGCGGCTACTGAGGAAACTATACCTCTCATTGGAACTCCAGCATCAGCTAGAGCAACAGAAGCAGCTATCAAACTAGCACAACGAGTACCACCATCAGCTTGAAGTACTTGCATATATACATCTATAGCTGTTCTTGGATACTTTTCTGTTAGAACAACTGAAGATAAGGAATCTGCAAGAATCATAGAAATTTCCCTTTCTCTCCTTGAGGGAGCTGGGCTTTTTCTGTCATTGACTGAAAAAGTTGACATTCGATAAAAGCATTGAATTAATGCTTTATCTGGTAATGCTCTGTGTTTTGGATGCAGTTCTCTAGGTCCGTATACCGCAGCAACAATAATGTTCTTTCCCATTCGAATTTCTGCAGAACCATCTGCATTTTTTAATACACCAATTTTAATACTTAAAGGACGTAATTCGTCTAAATCTCGTCCATCTATTCTTTTTCCTTTTTCATCGATTAGTTGGACGGTTCCATCTCCTGCCATAATATCACTTCTCATTTTCTGTTTGACCGTTAGATAGCATATCGCGTATTCTATCAGTTAATCCCTGTGTATGTGCTTCTAACTCTATTTTTGTAATTGATTCAATAGCCTTTATTTCATCTTCAGGCTTTTTTCCATGAATCCAAATTCTTCCATTTTGACCAGTTATAATTTGTGTTCTTGTAAGTCTTTTAACCATATTGATCATAGTACCCTTCTTTCCAATAACTCGAGGAATATGTGCTGCTTCAATCTCTATCACTCTTCCCCCTCTTAATTTTCCTAATCCTCTCTCATTAGTGAGTAATGAAGGGTCTCTGGTTCTGTCAAAACTTGCAATTTTTGTTAGGATAATATCCCCAATATCGAATATTTTTCTGGTATCATCCTTTACTGGATCAAATCGCTTATCTGTTGCATTATTGGCTAGTAATACCGCCGCATAAGGGGAGCCAACATCAACAATCCAATTAGTTAATCCAACTTCAACTATCTTACCGATTACTAGATCACCAGGTCTAGGGATATATTTACCTCTTAGAGATTTTACCTGAATAAACTCTCCTTTATCTTGAAAAAGACCTACAAGTGTAGAGTAATAGACATTTCCCTTTCTTATGACTCCCTCACCATATTTGAAATTGCCTTCTGCTAGTAAATCACCTGGAATAACTATTTCATGATTCTTTACTTTAATAATGGACATTATTAATCACAATCTTTGTTATTTATTCTGCAAGTCTTTCTAATATCTTGACTTGCGCTTTTCCTTTAGTTCGCGAAGTTACTTGTTCCAAGAAATCTGCTTGAGTTCCAGATGGTATTTGGGTTACCATTGCTAAACTACCATCTGATAACCATTCTTCTTGAATTAAATTGCCTGCAGATAGTATAAAACCATAAAGTGGTCCAGTATAACTTGGAGGTATTTTTAATGCTAATTTAACTGATTCTAGTCGAATAGGCATAATAGGTTTTAATTGATTAATAATTTCTAAAGCTTGATTTTTTGCTTCTTCCTTGTAATCAATATTAACTCCCAAATCAAGAATAGCCTTTTCTATCCTATCCTTGGGGATAGGAACATTTTCTCGTGGATTTATACAGTGAATATGAATGAAGTCAACAATTTCAATTCTCTTTTCTTTAAGAATTTCATTTCTCTGATCAGCAGTTAATTGAAGTTTTCCTTCTTTCAGAATTTTAACTGCTATTTCTCTTTCTGTCAATCCTTCAAAAGCAACTTCTAAATCATCTTTTGTTGCTTTAACTCCCCGCGATAAATTTTCATATACTACAAATACTTCAAATATATCGTCTATTTCAACCTCTTCCCCTTGTAATAATCTCCAAGCAGGCTCAGGATTGACAAGTAATTCATATCGCCTCCCATGCTTTTCTAAACGAACGATAGACTTTCCACGTAAATCTATTCGTCTATCTATTGTAACACCTCTAAAATCTTGGCTCATTTTTACCACTCTCGTGTAACATACTAACTTCGCTAATTTTGAAAACATTAAAAGTCAGATTTATAAGATTTTTCAAGATTGAGAACTTAATAAGAAAGAGATAAAATAAGATTCCATGGAGGAAAATTATGCCAAATATCTTGATAACGGGATATCCGAGAGTAGGAAAAACCACTTTAATTAATAGAATTGTAGAAACAACAAAAAGAGAAGTTGTTGGATTTATTACTAATGAGATTAGGTTAAACAATAGAAGAGTAGGATTTAATATTGAATCATTTTCAGGTCTTAAGCTGCCATTAGCCTCAAAGGAAAATCGACAAAGTTTGTATCATGTTGCCAGCTATGGTGTTTATCTGGAAAATGTTGACACAATTGTCGATCAAATCAAACAGGATATGGTAGAGTTTAGTTATGATTGGATCATATTGGATGAAATCGGAAAAATGGAACTTTTTTCCACTAAATTCAAACAATTTGTTGAGAAGTGTTTAGAACAGAAATGTGTTTTAGGTACAATTATGATGATGGATAATAATTTCACTAGTAAAATTAAAAATAGATCCGATACAATTGTTTATCAGCTCACAGAAAAAAATAGATCTCAAGCTGAAGAAGACATTATTAAGTTGATGATTTAAATGCCAGAAGGTCCAGAAGTTGAATGCACAAGACTTTCTCTAAGAAGGTTTGAAGGCAAGAAAATAGTGAAAATAGAATTGACTAAACTTTCACAAAAATACAAAAAATATGAAGGAAAACAAAAAATATTCGACGTATTTATTGGAAAAACAATAACAGAAATTGAAAGAAAGGGGAAATTTCTTATTTGGAACTTTGATTTCCCTAAAGTCATTCTAAATCATTTAGGAATGTCTGGACATTGGATTATCTCTGAAGGGGTAGATGTTCCAGCTCATATTATTCACCCTAAAATAAAAATTCTGTTTAAAAATGAAAATAAGATAGCTATTTTTGAAGACGCAAGAAATTTTGGACAGTTTAGAATTTATAATGCTTATCAAGATGTAATAAACTATTTACCTATTAGAAATTTAGGTTCTGATGGACTGAAGGTTCCTTTTCCCCAAGAAGCATTTGCTGAAAAGCTTAAACTGAAAAAAAATGCAAACAAAGAAATTGGAAGGATTCTTCTTGATCAAACTTTAATCGCAGGAATAGGGAACATCTACAAATCAGAATCTTTAGCATTAGCAAAAATAAGCCCTTTAAGATTAGTAAAAAGACTCAAACCTGAAGAGATAGAAGAGTTAGGGTCCTCAATTTCAATTATTCTTCACAAAGCTGTTGATTCTATGGGAAGTTCAATTCGATCATATAGAACATCTACTGGAGAAGAAGCTTCTGCTCAGAAATGGCATAAGGTGTATGCAAAAGCAGGGATTGATTGCGAAAGCTGTGGCAATGAAATCATAAGGATCGTACAAGATAAAAGAAGTACCTTCTATTGCGAAAAATGTCAAGTTTAGGAATTTGTTAGGCTGAGTGCAAAAGAGATATAATTAGGATTTTCTTTTTTTCTTTATGGATCTACAGGAACTTATTAACAAGGTCGCTCATGAATTATCCGGAGAAAAAACAAAACGGATGACTAGTTTCTTGAGCTTGTATCATCGAATTCAAGCTAGTAAGGAATTTTATACGGCTGTTGAATTTCTACAGAAAGAGCTAATAAAGCTTGGAGATGAAACTTCGTATATACACGAATACATAGCAGATGGTACAAAACGATATTCTGAATGGGAAACACCAATTTCTTGGGATATTGAGGATGGGTCATTATATCTTGTTGAACCCATTAAAAAGATACTCTGTCGCTTTTCAGAAGTTCCTGAGAGCATTTGTACTCATTCAAAATCAGTAAGTCTAACTTCTGAGGTAGTTCATGTTGGAGCCGGTAAAGAAGAAGATTTTGAAGACATTGATGTAAAGGGGAAAGTTGTTTTAACATCTGCAAGCCCAAGAACAATGATTGAAAGATTAGCCAAACATGGATCAATTGGTATTATTGCATATCCTTCTGAACAAAGAGCTCAAGGATATCAAGAAATGATACAATATGTAGGTTTATGGCCTAATGCAGAGAATGTTGAAAAATCAACATTTGGATTTTCTCTTTCCAGAAAACAAGCCTTGGAACTTATTGATTTCTTGAATAAGGGAAAGAAAGTTATGATAAAGGGGGAAATCAAAGCTGAACTATATGAAGGAAAAATGCATGTATTATCAACTAAAATAGAAGGAAGCAAGTATCCAGAAGAAGAAATTATAATCATTGCACACATCTGTCATCCAGCTCCTTCAGCAAATGATAATGCATCAGGAAGTGCATTGTTGTTTGAGATATATAGGACGATTAAAGCATTAATTGAAAAGAAAGAAATTGACCATCCTGAACGTACAATCAGATTCTTATGGGTACCAGAATTTAGTGGAACCATCCCTTGGATTGTAGAACAAGAAGAAAGAGAAAATTTCAAACCAATTTTCTGTATAAATCTAGATATGGTTGGAGAACATCCTTCTCTCGTAGGTTTTCCTTTTACTGTAAATAAAACAAGCATTTCGACACCATCATTTCTTAATGATCTAATATCAGAGTGCGTAGAAAATGTCAAAGACAATCCACTAACTATAGAACAAGGGGGATGGCAGTTTCCTTGGAATTATAGAATTAAGCCTTTTGCAGGTGGTTCAGACCATTTGTTGTTTAATGATGCACCTCTAAGAATTCCCTCAGTTATGTTTGGTCATCCCGATACTTTTCATCACACAAATCTTGACACAATTGAAAAAGTAGATCAAACAACATTGAAGAGAGTAGGATCTGTTGCTACAAGTACAGTTATTTCTTGTTGCTATAAAGACAAATTTTCAAAAGAAATTCAAGGTAGTTTTCTTAAAGGATTAGAAAGAAGGAAGGGTTCATTCCTCAATATGATATTAAAGGAATTAAACATATTGAACCATTTAGATAAGGGAGAAAAAGAAGAAAGAGAATATCTGATTCGAAATCTTCTTCCCCCGTATTTGAATTATGAAAGAAGGGGGTTGCAATCGATTGAAGATCTATTTGGGAGTTTGAATACAGAAATAAGTGATTTACAAAGAAATGGTCTAAATCATTTTGAGAGTTCAATTCACACCTTAACGAGAGCATTAGCAGGTGAAATAATAAACAAAACAACTCAACAGTTACTAGATAAGATACCAAAACGGTTGTGGAAAGGACCATTTAATGCTAGTATAGTTTACAAATCTATGAGTAATCTAGATTCATTAAAAGATGAAATAAAACTCTCTGAAAATCAGATTATGGATATCAAAAAACTATCGCAAAGCATGATGACAAATTATGGAGGATTAATGTTTGACACAATTAATCTCATTGATGATAAAAGAAGTGTTTTAGAAATTATGTTATATCTAAGTTTAGTTGAATGGAAAATTATTGATATAAAAATTGTTGGAAGTTTTATAGAACTGATGAGAAAATTGGAGGTTATAAGTTTTTAAATACTAAATTTGTGTAGACCGTTTTTAGCCTTCAAATATCAATTAACGTTAAAACAACCTTAGTTAGAACCTCCTACCTTTAGCAATGGTTTTATATGCATAAAAACAAAAGTAACTTGTAGATTTAAGATGGCAAAAGATGAAGTAAAATCATTGGTGAATTCTGTCAATATGGTAAAAAATATGGTTGAGAGTATAGTTTCAGCTGTCCAAGAAAGGTTCAAAGATTATGATAATGTTGTTGTATCTTTAAAAGAAAAAATAGAGAATTTAGAGAATAAAATATCTTTACTTGAGCAATCAGGAGTTCCTGCTGGAGCACCTAGTTCGCCAGATCAAGTTTCTCGACTAGAAAAAAGATTGGATGGTCTCAATGAAAGAATTCTTTTGATTGAAGCAGCTAGAAGTGTACAACAAGAGACAACAGTTGAGCCAGCTGACGTTCAAGCTCTAAAAGACATTGCTGAAAAAGAAACAAAACCTGAATCTGTTATTGAAATGCCTACAGCACCCATAACTCCACCACCTACACCAGAGGTTATAACCTCAGCACCAGAACCTGATGTTGAAAAACAACCTGCACCTCCAACGGTTGAAGCTCCACCAATACCTACACCTGCACCTCCTTCTCCAATTCGTAGTGTAGAAACCCCAGAACCTGCAATCATTCCTGCAAAATCTGAGATTCCATCACCCGCAACATTTCCTAAACCTGCGACTCAAGTCACTGAACCAGCTGAAAGAGATGTGAGCCCTATTTCTAAAGAAGTATCAGGTGGCATACCATTACCTCCATCACAAGATGATTCTCCTACACAGCAGCCACAAGCTGTACAACCTCCAGTACCAAAAGTAGATGACGTAGAAGCTGTTGCTCCAGAAGAGAAAAAATCAGCAGAACTATTTGGGGAAGCTGTAAGTGGAGACAAAGCTGAACTTCTAAAAGCTTTGAAGAAATTGGAAGATTTGTAAACCTAAACAACAGTAAATTTCATATAGCGTTTACTGATTTTTGCTTAATGGTTCCTTCCATAGCACCAATCGTCATTTACATTTTATCATTCATTACCCCTTTTATCATTACATTGGTAGGATTGCCGCTTCATATACGACTGATGCACAAAAGAGGAATTAGTGGTGTAGATATTCATAAAGAAGAGAAACCAAAGGTTGCAGAAAGGGGAGGAATTGTGATATTAATAGCCATTATACTATCTTCGGTGTTATTGATCATTTTAGTTAATGACTCAGAATTAAGATTATCAATAGGGATATTTTGCATAACAGTTACCATAGCTGGTTTAATAGGATTAGCTGATGATATTTTCAATTTAAGCGCATTACTTAAGCCGTTTCTACTCTTATTTGCTTCAATTCCTATAATTGCATCTAAAAGGTATAAAACTAAACCAATTTTACCATTCATTGGAGAAACAAGGTTAACTATTGCTTATATTGTACTTTTACCATTTATTGTTGCAGTACCTGCAAATTCTGTCAATATGCTAGATGTATTTAATGGCTCAATGGCTACAACTACAATTATTGTGCTGATTGCAGTATTCTTTTCAAATATGATTGTCTTTGGTAATGGTTTTGATCAATTGGATAACTCAGGATTAACATATGTATTTGTTTTAATTATGGTTGGTACACTACTGGCATTTTGGATTTTTAATCGGTATCCAGCGAAGGTTTTTGGAGGAGATACAGGGAGTCTTGCAATCGGTGGTGCTTTAGGTGCTATTGCAGTGATGGGAAGGTTAGAGGTAGTTGTGATCATTGCTATGATACCTTTCATCATGAATGCATTCGGAATCATTGGTAGTGTTAAAGGGTTATTGGAAAGAAGAGAAATGGCACGCCCCACAAAAATGACTAAAGATTGGAAAATAGAATCAACAAGAAATAGAAAAGCACCAATCACACTAGTAGGTTTAGTTATACAAAAGGGACCTCTTCATGAAAAGGATGTTGTAAAAACATTCAATTTTTTAACAATTGTAAGTGCTATTCTTGCAATAGTGATTGCTGTTTTAACTAATCTATCGGGGGTAGTATCATGAGTATTATTCAATCAGCATCAAATTTTGTAAAAAATATTGGTTCAGGAATAATGAGCTATTTTAGACTTACACCAAGACTTGCGAAGTTAATAGGTTTAGAAATCTTTGTTTTTGGAACTTTTATTGCCATTTGTTTTGTGATTAGTGAAGGGATTATGAGAATACCTGATTCCCCAAAACCAGGATTAAATTTCTTGTTTGCATCATTGAAAGTAGGGATTAGTCTGCTCCTAATTGGGCTATGGCTAGGTGTATGGTATTATTTAACGAAAAGACTCATGAAAAATGATAGGCAAGAAAATAAGGAAAAAGAAGAAAACGAATGAATCTTACACTTTAGTCTCTAAGAGATATAGTCTTTTCTTTAAATTATAGAACCTTTTAGCAAATTCTAAACTTGAAATATCGTAATCTTCAAATTGTTGTTCAATTGCGAAAAGTTCACTTTCAACATTCAAAATCTCGTCATCAAGGTGTTTTTGTTTTTCTTGTTCTAGAGCTCTGTTAGTAAGTTGTTGAGATTTTTTGCTTTTAATTTCACTCAAGATTCTTTTCTTATCTTCGAGAATTACAGCTAGTTGCTCTTTCTGCGTAATTATTGGATTAAGTTGTTCTTGAGAATCTACAGTTTGAAGTTTTTCTTCAATACATCTTGCAGGAACTTTTGAGAAGAGTCTTAGTAATTCCACTATCACTTGGAATAAGCGATAGCTGTCTCTCCAACGTGCTAGCATTCTCATCTCGAGAATACCTTCTGATGTCATATTTGGATGAGTAATTGGACTAAGAATTTGAACTACTGGTGGAGATTCAGGATAATTTTCTGGTAATTTTATTTCAACATCTACGAATATTTCTCCTTCATTAGTAATTACTGGAACAAAACCTTTCCAAGTTGTTAGATCACCCTCTTTTGGCTCGAAAGCATAAGCTCTCTCCATTACAAGACTATATTCTTTTGCTAGGACGCTATCTGGAATAGGCATATTTTACACCTTTCTTACGATAATCTATTTCTGTAGATTAATTTCAAATAATTAGAACAAATTGTACCTTAAAAACCTTCGTAAACTCATTGTTGAAGTAGAAAACACCTAGCACCTATTCAGTATGTTTTGTGTTTAAATATTAATTTTTAATTATAAAAGTGAATCAACACGATTTATCATGAACCTTGGTGACCTCATCAGAGATTGATTTAGGTCAGGCATGAAAGAACTACAGTAAACAACTGAATGTAGGAAAGTTGACTAATCTTACCATATGCTCTCTACCTAACTAAGAGGAGATGTGGGGGCGAGTAAGTATGAACGTTTTTTATCCGGGTTTATATATGAAAGTAAATATAGAAAGATAGATGGTGTGCTCTTCAGCACTCACCTGTTTCGCAACTACACAGGTGGTTGTCCCTCAGTAAACGTACCATGAAATGGGGAGCCTAGCTAGCTCTGTGCTGATAAGCCACTAACTATTACAGAACAAAGTCTTCATAACTTCCCCTCAACGCACGTGAGGGGACCATCTTAAACGACGGTTAGAAAGCCTATGGCAAGTTTAACCAAGTTTCATAA
>JAGLXK010000295.1 GCA_023132955.1 Candidatus Heimdallarchaeota archaeon
GAGAAATGGCTTGGATTTATGATACCTATAGCATGTTAGTAGGACATTCAGCCTTAGGAGTTGTAACAGGAAAACCTGTTGAATTGGGTGGGTCTCTAGGAAGAGATTCTGCAACAGGAAGAGGAGTATTTTTTGTCACTCGTCAAGCGATGAAGAGATTGAAATTACCTTTAGAAGAAGCAACAGTTGCAGTTCAAGGTTTTGGAAATGTTGGTTCTTGGTATGCTAGAATCATTGCTGAAAGTGGATCCAAAGTTATAGCAGTATCAGATTGGCAAGGTGGAATCTTTAATGAGGAAGGATTTGATGTTGAAGATCTTTACAAATATGTTTACGAAAACCCAGAAAATACTGATCATACAGTTCTGGGATATCAACACTCAACTAAAGACATATCTAATGAAGAGCTTCTTGAATTAGCAGTAGATATATTAGCTCCCTGTGCCATTGAAAGTGTAATTACTAAGTATAATGCATCTAATATTAAAGCTAAGATTATTGCTGAAGGAGCTAATGGTCCTACAACACCAGATGCAGATGAAATCCTGAAAGAGAATAATGTTCTCGTTTTACCAGACATTCTAGCAAATACAGGAGGAGTAACCGTCAGTTATTTTGAATGGGTTCAAGGTAATGATGCTTTATTCTGGACTGAAGAAGAGGTAAATAATAAACTAGAAGAAATCATGATTAGAGCTTTTGATAGTGTTTTTGACCATGCTGATGAACATAGCATAAAAGACATGAGACTAGCTGCTTATGCTATTGCATCAGAAAGAATTGTCAAACAATATGAATTAAGAGGGATTTATCCTTAATCCCTATTTTATTTTGTTTTTGCTGATCACGTTACAGGACCAATTAAGTTACTGAGAATAGGTTCAATGAAATTATCTAGGAACATCATTACAACAAATCCAATAATTACTCCAAAGGTAACAAGTCTTGCATACTCTTTTCCATGCGTTTCAGGTATTATTTCATCAACAACTACAAATATCATTGCACCTGCTGCAAAAGCCATTCCAAAACCAAGGAAAAATTGTGCAGATGAAACAGCTGAAACACCTATTACTGCTCCCAAAGGTTCCACTAATCCAGTAGCAGCTGCTATCATAAATGCTTTCTTTTTTGAATATCCTTCTCTCAGTAAAGGCATTGCTACAGCTGTTCCTTCGGGAATGTTTTGAAGACCTATTGCAATAGCAACTACTGAACCTTCACCAACATTTCCAGTTCCAAAACTCACTCCAACAGCTAAACCTTCGGGAAAATTGTGAATTGTAATTGCTATAACAAATAACCATGTAGCTGCTAATCGTTTGGTCATTCTACCTTCAGGACCGGCAACAAAGTGCTTATGAGGAGCCCATTTATCAATAATATCAATAAAGACAGCACCAATAATAACTCCTATAACTACTACCCAAATACTATCAAGTTCAAATTTCGAACCAATAGGTAAAGGATCTAAATTTAGAGCTGGAACAAGCAGACTAAAAGCTGAAGCAGCTAACATAACACCTGCTGCAAAACCTAATAGCAAATCTAAGGTTTTATCGCTTATACTTTTCTTGAAGAAAACTGGAATGGCTCCAAGAGCTGTTGCCAACCCAGCAAATAATGAAGCTCCTGTACCAATGAGTATAATTTGCCATGTAGTTAAAACCATTAATCTATCTCCGATTATTTAATCTAATACTGATGAAATCGTCTCTAATTTAATAATATATCGTTTAAACAAATGAAATTGAAAAAAAAGAGAA
>JAGLXK010000296.1 GCA_023132955.1 Candidatus Heimdallarchaeota archaeon
GCTATCGTATAATTCTTTGTAGAACTTGATCCTTGAAGAGTCAAGACAATATTTGTATCAGGAGTCTTCTCATAAAACACTCCGAAATATATGCCTACTCCTGCTCCAGTAAGAATTAAAACTGAAATTATACCAACATAAATTGTACTGACTTTGCTACTCATGAGTAGATTTATCTTTATTTGTGATATAAATTTTATTAACTGACAGCACTTTAATTAAATAAATTAACAGACAAAAAAATTGAAAAAAAACATTATTTTCTTACAATTAAACGCAAAACAATAAAAAGAGAATTTAGAAGGAATATATAAGATGGTCTCCAAGTATGTAAAAATTGTAGCAGTTTCTATTGCAGTACTTGGAGTCATAATACCTGCGTTTTATTTTAGCTTCTATCAAGGACCACAAAAGGACATTGAGATAGATATATGGTATACTTATGAAGGTATTCAAGTTATAGCAGAGGCTATAGAAAAGTATGAGTTAGAGCATCCAGACATCAATATTAATCTTATTGAGCAACCTTCTTCTGGGTGGTTGGACAAGTTCATCAGTGTAGCACAGACAGGTGATGCTCCTGACATCTTCCTTGGTAAGGGGGCTTGGTTTGGGGAACTTGCAGAGCTAGAATATATCCGTTCTCTAACTAATTTTCTTTCTCCTACAGATGAAGCAAAATATCTCCCTTCAGCAATTAATAGTTTAAGTTACATGAACGAACTTTGGGGATTACCTTTATGGTATGATTCAATTTTATTATTTTATAACAAGGATGTCTTTGATCAAAATAGTCAACCTTACCCTCAAGAAAACTGGACGGATATAGAATTCGTTGAAGCAGCTGTTAATATGACAGATCGCTCTGTGAATCAGGAATATGGACTTGTATGGGGAACATTGTCTCCATATATGTGGCCAGCTTTTCAATCTGGTTTTGGTCATGGGCCACTATATCAGAACAGATCCATCATAGTAAATGACACTGCATCTAGAAATGCTATGGAATTCATTTACAACTTAAAATATGTTGAGAGATGTGTAAGTTATGATGACACCAGTCATTCAGCTACACAGGCATTCATCACAAACAAGGGAGCGATGTTGATTTATGGGGGTTGGTATATCCCATCTTTGAATGATCTAGGAACAAATTATGGAGTCCAGATTCTTCCAATTATATCTTCTACCGATGAAAGAATTTCTCCAATGGTTGAAATTAAAGGATGGGGAATGTCAAAGGATACACTCTACCCGGATATTTGTTATGATATTCTTCTATTCTTAACATCAAATGAAGTTCAAAAAGAGCTAGTTTCAATTGAATACAAGGTTCCTACTTTAATTGAAACTATATATTCTCCAACTGTTCAAAATGAGCCATTAATTTTAACTCAAATTAAACAAATTGAGAATAGTCAATATTATCCTATGGATCCCATCTATACTATCTATTCTGACTTCATGAGAGCAGCAT
>JAGLXK010000297.1 GCA_023132955.1 Candidatus Heimdallarchaeota archaeon
GGATAATAAACTATATGGATAATCTGGGAGAAGTACCGATATTATATATGGGAGATTTGAATTCATTTTCCCCAGATGACACAGGAGCTTTAGCTCCAGAAGGCGATCTTGGATATGGACCATTAACTATGATGTTGAAGCCAGAAGATCCTACATATGGACAGTTTTCATCTCAAAATCATATCTTTACTGATATATTTAGATTATTAAATCCATCCGACCCAGGATATACCTACGGTCATCAAAATCCTATTTATGAATCAAGAATCGATTTCATCATAGCAAATGATTATCTTTCAGATTATCTTGTTAACTCAACAGTTGGAGATACAGTAGCAGCGGATACAGGATCAGATCACCATTGTGTAGATTTCTTGCTTGATGTATATGCTTTACTGAATGGAACAGACATAACTGCCCCTGCAAAAGTTTTAGGAGTGAATGGCGAAGCAATAAGTACTTCTGAAATCAATCTCTCTTGGAATCCAAACACTGGAAGTGATTTTGACCATTATAATATTTACAGAGATGGACTAAAAATTGCAGAGACTTCAAGCGCTTTTTATTCTGATACAGGTTTAACTGCAAGTACATGGTATTCCTATGAAATTTCTACCGTAGATACAACTGGTAACGAAGGCATAAAATCAGATACTGTAGCAATAAGAACACAAGATGGAACAATAGTTCCAGAATTTCCTCTATCTAGTAGAGGTTTAATTTTTCTTCTGATTGGAGTTAATGGTTTAGCACTGGTATCTATAATCAAGACTAAATATTTTAGGAAATCAAAAAGAAAGTAAAATTACTATCTTTCATTTCTTTTGGATTTTCTCGCTATAAGAACTCCTATTCCAATGAAGGCTGATGTAAAGATGAGTGCTGTTGTAGATTCAAAATTTCTGTGGTTGTTTCAAATGTTTCACATAATTTTTTATATTCTTATTACAACTAGTAATCTGGTTCAAAATGAAAATGACCAAAATGGAAAAGAAGTTGGTTAACAGCAAAAAGCAGGGTCAAAGAAATATTGATTTTTATGAGCGACTCTCTCAAAAAATAGATTTTACTGGAATAAAGGATGTACTAGAAATAGGGTGTGGTGCAGGGATTCTAGCTAACCACCTAAATGAGAAATATGGACTGAATGTAACTGGAATAGATATAGATCCAGAACAAATAGAACTAGCCAAAGAATACCAAGAGAAAAAAGAAAATCTACAATTTATGGTAGCTGATGCAACAAAGCTTAGTTTCAGTGAAGAAGAATCATGTGATCTTGCTATATCAACATATGTTATGCATCACATAGGTAATTGGGAAGAAGCTCTAATGGAGATAAAACGAGTTGTAAGATCAGAGGGGTTCTATATTTTCTATGATATGACTTACTCTAAGCTTCTAGTAAAAATCTTCAGACCTATTGCGAAGAAATATGGGGTCTACACAGCTCAAGATATTAAGAGATTTTTTGAAAAAAATAATTTTAACGTACTATATGAAGAGAAGCGAAAGCACTTTATATTTAAAAATTATATCTTTGTATTTAAAAAAACTGACTAGTTATGAACATCAAATTATTGCTCAAGGAAATTGAATAATAACAACACAACACTTCTTTTTCAATCAGAATACCATACTAGAAGGTATATATTATCAATTCTACGGCGTTTAGATAGTGAAAAGACTATCATCTCCTTCCAATAAGATACGTCTATAACACAAGAAGATATGTTATTAGAAAGTCCTACTTATTAAAAAGAGACTTATTACATAGTAAAGTCTTGAAGAAATGAAAAATATATGTGAAATAGCCTTATTTAAGTCCAATTATCTAATTTTGTTTGGTGATCGTATGATTTTTTCACATCAAGATGTTTAGATAAATTTTCATCTTCTTCCCCATTATTAGTTGATATTAAATTTCCTTCAAAAGCTGACTTCAAGATAGATTGTTTTAACAATTCAGTATTTTCAATCTCTTTTATCACTACTTTCTCTACACATTCTATTGTAGAAAGACATCTGTTATATATTTTCAAAATCTCTTTTTGTTCTTCTATGGGAGGAAGAGGTAATGTAATTTGTCTTAATTGTTCATAATTGAGTCCTTCTCTAGTCATCCCAGATTGTTTAGACATTATTTGATCCTGACCAAATTCAGAAGCTAAAAAAAGTGTAATCCATTCAGGAATCAGCCTAACTAATCGAATGATGCATACATGTTGGTTAACATTTGCTGGTTTATCATCAGTATACGAAGCTACCCTACCTATTGAGGCACCTGTAATATTAAGAAGAACATCACCAAAATATACATGAGTTCTATACATATTCTTATGAATTGTTTCATTTATATATGCGATTTCAGTAAAATTCAACTTTTGATCTAACACGTTTTGACTTCTTATAAACCTAATTCCTGATTCTTGGTAGTTCTTCTTTCCTCCTTTTGGAGTACTTCCAGATCCTATCATAAAAGATATTTGATCAATTGAACATTTAGTCCAGTTTTCTGGAAGTTGACTAAATAAG
>JAGLXK010000298.1 GCA_023132955.1 Candidatus Heimdallarchaeota archaeon
TTTTATGCACTTCGTACTTAATTCTATATCATTAAAGCATTCTTTGGTTATAAGAGTAAATAATTATTTTTAGGTTAACCTTTTATCAAACCCTACTTTACAAACTGATTTTAAAAAAGTTTCGTCAGCTAGTTTTATCACTTTTCACCCAAATATCAATTCAGAGACTTTAGAGCTATCTCAAGATTCTTTTCTTTTACTGATTCAGAACACAGAAAACACCAAAAAATTGTTAAAATATAATTGGTTGTAAATCTGATTGATTTTTTTCATAGTTTAATCAGATTCATAACTTGGTTGATAATTTCTTCAACTAAGCATCTGTCAAGGTTTTCCCTTTTTCTTTAGTTGCAAGGGTAGGATCACCATATATTCCAGTTGGACTATACACTCCATCTCCATTAGGGTTTCGTGTTAAACCTCTTCTATCCAGTCTCGTGTCATCATCTTATATAA
Source organism: Candidatus Heimdallarchaeota archaeon (assembly GCA_023132955.1). Taxonomy (GTDB): domain Archaea; phylum Asgardarchaeota; class Heimdallarchaeia; order Heimdallarchaeales; family Heimdallarchaeaceae; genus UBA460. The sequence continues at coordinate 457 of JAGLXK010000298.1, forward strand.
AGGATAGACTTTGTTCATATGTATGTTAAAGAGAAAGAGGTAGGGAGTGGATTTGTCATGAAGGCAAATCCATATCGGAAGTGAGTAAGTAACTTGCATGATATCTATAATTCATTAAAGAATCTAATCAAGGGGATTAACTAATAAAGGATAAATATCAAAAGCATTAGCAGAGCCATCGATAGAGTAAAATCCAGATATCCAATCACTCCAAAAATTTCCTCCTACTGAGGTTTCATCATACCATGTATTATTTACTGATGAATCAAAAGCTTGAGAAAATCCTGTGGGGTTGTTATTTATGAAAGCATTGTGATGTATAATATTATTATTTGATTCTTCAAACATGTAAATACCATAGAGGCCATTATCTTGTAGAAGGTTATATGAAACAACACACGAAGAAGCTTTATGCATAAAGATACCATCATCTCCATTGTTTGTACAAGTATTATTGGTTAGTGTAGAATTACTTCCTTCATAGAAAATTCCAGTATCTCCATTATAGTTACAGGAATTATTAGCAAGGATTGAGTCATCACCATAACAATAGATACCATCATCTCCATTGTTTGTACAAGTATTATTAGCTAGGATAGAATTTTTACCTAAGTGAAGGATACCAATACCTCTGTTATGATTACAGGTATTATTAATGAGATTA
>JAGLXK010000299.1 GCA_023132955.1 Candidatus Heimdallarchaeota archaeon
TCTCCCGCAATATGGGTATGACCCGTTTGAAAGATATCTGGTACTCTTGAAATAACTAACCGATCCTCTGATTCAGGCGCAATTGGTGTTCTTTTTCCATAAATAGGAACTAAATGACGATTTTCCAACATTCTAACCATTGCTGGTATTGAAGTTTCATGTGATATTGCAGGAATTGCTGAATTTATATCTAATATAGAATTTCCATGGTTCATCATAATTTCCACATTGTGTGCTTTCAGGTAACAAGGGCTTCCTAAAAGATGAATATTATCAATTCCATAAAAATCAGGGGCGAATTCTCTTAGAATTGGTGTTTGTGGTTCAGCAGCTCGTGCACCATCATGATTTCCAGGTATGATGATGATTTCTACATCATCACGTACCTGTTCAAAGTAATATGCTGCAGTCTGATATTGTAAACGAATATTATCTTGCGCTAGATCTTCTATTTGTCCGGGATAAACACCAACTCCATCAACAACATCACCACCAACTAAAAGATACTTAATTTTCTTACCAATCTCGTTAAGTTTTTCACTTTCAAGTTCTCCATTAACAAATTTAATAGCACGCAGAAACAATTTTTCAGAGAAATTTTTTGACCCCACATGGATATCAGAAATGAAAAATGCATATACGTCATCATAAGCAAAATTTGATTTGTGAAAGGGAATATCTGGCCAAAGGACATCATCTACACTTAATCTATCCTTCCACCAATTACCAGTAAAACAAAGTACAGAATCTTCGAGTATGAATTCTGATTTAGTTATCAAGTCTTGTTTTGATTTATAAATGATTCCTGTTATAATACCTGATGGATCTTCCAAATCAAGAATAACTGTTCCTCCTCTCGTTTTATGTACTTTCGTTACCATCGCAATTAGTGAAATCTTATCTCGATTGCGGTTGGGGATTAAGTCGTTTGTGGTAACTCTATTAGTTATATCTCTTCGTTTTGAAAATAAATTATTAATTAATTGAAATCGGCTCTTAAAGTAGTTTCGAAAATTTGCAGAAGACGCAACAGATTTCTGTATTTCTGGAGAAAAAATGATTTCCAAATCTGAAGATATTTTTTCCCTTCTTGATTTAGTTTCTACCTTAATTTCTGATTTCACTTCTTCTTCCTTTGTTTCTTTCTTTTCTTGAACTGGTTGTATTTCTTGTTCTTGTTTTTTAGTTTCTTCCTTTTTCGGGAGAGATTTTTCCAAAATCTCCTCCTTCTTAATTATATCTTTATTAAGAAATTCATCAATGTCCGCAATAGAAAGAATAGCTTTGTTTAGGTTTGAATCAAGAATCTTGTCAATAACATTCTCTACTTCTTGCAAACTATTTAGATAATCATAGGCCTCTGGAGTCAGTTGGTAACCTTCAGCATATAATTCTCTGATTTTTCTAGGTGGAGTCATGAACAAACACTTTAGATTTCATGAAAACATAAATGTTTTGTAGAGAAAATAGATGGCGACCCCGACGCGATTCGAACGCGCGACCCCCAACTTAGAAGGCTGGTGCTCTATCCAGCTGAGCTACGGGGTCATCAGTGTTATCTTTCTTTGAAATTATTGATATCTTAAATTTTTTGTTGGTTGGTTTCCTTTGTCAATTATTAACATTGATTTAAATTCTTTTACATTGTTAATGATTTAGAGGAGAAGTATCCGATAAAAAATAATATATATCTCTATTTTAAAATGCACTTGATTATTATGAGCAGAAGTTCTCGAGGAGGACAGAAGAAAAAGAGAGATACAAGTCCAATGCCTGCAACAGGTGCAGGTTTAATGAGATATTACGATGAAGATTTACCAGGTGTAAAAATTGGTCCTTGGTACGTTGTTGCTTTCTGCCTTATCCTAATCGTTGCTGTACTTGTTGGTAATATCGTCTATTGATTATATTGTTTTGTCAGAAAGGGGTGTGAACATCATTCTCTATTTTCAAGAATTAATGAAAAAACTATATTTGGATAAAGATCTCAAACGAGGTTTGGAGAAAACTGTTTTGAAACTTGTAGAAGAAGTAGGTGAGCTCGCGGAAGCTATACTACTACAAGATAAGGAAAAAATAACTGAAGAAATTGTTGATATTATAGCATGGACTTTGAGTGTAGCTAACATCGCAGGAATAAACGTTGAGGGAGGTTTTATACATAAATACTCCAACTCTTGTCCTAAATGTAAAAATAGCCCTTGTAATTGTGATTCAATATAACTACTTTTTCATTAAATTTAGCAACAGGATATTGTTGTAATATTCGCATAACATCTGAGCTAGTCCCAAAATTTTTGTTGTTTTTTTAATATAAAGACAAAGAAAATGTATGAAATGAAAGAGATAGTACTCTACACTACTGAAGATTGTCCATACTGTAATATCGCAGAGAACATATTAAAGAATGTTCTAAAAGAGTATGGAGGATTATTTAACTACAAGAGCGTAGAAATAAAGACAGAAAATCGATTTAATGTATCCTCACTTCCTACAATATTTGTAGGGAAAACTAAAATCGAGGGATTACCAGAAAAGGAACAAATTCATACAGCACTTTTTTCTTGAAAATAAATCACATGTAAATAATTCACATGTATTAAAAAATAACTATAATTTCTAATTACTCATTGGAAAAATAAAATTCATGTTGAGCTATTTCTCTAACAAAATCACCAGCCAAACCTTCCAGATCCAAGATTTTTTGAAGAAAGTCATCCCAAGAAAAGGATCCATAGGCCTTAAGCCAAGCTTCATATCCTTTTTTTAGTTCTTTTTTAGCTTTGGAATGATTCTTGCAATATTGTGATTGTAAGTTTTCTATATCTTTTTTACAAATTGGACATTGTTTATTTGCTTTCATTTTTCTCACCTTCTTTCTTAGAAGGACAATCGGGAGATATACACATTGAAATTTTTCTTCTTCCCTTTTGCCATTCAATTATTGGCAGACCATCATGGATACAAGTTTTCTTTGTAGATTTAATGGTTCCTGTATTTGGAACTGGAAAAGTAACATTACAAACAATGGCTTTATCAAAATATGATGAACAGGCTACAAAACGTTTTCTTGTTTTCTTTGATCTAATGATTCTTAGTTCTCCCTTTTTGCATTTCTGACACTTACCTAGTACAATTATATCCGATTTTTCAGAAAGTTGAAGATTTTTGTATAAAGCAAGACCTATTTCTGTTTCTTTTTGATGAAAAAGCTCTAGAAGGCCTTTCAGTTCTCTTTTTATAGATAGAATTGTGCCTTGAATATCTTTATTTTCATTTTGAACATCTTCCATAATTTGTTCTAGATTACGTGTCATTTCCGATTTAACTAGTATTGGATATTGTTCTTGTAATACGGTAACTACAGATATTCCTAGAGGTGTAGGCATTATTTCCTTACCGCTTATATATCCTCTGTCGAACAAGGTTTGGATTATTCCAGCTCTTGTCGCTTTTGTACCTATTTTTTCATCCTCCATATATTGGAGAAGTGTTGATTCATTAAACCGACGTGGAGGAGAAGTAAGGTGTTCTTTTGACTCAATATATTTGAATATAACCTCTGTACCTATTTTGATATCTGGAAGAATGTACTCAGAGACCGAGTAATAAGGTTTGTAATATCTAATCCACCCCTCATCTAATATTTTACTACCTCTTACCTCAAATTTGTGTTTGTTTACAAGTATTTGTATAGTTCTTTTCAGAAATTCAGCACGTTTACCAAAGAGTGAAAGATAACGTTTTACAATTAGATCATAGAGTTTTTTCTCATTAGGAGGAAGTGTTTCATTTAGTTCTTTACCTGTGGGGTGTATTGCTGGATGAGCTGCATCCGTTTGTTTTCCTTCCCTTGGTTTATATTTCTTTACGGCGATTATTTCATTTGCAAAAACATTATAGTTGTGCTGTTTACTTAGCTTTGCAAGGATTGATTTATGTCCTAGAGTCATTGGAAGTTTCTGACTATCTGTTCGTGGATATGAAATTAGAGCTTTCAAATAAAGTTTTTCTGCAATTTCAAGTGTTTTTGTTGGAGAAAATTTAAAATGTTTATAGGTTTCCCTCTGAAGGTTTCCTAGATTAAACGGAGGAAAGGGATAAATAAAACTTGGTTCTTCGGACACATTAGATATTTTACCAGTTAAACCACTACAATCTTTCACTACTTGTATGGCTTCCTTCTGGGTTTTCAATTTAGCTTCTTCATAAATTGCTGTGAAGTTTTCTTTGTTTAGTATAACCTCACTTTTAATGGTCCAATAGGGAATAGGTACAAAGAATTTAATGCTATTCTCGTGTTCAACAACAGAGCCTAAAGTTGGACCTTGAACACGACCAATTGAAATTGTTTTGAAACGTCCAGATACTCTTTTGAACGCAAGACTTAACGCTCGTGAATAATTGATCCCATATAACCAGTCAATATAATGTCGTATTAAACCTGAATTTAGAAAACCCATATCCAGGGATTTTTCTCTTTGGTCAAATGCATTAATAATATCTCTTCTAGTCAAAGTAGAGAATTTCATTCTTTCTGCATTGCTCTTACCCACTAAATATTTTAAAATTAGATAACCTATTACCTCACCTTCTCTATCAAAATCAGTCATTATTATGACATCATCCGCGCCTTTTGCAAGAGACTTGAAAACATCAGTGAAATTTTTTGTTCTTGCGTTTTTGTATACAAGATGACTCGGAACCCATTCATAATCAAGAACAGGATAATTCCAAGTCTTTCCTATTGAAGATAATGTAAATAAATGTCCTACAGCGGGTGCAATTACTATTCTCTTTCCATCTCTTCTACATATGTAAATGGGTATATTTTTCAGACGTTTATTTTGTGGTTTATTATTTTCATCTAAAGCATAAGCTATTCTTCTAGCTGCTTGTGGTTTTTCAGCAATACCTAAAATATATGGCGTTTCTATAGACGACAATAATTTACACCGGTTACTGTTAAATCCCTCAGATTTAACTTCTTTGAGGAAATGGAGCCAGGACGGGGATTTGAACCCCGGATCCTATAAGGAACTGATTTTCAAGACCAGCGCCGTTGTCCGCTTGGCTATCCTGGCAATCAGCGAGCAACATGTTAGAGGGTAAAGTAATTAAAAATATATCTAAAGAAGTTATATATTCTACTCAGATACCTAGAAAATTTACTATTTTTTAACCTCCATGTGATATTGGTATAATCCTAATTTCCATATCTGACTTAACTGGAGAGTATAATTTTCCTGTGCTTTTTAGCTCAACTTTATTGGATAATATGAGATAACCTGGGCGTAGATCTGAATCACTTATCAAAATATTTACGACCTTTTCATGTTTAGATAGTAGGAAAATTAAGCCATCTAGCAAATTCGTTTCCGCATCAATCTTACCTTCTATCAATCGTTGATCAGAAGGAATTGATGGATGGAGCATGATTGTAATTGAGTAATATTCCAGAAGAATCACCTAAAATAAGATAAAGAGTAGGTATTATTACCCTACTTCAATTTCAAACATACCTAGCAAATCTTCTATATCTTGAGCTATTGCTTCGTCTTCTTCACTTAACTCGGCGCCTTCCTCTGGTTTAAGAAATTCTATTGCTCTTACAACACCATTTTCACAAATCATTCTTGGAACATGAGAGCTTGAGAAAAATATACCTTCAGGTGGTTCATCCAATTCTTCGAATCCGCCTGTATATGTTTCTGTATATACTTTGTTTCCAATTATTACTAAATCTCTGTAGAATCCTTTAGGAGCTCCTAAATCTTTCAGAACTTTAAATGATTGATCAAGCATTATATCACTTGTAGCTACTACTTTTTTTCCAGATGCAACACTTGTTGTACCTTTAGGTATCAAAGCTTCTTCAGGTTTCTTAATTTCTATAGATTCAGACTCTAGTGCTGAGAGTATTGTTGGCATGGGTCTATTTCCTGGTGCCCCCATCTTTGCAAGATGTGTGGGTAATTCAGAAGCAGGCACTTGTGCAGGACGATCTTTTAGTCTTCCATCATCACCTTTTTCTGAATCTGGAATAGGAGCGGGTGTAGAAGCTGGTATACTTTCTTGTTCGACCCCTTCCTCAAAAACATTAATTTTACTTTGTCTATCAATTATTTTTTGAGCTCGTTTTATAACAGTATCAGGTAAAATGTCTGTTTTACCAATTTTTTGCAGCATGGCAACAAATTCTGCAGTTTCATCATTTTGATCGCAAGATTGTGGAACATATGCAAAGCCATATTCCTTCTTCCTTATATCAGATAAAGCCCTACTTCCAATAAACTTCTTTCTTATTGGACAATTAGAACCCTTCCATAACCACATTTTTTTATCTTCTTCATCCACAACAATGAGGACTTTTTCTGGACCTAGTTGTAATTCAGTTAATTCAACTAAAGTACCATCCTCTTTTACTTCTAAATATCTCATTGTAGTTTCACACTCTAATTATTTACAAACTATTATATGTAAATTCATTTAATAAAACTTATCGAAAGCGACCAGTTAATTAGAATCAAAATTTTTTCGAGTAAAAGTAAGAAGTTTTGAAAAAAATAAGATCAAGAATAGCTAATCAGACCAACTAACATTGTTTTCATGAAATTTTTTAACTTAAAATACTAGCTACTTTGTTACATATGAACTTCAAAAGATCTATGAAAGAATCTATCCATAAGCTCACTGTATTTAAAATTGGTACACCTTGTCTTTCAATGATAATAGCAAAAAATATTGTACCAAAGAATCCAATGGGTTTTCCTAAAACATCATGAGCCCAGAACCACGCTGCATCGTATGTTGACCCATATGAAATATCAATGGTTATTGTCATGGCTATTACAAGAGCAATTCTTAGGAAGTTTCCTACAACTAGAGCTAAAAGAGAATATATTGAAGCTTTAATCTTTTTACTTGTTTCTGCAGGTGTAACTATTATCAGAGCCATCAATAATGCTCCTGCTTGCATTCCAGTACAGGCTCTCACAATGGCAAATTGACGACTAGCTGATAATGATTTTATCACAGGGGTCCATCCACCATGACCATCCAAGCTGCTTAGAAAATTTGAAATAATTATAAAGAGGGAGTTTCCATATTCTATTTCATTGTATAAAGGGGCAACTTCTATATTGAATTGGTACAACTCCAACATTCCAAAAACGGTTTCATTTGTGATTTTTTCTAGAAAATAGTAATCAGGAACCAGATAGAACACTAATGTTAGAACCACAACAACTAAGAATGATAACAGGGCGTAGATGTGCTTCTTCCTTCCTTCTAACTCAGTTAAATTTCTCAATTGAAGAAAAGATTTTTGCTCCGCCACATTTGCCATTACTCTTCATCCTCAAAACATTTCAAATAGTTAAAAACTATTCGTTTTGTTAAAAAACAATTATCTTAAATAATTTATCTAATCATTTTTTGCTCTCAACTTCTGGTTTGATGAAGTAATCAGAAAGTTTTACAGTTCTATCAATCTTCTTTGATGTACCCTTCTTTGTTGTTGGAGAGGGGCCTTCAATAAATAATGATTCAACATTATGCTTGATCATATCTAATCTATTTCTCAGATATTCAGAAAGGCCATATTTGTTAATTAGTAAATCAGCCATGCCAAAATATTTTGTAATAGATTTTTCAAATACAGTAAGATTCAGATTTGGTTGTTTGCAGTTTGGACATGTTTCAGATAGAGGTATTCTTCTGTATGTCCTGTTACATTTTGTACATCTAAATTTTTGCGATCCAAATCTTCTCAAATTTCCAATAAGATCAGGAATAAAGTGGTTTACAACTATTTTTGTAGCTACGTCAGTAACATCAACAGCTCGAATTAGTTCAGCCACTTTTAGCTGAGCATTCACTTTGTCTACCATTGTTGTAAGATTTTTGTAAGCTGTTGAACTAGGGCCATCAAATATGTGCGATGTTTCATGCGAGTAGTGAAAACCCTCATATGCTGATTCGTTATCTAATCTATTCTTAATTAAGTCAATTAGTGGTAAGACTGATTTTGGAGAAGAGCCTTTTAAACTGGCTTCATAGAAGGAGAGAGGATACCTCAAACATGTATCAACATTATGGGATTCATCATCAACTTCATGCGGATTGAGATTGGCAACCAAGATTAAAGGGGCATCCATTTTACCCCCTCTAATTTCGGGAAGGTAAAATTTAGAGAAGTTGAGAAAAGCGTCAAGAGCTAAGAGGATAGAATCTTCATCACCATCCGCGTTGCGTCGCTTCGCTGCATGCCAATATGGGTGCGCAAAGTTCACTTTTGCTTTAGTGAATCCAACTATTCTGCCCACAATACCTGCAGAGGTATGGGGTGCAAGCCCAATTATTATTTTTCCAATTATATCTGTCCGATTTGTTGCTTTATAGAACCTAGGAAGACCATATACTTTCTCAAGTAATTCATCAATATAGTTTGCAACACCTAGAAGATGTTTCCCCCCATCATCGTTTATTATAACGTCTTGTATTTTTAGTTCAACGGTTTGATCTACTTTTTCCAAAGGCTTACCTTTAACATCTATTGAGTAACCTAGTTCATGTAATTTTTGAACTGTTACTCCCACTTCTTTAGGTTTAAAATGCGTTAAAATCGCGTCTGTAGAATCAAACCTTATAGTTCCATCTCTGTAGACAAAAATATTGTGTTTGGCTCTAAGAATTCCTTTTTCAATTAATTCAGGTATTTTGTCTTTATTCATAAGTTTCTTTACAGCTTTAACATTTTTAGGAAAAGGAGCTCCAATTATTTTCTTAGCTTCTTTTACGCGATCACTTATTGGATAAGAAGTTCTTGAGTAACTAACTGCTTTTCTACCGCATTTTGTGCAGGTATCACTTTTCAAGTTAATTCCACAAAATGCACATCTTTTATCAAATTCAGCTTCAACACCGCACGAAGAACAGATTGATTTATTAATTAATTCACCGCATTGAGGGCATTTTCTTCGAGCAAGATCAATAGATATTTTGTTATTTTCTGCAGCTTTGTAAAGATCACGAAGCCTTCCTCCTTTTTCTTCAATAGGAAAAAGAAGATGTACTGGTGGTCTCATTCTTCTGCCTTTAGCTTTCTCAGGACGTCCCATTCTCGCTCCTGTATACACTGAACATTTTTCTCTTATCTCGAACCTACTGACAGAATTAATTGCTGCTAAGACTTTACCCTTTGAATTAGTGAGTTTTTCAAGTTTTCCGTTATTTATCCCGAGTGAAATTAAAAGAGGAGAACTGTGCAAACCAAATTCTATTTTGTTATCTACAACATTATGAGGTATGAATATTTTTTCTAAAATTTCTTTAATTTTCTCATCAAAAGCTACAACTAGGTTTTGTTCTTCTTCAGAACCATTATCTGCCACATACTCACGCAATAAAACATATTCATCTATAGAAATGTTTGACCAATGATAGGTATATTCAGGATGAAGGGGGATGTTAAATACCTTTGAAATAGCTAAAGTTTCTTCTGATGTTGGAATTTTAAAAAAAGGATCTTTTATGAAACTTCGAACTTTCTTAGCTAAACTTTGAGACAGACTTTCTTTGTCTTTCAAAGATATTTCCCTGTATTTTAACTCTAGCTCTTGAATCCACCACTCCTCGCAATAACCAGAAGGTACCAAATCATGACTATTTTGGTTAAATTCTCCTACACCATATAGCATATCTCCTAAAAACAATATTTCATGAATTTGATTTGCTAGGGACTTGGCCTCTTTGTAACTATTAACTTTTACAACATCACCATTTTTCAGCTTAACAATTGGAGGGTGAATAGAATCTACAGGCATAACAATTGCACCTTTACCAGGACGTTCAGTTCGTACATGGGTTCCACAAGCTAGAAAATCATCTGTTAATCCCATTAAAGCTGGATGAATTCCCATTCCAGCAAGTCCTGTGGTTCTAGACCTTCCATATCTAATCCTAAAGCCTCCAATTTCAGAGGGATGTGCAAAAACAGGACGACCTGCAATTACATCCTTGATATAACCTTCATCAGAATGAATTTCTAGTTCCTCTTCATTTTCAGAATCTTCTTTAACGTCATATTCATCTGAAACATCTTCGTCTATATGAGTTCCAGTACCTTCATGAATTTTTATTAATTCTTGAAACCATTCCCAGCCATCCAATTTACTCTCTAAAAGCCTTCTTTGAAGTTTCTTTGAACGACCAACTAATCCATCATTAAAGACTAAACAAGCACCCCCCCGTAAACGATTTGTTTCAATTCTTTTCAAATCACGATTTCCTGACACTTCAACCTTATCTGTTGGTTCTCCTGTAATTTCAATGGGTAAGTTTTGAGCAGCAAACCTTTGCTCCTCTTTTGTTGTTGGAAGTTGCAAATGACTCACTCTATTATATAATTCGAGCTCCTCAATATATCGTTCCACTTCCCTTTGATTTGGTTTATATCTTGAGATTCCTAATGTTTTCCTTACATAATCAGCTAATAGAACACTCATTCCTGCAGCAGTTCCTCCTGCTGAACGAATTGGACCTGCATAATACACAGCCAAATATTCTGAACCATCATCATTCTGTTTAATCATTACTTTAGCTATTCCCTCTATTGGAGCAGCTGTTATACTCTCGGTTATAACTGCTAAAGAGCTTCTTATAGCCAGTTCAGCTAATTCCTCTTTTGTCCCTTGAACCAATTTTCCTAGACATATATCTCCAGCAATCTTAAAAGCTACATGCTCCCTAGACATGTTATTTTTTTCATATTCACGAATCTTTTCCCCAACACCTTCAGGACCTATAAGTCCTTCAACTCTATCAGCAATATCTTTAGCAATAGGAATCTCTACCTCGGGAACTGGATCCAAACCTTTTTTTCTTGCTTTTGATGCAACAGAGTATATTTTTTCGAGCTGCTTATTTAGATCATTAAAATATGCTTGAATGTTGATAGATAGATGATTATTTTGACTGATTTTATTCACCATTTCTGCTGTGTTCACGAATTAATTATTCAAGGAAATTAAGCTAAGGGGTTCTTGGAGATATCATTGATTACACTTGTTTAAACGTTTCCTTTTCTGTAAACAAAGTGATAAAGCTTTATTAACACAAGGAGTTTGTTTATTTGTGATTAAGGTTACAATAGCGACTAAGAATTTTAGGTTTTTGTATAGACTTAATGAAATCTTAGATGGTATTAAGGAAATACAAACTAATCACGTTTTACCTAATGAATTTATTCCTGAAAATATAGATGTAGTCATAACAACTGAGATTGAAAAAAAATCTGTTGACTGGAAAAATAAATTCATACCAAAAGCATTCAATCGTTATTATTTATATTCCAATATTTATTTAATGTATATTGGAAAAGAAAGTTTTTCTGAGGTAATCATAGGAATAGATCCAGGAAAAACCATTGGATATGCTGTTGTTGCTGATGGAGAAACCATCATAAGCGTATCTGAGATTTACACAGCAGTTGACACTGTCAAAGAAGTAATATCCACCTTTTTCAATATTGAAACAGATAAGCTAGTCATCAAAATAGGGGGTGGAGGTGGGAAAATTAAGGATGAGATAGTTCAAAGACTAAATGAGATTTTTTATGATAAAGTTCCTATACATATAGTTAGAGAAGATTTTACATCAAAAACAAGACTAATTTCAACAGAAGAAAAATTTAGCAAAAACATAACAGCAGCTTTATTGATTGCAGCTAGAGAGAGCTATGTTTAAGATTCTTTATTGGATTCTCAAAAAGTAGAGTTTTTGCATTACCCAAATATCTAAAAGTATTTAAAACTTCGTAGTATAAAATTACCGTTCGAAATTTATAACAAATTGTCAAGAGGAAAGAGAATCGATGGAAGACGTTGTAATGCAAGATAAGACAATTGAAGAAATGATTGAGGAAATACAAAAACAGTATAACATTGTTGGAAGAATAGGTGAGCTCCGAAAATGTTTAGCTGCTAAACTAGCAAACCGCCATATTTTGCTTGAGGGTGATGTTGGTGTGGGAAAGACAACACTTGCAAATGCATTGGCATCATATTTTTCACAAAATCTGGAAAGAGTTGACGGTGATGAAAGATATAGTTCTGCTAAACTTGTAGGTCATTTTGATCCTCCAATGGTAATTGAACAAGGTTATTCATGGGATTCTTTTGTTACAGGTCCATTGACAAATGCTATGAAACAAGGTGCTATCCTCTTTCTTAATGAATTAAACAGAATGCCAGAAGGCACTCAAAATGTTCTCCTTTCAGCTATGGATGAGGGAATAATTATTATTCCAAAACTTGGAGAAGTTAAAGCACAAGAAGGTTTTTTTATTATTAGTGCAATGAATCCCGCTGAACTTGTTGCAACAACCCCACTAAGTGAAGCTTTGAGAGACAGATTTGTCTGGATAAGGTTGCAATATCAATCAGAGGAAGAAGAGGAAAATATAGTTAGAGTGCGAACAGGCATAAAGGATAATAAAATCATAAAAATAGCTGTAAAAATTGTTAGGCAGACAAGAGATTGGCCTGATTTAAGAAGAGGAGCATCTATTAGAGGAGCACTTGATTTAGCTTCCATAATACGTTTTCTTGAATCTAATGACATCGAATCATGGATTGATGGTTCTATTATGGCTCTTGCAACTAAAATAGAATTGGAAGATGGAGTAGAAAGCCAAATTGAAGATGTGGTTAAAGACATTGTTCAAAGTGCCTTTAAAGATTTGGATTTTTTCTAGAAGAGGGAGGAGATTTGTATAAAGAGGACGTACAGCGTCCTTTTGTCTTTAGAGGAAAGATGGACAAAAACAGATTACTAGAAGCCGAAATTGTTTCAGGAAAGAGGAATCCTTCAGTATACTCTAGTCTTTCTGAAGGAATGAGTTACTACGAAATCAAAAAACAAACTGAATTGGCAATTGATGTTGATAACATGCCCGCTATTCAAGGCTTAGCGGTCTCGAATAAATTTGCTGTCGCTGAAGCACTCAATTCTAAGAAAGGATATACTATGGTTGCTAGACGTGCAGCTAAGGGAGATAGTAGTGCTCCAGAATTATTTTTCATGTTAAGAACTGCATTGGATGAAAGGACTAGACCTGTTTTTCGTAGACTAGCAAGACAAGTTATTTTGAAATCTGCATTTGGAATCACCAGTCAAGGTATCAGGGGAGAAGTTTACGAACAAACAGAGTATGAAATGGGGTTAGATGAGTTTGATATTGATGAAACACTTGAACGTTTTCTACAAAACAGAAGTAGGATTCTTCAAACAGAAGATATTGTTAGTTTAGAAAGAAGGGAAAGGATGAAAACAGCTGTTTTAATGTTTGATACTTCAGGTTCATTGTATGGTGAGAGGTTTACAACAGCAGCTTTGACTGTTGCTGTAATGTCTTATAATCTTTCTAGGGATAATTTCAGTGTAGTCCTCTTCAATACTCAAGCTTATACAATTAAACGAATTAAAGAAAAGGTGAAATCTGAGGAACTCATTAATAGAATTCTGGAAAGCGAAAGTGCTGGTTATACTAATATAGCTGAAGGATTAAGATTTGGTGGACTAGAACTTGACAAAATTAAGAAGAAAAATAAATTTGGTGTCCTTGTAACAGATGGTGCTTTCAATAGAGGGGGCGATCCACGTCCATTATTGAAATATTTCCCCCGTTTGCATGTAATCTCACTTCCAAGTAAACATGATTGGGGTAGAAGGGTTTGTAAAGATCTAGCCAGACTTGGTGGAGGTAAATATGCAGAAGTATCAAGTCATCACCAAATACCAAGAATTCTGATGAAGTTACTTAGAGAAGCATAGGTGGGTGGAAAAAATCCAACCTAGCAAGAAGAGAAAAAAGAAAAATATTCCTTATTTAGGACCAAATCTTTTGTTCTATTGTTACGATTGTTCTTTGCCAATAATTGGCTCTCATACATGTCCCATCTGTGATAATAAAGTAAATTTGGTTCCTTTAACCCCTCCTTATGATGTAAGACCTTCAACCCAGTATGAGACCTCAGAAATTATAGATTTAATAAAAGCCACCTTCGGCAATAATACAGATATAATACAGTTGGATGACATTTTACTGCTCAATCATACTGGGTCTGAAGATCACATGGACGAAATTATTTTCTATGGAAAGAGTATTGGAACAAGAAGATATGATTTAACTTCCAATAGCTGGATTCTCAAACTTAACGGTTATGGATTATCCTTATTGAATGAAAAGAAAATCAACAAATGGGTTATGATTGATGATGGAGCAATAGAATATATCATCAAAGGAGCTAGTGTTTTAATTCCAGGTATCATTGATGCTGATGAAAATATCAAAGTTGGAAACTATATTGCAATTATAGATAAAAAACACAAAGTAATTGCTGGAGGAATTGCAAGGCTAGATGATACAGAAAGGAAAGAGAAAAAGAAGGGAGTATATGCTAAAACCTACCAAGCTGCAGATGAATATGTTCAGATTCATCATACAAAACGATCGTGGAAAGACATAGTAAAATGGAATGAACAAGAACTAATGCGTTTAGAGAAGAAAGCATTATTCTTCATACAAAAAATAATAGATGATTTAGAACTGCCTGTAATGGTTTCTTACAGTGGGGGAAAAGATAGTTTAGTAACATTATCTCTAGTTAAGCAAGCTTTACCTGATGGCGATTATGATGTTCTATTTGTTGACACTGGAATCGAATTTCCAGAAACAGTAAACTATGTAAAAGAAAGTAGTAAGAAATTAGGATTCGAAGATAAATTAATTATAGAACAAGTATCTTCCAAAGTTTTTTGGGATGCTTTTGAAAAATTCGGACCACCAGGAAGAGATTTTCGTTATTGTTGTAAATTTGCAAAACTAGCTCCCATTCAAAGAGTAATAGACAAGCTCTATCAAGGAGGACAGTGTGTTAGTTTTGTAGGACAAAGGAGATATGAGTCGTTTCGACGAGCTATTACTGATATTTGGCAGAATCAATATGTTCCAAACCAAATCAACGTATCTCCCATTCAGAATTGGAATGCTCTTATGATTTGGCTATATATTTACTGGAAAGATTTACCGTATAATCCTCTTTATGACACAGGATATGAGAGAATAGGATGTTGGGTTTGTCCATCCTCAGACATGGCACAGTTTAAGATTCTAGAGAATAACCATCCGAAACTTTATACAAAACTCCATACCGCAGTTGAAAAATGGAAAGAAGAAAAAAATCTACCAAACGGCTTCTGGGAACATGGATTGTGGAGATTCAAGCAAATTCCAAAGAAAATTTCAAACGTTCTTTCTTTAGATCTTAATGACTTTACAACCACATCCAAACAGAATGAATTATCGTTTTTAGAAATAGAAGCTAGTGACTGCATCACTAATCCAGTTACTGTTATTGGCAGTTTTTCGAGTAGAATAAATCTAGACACAGTATCTAGTGCACTAATAATGGTAGGAAAAGTTCAATTCAATCGTAAACTTAACTTCATTCGTGTGTCCAGTAAGAAGTTTTCAGTTATTCTGTATCATGATGGCGCTTTCAAAATTATTTTTAGAAAACAGGATAATCTCACAAAGTATGGTATTCAAAATGCAATTGAAAATTTCATTTACACAGTTTTAAGAGCAGTTGAATGTATAAACTGTGAACTTTGTGTTGGAAAATGTAAGCTTAAAGCCATATCAATCGACAATAATATTATCTTTGTTGACAAAAAGAAATGTACTAAATGTAATTTGTGTGCAGAAGCTTGCCCTATTGTCACAATTGTTCACAAGAAGGTCAAAGAGACCATAAAACAGACATTAAAAGAAAATATACTTCAATAAGTTTTAGCATGAATAATCATTAACGCTAATCATAACATTTTTTTATAAATAGATTGACCTTGCATTGATAATTATGCCAGCAAACCCTAATCGTGAGTTCTTACTAGAACTTAGTGGTCTTGTTAACAAGAGAGTAAAAATCTCTCTGAACAATGAGACAATATATACAGGAGTATTACGTGGAATACAGGATAATTCTCTTAACGTTGTTTTAGCAGACGCAAATTGTGGGGATGAAAGTTACTTTAGAGTCTTTATCACTGGTTCTAATATTGTTGAAATAACTTTAGCTGAAGAGCCATTTGATTTATCAGGATTAGCAGGTGAACTTTCTCAAATGTTTCAACCACAAAACGTAAAAATTATTGAAGAAGCAGCTATCATTCAAGTTTTTGACAGATTTACTGTTAGTGAAGACGGTGTGAAAGGAACCGGACCAATTTCAGAGAGAATCCAGAAAATCTACGATAAATACAAAGCAGAAAAAGGATAAGCGAGATTTACGATCGCTCTTTTTTTCTTTTTTAGACGAAGGAAGGAATGACAAATGGATGAGATAATTTCCTCGGACTTGCATGGGAGACTAGGTAAAATCGCTTTACCTAAAGGAGATGTAATTACCCCCACTCTTCTACCTGTCATAGACCCACGAAGAAATTTAATCTCTGCCCAAGATATGAAGAAAAAATTTGATTTCAATTTTGTAATAACTAGTGCATATTTGTATTATAAGAGGTATGGAATGCCACATTATTCAAAATCAATTCATGAAACATTAGATTTTGATGGCAATATTATGATGGATAGCGGAGCATACCAAATTCTTGTTTATGGTGATGTAGACATAGATCCAATTCAATCTCTTCAAATACAATCCAATCTAAAAGCTGATGTTGGTGTCATTTTAGATATACCTACTCCGCCAGCAGATACATACACACAAGCCAAGCAGAAAGTCGAAGAAACTGTTAGAAGAATTGGTATATCTCTAGCTCATATTGAAGAACATCCAGAAACTATTTGGACTCTTCCTATACAAGGGGGGAAAAATACCAAGCTGATTGAATATTACTTGAATGAATTGAAACAAAAGGAATATTTGTCTCATTTTAAATTTCATGCGCTTGGAAGTGTTGCTCCCATTATGTCACAATATGATTTTCTATCATTATTTTCTATGATTAAAAAATCTAGAGAATTGCTTCCACACAATATTCCTTTCCATTTGTTTGGAGCTGGTCACCCAATGATCTTTCCATTTGTTGTTGCATTAGGAAGTGACACATTTGACAGTGCAGCATATATCTTGTATGCAAAAGAGAATCGATATATGACAAATACAGGGACATATCATTTACACGAATTATATGAGCTACCATGTAACTGTGAAATTTGCTCAAACTGGACGCCAAAAGAGCTCTTAGATACTGATGAAGATACTAGAATAAGAAACATAGCTTTACATAATCTTTATGTCTCTCATGCAGAACTGAAGAGAATCAGAGTCAGTTTAAAGGATGGGAACTTATGGGAATTATTAGTTAGAAGATCTAAAGCTCATCCGTCTCTCTATAAAGCATTCAAGCATCTAGCAAATGGTTCTGATATTGAATATCTTGAATATGGCACACCAATCACAAAACAAACAGGTCTTAAAATTTCTGGAGAAGACTCATTTTATCGCCCTGAATATTCTAAAGGCAGGAAACGGGTATATACTAGATACACGCCTAATAATTCTAAAGTAATCTTTCTTATTTCCTCTGGGAGAAACAATCCTGTTGAATTATTAAACCTTAGAAGTGAATTAGAGGACCTGATAAAGTCAAAAACAGACGAAATGGATTTTGCTTTTCTTATACCTTTCTTTGGTCTTTTACCTTTAGAATTAATTGAAACTTACCCATTCAGTCAATATGTTTTTTCAGCGGTTCTTTCTGAAGGTTTATTAGATAATCTAAAACCTGAAATAGAGAAATTCTTAGAAATATTCCAATATAAAGAAATTGTACTATGTCCTCTAGATACTTGGGAAAACTCTGAAATTCTAATAAAGCATATCAAAGAAATACTGATAAGGAAGAACACTTCGTTCAAAGAAAAGAATTTTCGCGAGTTATGAACGCAAAATCCAATCGACTTTTTATAGTATATTTTAGATATTTTTATGATGAATAGTGCTAATAGTCAAGACTTAAATGACCCTCCTCAACCTGGAAAGACTATAACTTACTTAGAAGGAGAAATACTTTCAGTTAAAATAAGTCAATGGGGTACACATGGTAAATTAAGCACAAAATTTGGAATCTATTATTATAAATTAAAAGATTCCAGCTCTTTGGCAAACAATGTATTAGTTGGGTTGAGATTAACAATAAATAACGGGTACTGTTTTAAGAATAAACAAGGTGAATTAGTAGTATCTGATGGTAAGTTCGGAAATATAAAAACAGAGATAAATATGGATCAATTTTACAGTTTTACTGAAAAAGACTTTATTATTACAGGAAAAATTACAAGGATTGAGCAACATGATGAGATATCTGTTCTCAAATTAGAATTGTTATTTCCTCCACATACATATCAAGAAATCAGAATTTCCTCTAATGTTAGTAATTCTGATATCAATTCGAAAAAATTTCAAGACTTAACTGCAGGAAAAATAATAAAAATAAAGGGGACAGGTACATATAAAGAATTGGAAATTGAAAATATAGAATTTTTACCAAAGAATCACTTCCTAAACATGGTTGCTGAAATTGAAAGTGGTAATCTTGGAACATTTACAGCATTTAATCATATAATCCTTAATCAAATACATCATGTGGAAAATTTTTATTATTCGTTCAAAAATATTCTCATAAATATGGGAAAAAAAGTTTCTAAGTCGTTGCTCACCGAACTAAAGGAGGTTTTGCAGAATAAGATTTTTGATGGAAATGTTAAATTTCCGCATAATGCTCTCATTCCACATACTGATATTGGAGGATATTTTAGCTTAATGCTTACGTTTCTTCGCAATATAATCCACAGCAATGAATCTTCAATCAACCCAGAAGATTTGGTTACTATTCTGAAGTTTTATTATCCTTCATATTCTTGTAAAAATATAATTAATAATAAAGAAAACTCCTTTTTTGAAATTGAAAGATAAAAGATTATTTTCTTTCAATGGCTATTTCAATATGAACATCTTCAGGCACATGGATTCTCATTAACAATCTCATGCTCTTTTCTTCTGCATCCATATCGATAATTCTTTTGTGAAGTTTCATCTCTAGATGATCAAATGTAGCTGTACCATTACCACATGGAGACTTTCTAACAGGTATTACTATTCTTTTGGAAGGTAAAGGAATTGGTCCCCTAATACGTACTCCTGTTCTCTCAGCAATCTTTCCAATTTGATTGCAGATTTTTTGTAATGATTGCGGGTCATTGCTGATTAATTTGATTCTAGCTCTTTGAGCCATTGTTTCACCTTTTGATAAAAAGTTTAGGTGGTTTTAAGAAGATTTCGTTTTTAGTAAGAAAATAAAAAAGAAAATTATGAGAGGTTCAATCCTCTATGAATGTACTTAAACACGATGTTCAAGTGTGCTTTCCAAGCGTTGAATCCTTTCCTCTAAGGTTTCAATTCTTTTAACAATTTGAATCAATGTTTCCTCAATAGCTGACATTTCTGAACTTGTAGTATGTTTAGAAACAGTTGCAGCTGTTGCAGCTACTTCTTTTAGTAATATCTCTGCTTCTGATGTAATTTCTTTTGCAATCTGGTCAATTATAAAATCATTCAAGTAGAGATTTACTTCAGATACAACAGTTTTGATATTTTCAAGAACACCAATTTCGCTGAGTTCTTTGACTATTATCTCTGATTCAACAATTCCGTCTAGTTTTATCTGGATATACCACTGACCTTTAACATTTGTTAAAGCAATAGTATATCGTGTTCCAGGAACTTTAGTTTCATACATCTGTTTAACCTCGTAAATGCAGATATTATTATTTGTTATACAAACTATATCGTTTAAATTTAAAACATTAACGGAAGTAGAATTTTTGATTACTTAAGATAAATCTTTAAACCTACAAGCGTATAACACACTCGAATATGAGTTCATACGTCAAGAAAGTGTCCTCTTCAATGGGTAACAAACAAAATATTCGAAATGTTAGTATTGTTAGTCATGTGGATCACGGGAAAACTACCCTTTCGGATCATTTGCTTCAAGCAGGAGGTTTAATATCTAAATCAATGGCTGGAAGTGCTAGAGCTTTAGATTATCTAGAAGAGGAACAAAAAAGAGGTATTACTATAAAAACAGCAAATATCTCGTTTATTTTTGAGCAAGAAAATGAACCTTATTTAGTAAACTTAGTAGATACTCCTGGGCACGTAGATTTCTCAGGAATGGTTTCACAAGCATTGAGATTGGTTGACGGGGTGATAATTGTTGTTGATGCTGTTGAACAGATAATGGCACAAACTGAATCAGTAATTAGACAATCAATGAAAGAATATTTAAGACCGATTCTTTTCATAAATAAAGTTGACAGATTGATAAATGAGCTCAAATTATCAAAAGAGGAAATTGAAACAAGAATCAACAACATCATTGAAATGGTAAACGAACTTATTGACCAATATAGCATTAGTTCTGACAACAAAGAATGGAAAGTAAGATTTGATAAAGGTACTGTAATCATAGGATCCGCACTGAATGGTTGGGCCATCTCATCTTACTCCAAAATGATTCCGCATTTTGATATGATTATTAAACATCATGAAGAAGATAACATTGAGCAACTAAGAAGCAATTTTCCAATCGTAGATGCTTTCCTAACATCAATAATAAAAAATATTCCTAGTCCTAAAGAAGCTCAGTTTGAACGAATTCAACATATTACTCAATTTATTGATGAAGGCTCAAAACAAGCAATACAAGAATGTAATGATGCAGGTCCTTTGATTTCATGCCTCGGGAAGCTGCTTTATGAAGATAATAGAGGTATTATTTCAGTTATAAGAATATTTTCAGGTTCAGTAAAATCAGGTTCTACAATACGAAATCGAAGAACTGGAGAAACAACAAGAATTCAACAGGTTTGTATCTATAAAGGTCAATCTTTAGAAACAATCGGTTCTGTTGGAGCAGGAAATATCGCTGTTATTATTGGTTTAAAGAATGTACAAATAGGAGATACATTTGTGGTTGAAAGGGAAAACCCTCCGAATATACTTTTTAAACAGATTTTCTATCTACAAGAATCTGTTATTTCTCAAAGAATAGAGCCAAAAAGAGTTTCAGATATTCCAAAACTACAAAAGAAACTAGAAATTCTATCTTTAATTAAACCTAATTTTCACAACTCAACAGATGAGAATACTGGTGAAATGAAAATATATGGAATCGGTGAGCTTCAACTTGAAATTATCATTGGAGAGATAGAAAAAACTGGTATAGCTGTTGAGGTTTCAAATCCTGAAGTAACTTTAATAGAGCAAATTGAAGAAGAAGTGAGACTACAAAGGATAGATTATTTGGATTTGCTCAAAATAGAGTTAACTTGTATGTCTTCACAAGAGGATACTAAGGATTGTATATACAGTGATTACAGAGATAACTGTTTGAAAGTAGAAGCTAAAACTACAACAGAGGAGATTCAAGATTTAATTAGAATTGGTTTTCAAAATGCTATTCTACGTGGTCCACTGAAAGGATATCCAGTTCGGAAACTTACTTTAATAATTCAAGAAATTCAAGAATTAGCTCCAGATTCGCTTAGATATGAGATAATCGTTCCATTAGTAAAAAACGCTGTTCACGAAGCATTACAAAAGGGGAAAGTTGGAATCTTTGAACCAATTTATCGTTTCTCAATAAGCACTCCCCTCCATTATTTAGGACCTGTTTTGACTGTTATGCAAAGATTTGGTAGTAATATTGAAGATACAAAACACATCGCATCAAGATCAACTATAAAAGGTGAAATTAGCGTTGAATCTTCTCTTCAAATTGCTTCAGAGTTAAGAGCGGCTTCTGATGGTTATGCTTTCTGGCAATTTGAGTTTCTTGGATTTAAAAGAAAAAATAGTCTGAAGATTTGATGGCTCAGTACTCAAGATCCTCAACATCTAGTTCAGTCAAGGGCTAGATTCTTCATTGCCAGATAAAGATTAACTATCATATTCTTTTATTTTTTCATTTCAGTAAGTATTCTTTCAGAGATTTTAGAACATTTTTCTATTATTTTATTTTTGTCTAATGTTTTGTGTTTTCTATTTTCATAAATAAAGTTACCATTTACGAAAAGATCTGTAACATCGGAACTTAATGACGAGTATATCACATTTGACAAAGGATTATTCTGTGGCCAAGAATGACTTCTCTCAAATGATAAAAGTGTGATATCTGCAATAGAACCTTTAGATATTCCAGATGAAGGTTCTCCTAAAGCTTTCATCCCTTGTATAGTTCCTACAGTAAGAATTTGTGAGTTTTTGATTACTTTAGGGTCATTTGCCAAATATTTTTGTAACATTGCAGCTGTTGATATTTCCTCTAGCATTCCTAAATCATTGTTGGAAGCATTTCCATCAGTTCCTATTGCCACATCAATTCCTAAATCTAGATATTTGTAAATTGGAGCAATTCCAGTTGACATCTTCAAATTAGATTGTGGATTATGAAGTACAGTAAAATCATTTTCCTTCATAATACTCATGTCTTGTTCATCCGTGTGAACACAGTGTGCACCTAGAATTTTCAAATCCGTTAATCCAATGCTTTGAATATATTGAATTGGAGACATTTGAAACTGATTCTTGGCATCTTCTACTTCCTTCTTTGTTTCATTTAGATGAATATGAATAGGAATATTATATTCAGATGCTAAATCTGCAATCTTAAGTAAATATTCTTCAGGTACAGTATATGGTGCATGGGGACCAATTCCATACTTTACAAGTTGATGCTTACCAGAAGCTTTTCTTCTCACAAGATTGGAAACACGCTTCCAAGTATTTTTTAGACTCCCAGATTCTGGAGTATTATCAAAAACAGATGGACAGAGAAGAGCTCTGATATTAGCTTCTTTAGCAGCTTTTTCAATGCTTTCAGCGTAAAAATACTGATCAATAAATCCACTTATTCCTGATTCAATTAGCTCTAAACATCCTAGAAGTGCTCCATAATAAGCATCCTCTGAACTCATTCTCATTTCAAATGGCCAAACATAGTCATTTAACCAAGTAAGGAGTTTTTCATTATCACATATTCCTCTTAGAAGTGTTTCAGGAAGATGAGTATGTGCATTGATGAAAGAAGGTATTGCAATATGATTATTACGTTCAATCTTGTCATGCCCTGAAATTAAGCCTTTAACTTCTGCAGATTTTCCTACAGCGATTATTTCACTGTTTTCAACTAGAATCGCTCCATTCTTAATCAGTTTATTACAATTGGGACCTGCGATGATATACTTGAGTTCTATATAATACTCGTTCATTAACAATCAGTTAAACTTTCCTTAAACGTAAAAGAAAAATGTTTCCCTTCTCTTGAGCTATCAAATATCTTCCATTTCGAATATTTTAGTGAGTCTAAACTCCTTTTCTAGAACTTCTCTTACCTGTCTGTGAGGAACAGTTAGATGAATTCTCTTTGATCTACCATAACGTCCTTTACTTATTACTTGAGCAGTAACAATTCCTAACATATCTAACTCATTAATTAGATCACCTACACGTCTAGCAGTTAATATATCTAGACGAATATGTTTGCATATCCTAGAATATATTTCGTAAACATCACCAGTGGTAATTTCTTCTGATTTTCCTTCTCCTATGAAAATTGCTTGTAAAACAGCTTTAGTTTGTATCGGTAGAGTGTCAAGCACCTCAATTACTGTGTTCCTTTCAATCACTTGTTGTGCTTTTCTAACATGTAATTCTGTAACAGTTTCATCGCCATTCCTCTCCGC
>JAGLXK010000003.1 GCA_023132955.1 Candidatus Heimdallarchaeota archaeon
TGAGCTAACTCATACTCCTCTAGTAATTCGAGTATTCCTTCACAACCTGCAACTTTCAAAACAGCTCTGATTTCTTCAGTTATCATTTTTATCCTCTTCATCTAAAAAGATGCTCCCATCAGGAACGTAAGTTGTAGGGCAATTACTACAATGATAAAAATGATCGTCTTCTGTTGTCATTGGTTTTCCACATCCAGGACATTTAATGCTTGTAGAATAATATTTTCTCACATGAGCTAAGAAGTCTTCAAAAGACACAACATTTCTTTTAGGTCCTTGGAAAAACAGCGTGAACTTCTCCTGCTGATCCTGATTCTGACAGAAATTCAAGCCCTTATCCTGGGAATAAAAAGCTATCCAGGGATCAGGATACTCAAACTCGGGGCGACAAGCGACCTCCCAGCTGGGCCTATCATCATCAAAGAGCTGCTTACAGTTGACAGCAGTATCCTCTAAAAGGAGATCAGGATTCTTATCATCGAGAGAACCGCGGGACTGACGGGAGAAGGTCTTTTGAAGACCGAGTTCTTTGTGACAGTTTTCCAAGTTGGTATTTGTGGATCAATGAAATACATATATAAAGCAGCATAGAAATATTCTTTAGTATTTTTCCTTGTTATTGCTACTTTAACAGTGAATTCTTTGAGTTTTGTGAGAAAATCTGTATCCTGTTTAGTGGACTCTTCTACCTCGCCCGAGGAGACCGAGCTAAAGACCACAGATTCAATACTTCTTAATACTGAATCTTTAGAAGGAATAAAGTCTACAAGAACATATAACAAAAGGGTATTACAATCCAAGTTAGAACCTAAAACCTCAGTTTTCCCTTTATTGTCTCCGCGCGGAGACAAAAAGAGAGAACTCGAAGAAACTAATGAAGAATAATACCCGTATAACCAAATTGGCTATACGGTAGCTTAATCTGAACTAAGTAGAAGTGAAATGAATTGATCTGCATAGACAATTTGTCTATTCAGGTAGTTTAATAGTTGTTGTAAGCTGTTGAAAAGCCTTTAAACCTAGTTTTAATCTGAACTAAGTAGAAGGAAAACGGTTCTAGAACGGTGTCCATTTTGGACACTGTTACATGGTTTTATTGTTTTCTTAGAACGTGCTTGAAGCAGCTGCAACAACTCGATAGAAAAACATCAAAAACACTTTCTAAACTGAGATAATACTATAATGAATATTACACACCACACTATTAATTCGTGTTAGAATTAAAGTATGAAGCTCATTTTTTTGAAAAAATGCTAAAAAAGCTGTTTTTGAAGAATCAGCCAATTTAAGCGATTTTAACTTTACCTTAAAAAAACACCTAAAATAGAAAAAACT
>JAGLXK010000030.1 GCA_023132955.1 Candidatus Heimdallarchaeota archaeon
AAGGGAAGATGGGGATGAAAATTACCAGATGCATGAGTGAGAAAGCTTTGAGATCTTTTGACAAGTATTTTGATAGAGAATTTGCATACTTAGTTGAATGTTATCCTGATTTTCATAGAACTAAAAGGATGAATGAAAAATTTGTATTAACAAGGGAAAGGTCAATAATGATGGGGAATTCCTATTGCGATTTCTGTTGGAATGATACACGATTTGTGGAGAAGATAGAACATCCTGATAAAGAGTTTTGGGAGCAGATTTGATAAAAATTCTTTCGTTACATGCTGTACTTTATGAATATCCCAGTTAGAAGAAGTATGATACTATGTCTAAAACTCTTACTAAATATGATGTTATAATTATTGGATCAGGGGTTGGTGGTTTAACTGCTGGAGTAACTATTCAAACTTTGAATCCTGAAGTTAAAACATTAATTCTTGAACAACATAATGTACCAGGTGGATATATTAGCGGATTTAAAAGAAAAGGTTACTACTTTGATTCTGGAGCAGAAGGTTTAGTATTTGCAGGAGAAAAGCAAAATTTTAGAAGGGCAATAGATGGACTTGGTGTCAAATTAGAATATCTACCCATTGATCCAATAGAAGTTCTTCATTACGATGATAAAACAATCTCATTGTATCCTCATCCTGATAAATATCAGCAAGAGCTTATCAGCAAGTTTCCTGATAGCGAGGATGAAATAATAAAATTCTTTGAAGTCTTAAGAGCATTAGACAAAGAGTATGAATCTTCAATAAAGGATGGTTTGGAGCCTTCTTTTAAAGAGCTAGTAAAAATAGTTTTTGCTCGACCAACAATGCGCAAATTAGCTCTGAAATCTTACAAAAAATTCTTAGATGAATCCTTTAGTGATCCAGATCTGAAAAAAGTACTTGCGATCTATAGTCTGTGGTATGGTATTCCTCCTGAAGATATAAAAGCAGTATCTGCAGCTACATCCTTCTTTTCCCCAGTTTTTCATGGGCATTATTACCCAAAAGGTGGTATGCTTGCTTTTGCTCAAAGCCTAGTTGAAACATTTGTTGAACGTGGTGGAGAAATACTTTACAAAAAGAGAGTTACTCAAATACTAACTAAAAGAAGAAAAGCTATTGGAGTAAGATTAAAGGATGGTACAGTAATTCATGGAAAATGGATAATTTCAAATGCTGATCTCAAAAGGACAATCTTTGAATATGTTGATATGAAAAAATTCCCAAATGCTTATCTTGGAAAAGTGCTTAAGAAAGATCAATCCGTGTCTGGTTTTGCTGTATTCTTAGGGTTGGATAAAGAGCTTAAAGGATGTCCCTCACATTTGGCTTACAACGTTGATGCTGAAAAGCTTATTAAAAATACTTTAAATGGTATCTATGACCCCCAAGAAGTACTGATTAGAATACCTTCAAAAATAGATCCCGATTTACTAAACGAAGGTAAATCCTCTGTTATCTTATTATCATTTGCTCCATATAACTGGGCTCATAAGTGGAATAATGCAGATCCCAAGAAGTACAAGAAAACAAAAGAAATGTATGCAGATATGTTGATCAAATTAGCTGAAAATGTGATTCCAGACTTATCTGAACATATCACTTTAAAACTAGTTTCAACTCCATTGACATTTGAACGATTTTCACTAAATACTCAAGGTGCATGGTTGGGTCCAAAGATGGGAGGATTGAATGTCAAGTTTCAACCACCAATAAGGAAGCTTCTTCTTGCTGGAGCAAACATAGATGGAGGAGGTGTTCCACCTAGTTTCTTTTCAGGGATGAGAATTGCTAAATATGTTAGTAAAAGAATCAGACCATGGCAAAGAACTGCTAGAATCATATTACCTCTAATCTCCTACTTTACTAATAGATCTAAAATGAAAGTTCTACTAAATCCTTCAAGAATAAAATAAATAATTTAGAAAGATAACTAAGAAAGGTTAGTAGGTAAAGATATGACCATTAAGGTAGCCGATTGCCTTTGTTTCAACCTTTCTAGTTCTTTCTCTGTAAATTTGTTCGTATTTGTTTTTATTTGTTTCAGTTTTAACTTTTTCTGCCATTTTTTTGCACCTATGTTAACACTAACTGGTCACTCAATTAGAGGGTGGTGGGAAAAAGTGCTCACTCAGTGACCAAGAAAAACAATATTTTTTCTTCCTAACAGTTAAATAGAACCAAGGTTAATTTTTCTTAATGGGAGAAAATAATAGTAAGACAGAAGCTCACAAACATCGTAGATACGAAGACAGACATGATCTCTCAGGTGAACACAAATATGGTGATATCGGTCAACTAATTTTCTTAGCTCTTTTCACCGTTTTGTGGGGAATAGATTCCTTTTATCTTCGATTTTCGACAATTCTATCTGAATATATTCCAATTTATGTCAATGCTCCAATAGGTGGCTTAATACTTCTTCTCTCATCTTTCTTAGCTTACAAGGGTTTAAGACAAATTTTTGGAGAAGTTAGAGATCCTACTGAAGTGATTAGGACTGGAGTATTCAAATATACAAGACATCCTGTTTATTTTGGAACCATTCTTTTGTACCTAGGACTTACAATAATCACCTTATCATTAGCTTCCTTGGGTTTACTTGTGATTATTGTCATATTTTATGATTTCATAGCCTCACATGAGGAGAAACTGCTAACAGAACAATTTGATAAAGAGTATGAACATTACAAAAAGGATGTTCCAAAATGGATTCCAATACCTAAATTGGGTAAAAATCGATAGTTTCAGTTTATTTAGAGACAAGAATTTTATTTTTTAAACATACTGGAAAAGTATGTTTGACATTATAGTCGATGCCTTCTTTCACCAAATAATATTTTTCTGCACTAGACTTATATGTTAAACAGTCAACAGAGCATGAAAATGAGTCAAGATGCTGAAAAACTTGTTGAGGAGGGTATAGAGCTCTATAAGAAGGGAGAAAAAGACCAAGCCTTTACATGTTTTAACAAAGCTGTCGGACTTGATTCTTCTAATGCTCGAGCTTTAGGTAACAGAGGGAGGATGTTCTTCGATCAGAACAAATTGGGTAAAGCTCTAGTTGATATCAAAAAAGCTATTGAACTTGACGATAGTAATTTTCTGTTTCATCATAATTTGGCAAACGTTTATTTCAGTACAAAAAAGTTTGATCATGCAATAAAGAGTTATGAAAAAGTTATTGAACTTAAACCTGATTATGCTTGGGCATATGAAAATATAGGCGTAATTTATTATCAAAGAATGGAGATGGAAAAAGCTCTAGAGTATTTTGACAAAGCACTACAATATGATCAATCTGAAGACCAATTTTTCCATAATAGAGGTGGTGCAAGCATGTATCTCAAAGAATACGATAAAGCTCTTTGTGATTTTGAAGATGTAATTAAGCTCAATCCCAAGAACAGTTGGGCTCATGCTAATATAGCCATAATCTGTTCAGAACAAGAACGATTGGAAGATGCTATCAATTATCTTTATGAAGCGATAGAACTAGATTCTTCAAATAATGTTTTCTATAAAACAAGATCCGAAGTATATGCAAAAATGGGTAGATTTGATGAGGCTCATAAAGACTATGAAATGGCTAAAAAGTTAGGGTATAAATATCCAAAAACAGGATTTATACATAAGAAAGTAATTCCTTTCTTTAAATTCACTTTCAAGAATTACTGGTTAACACTTTCGTTTATAGGAGCATACATTGTTACTTTCATAGTCATCTTTTCGATGCAAGGAGGGTAT
This sequence comes from Candidatus Heimdallarchaeota archaeon, assembly GCA_023132955.1. GTDB lineage: Archaea > Asgardarchaeota > Heimdallarchaeia > Heimdallarchaeales > Heimdallarchaeaceae > UBA460. The sequence continues at coordinate 3,744 of JAGLXK010000030.1, forward strand.
GAAGTACTCTCAGCTCAAAACAATGTTGACGTAGTGAGTAGTGGAATCTGGCATGTATTTGCAGGGGTTTTCTATACCTATGGGTCGTCATTCTTAGATGATATCAGTTTTCTATCTTCTATACCAGGTTTGCAAATATATTCTGGAATTATAGTACTACTAACCTTTCTATGGTGTTTGTTCGTTTATGGAAGAAGGATGGAGAGAACTTTTCCAAAATGGGTACTTCCAACACTATATCTTGGATTTGGTTTCTTAGGAAATGCAATGTTTTACTTTCTAAGTCCAAATCAAACTTTCTGTTTAAGTAACTTGAGTGCAATCTGGGGATTAGCAGGGTTAATCATAACAGATACGATAATTCGAATGAAAGGCAAAGGAGAAGGATTTGAAGCAATAGGATCTTTTCTAGAATTTTTAGAAGGGAATATAGATTTCTTTAGTGGAATAATTATGGTGATAATTAGCTCAGCTCTATCACAAAATGGGAGGCACTTCTTTATTGGAACTGGGATAACTTTCAGTCTAGGAATCTTGGTTGGTCTATTTACTGGATTTAGAGCACTTAGGAAAACCAAGAAGAATAAATAACTTTCTTTTTGAAAAATCGGATATGGGGGTATTTAGCTCAATTTTCAAATGATTTGCTTTATTAAAGACCATGCGCAATTTTACTTAGAAATGAACGCACATAGAAATAGACATAGAACTGGTGGATTTGCTTCGATAATGTTCTTATTATTAGGGATAGCAATTTTCCTAGGAATATACACAGGGTACCTTAGGATCTGGAATTGGCCATTCATCATGATAGGGGTTGGGATATTTATCTTCATTATTTCTGCTTCCTCCAAC
>JAGLXK010000300.1 GCA_023132955.1 Candidatus Heimdallarchaeota archaeon
TAGATGATCAGCTTAAATCATCAATTGCAAAAATTGAAGTGATTAACCAAGCATTTCAAGGATTAGATGAGAAACAGCTTCAAAAAGTATTTGGAAAAGAAGAGGGACCACGAATGGCTCAACTAATCGGAAGCATGAATAGAGACATTGAGCTAGTAAAGGAGAATGTTGGAAATAAAATGGAGGAAATGATTCAAACATTGACAAATTCAATGAATTCTTTGTCTAATGAGATATTTGAAAAAATGAATATAAGGTTAGAAGATTTAGCAAGATTCACAATAGATACCCTTCAAAAAACCAGCCAATCATTTGACATTTCAAGGAGTGAAATCAGTAGTCAATTTACAGCATCTTCAGATGATATGAAAAGAACTATTGAAGAAACTTATACTACTTATGAAGAGCAATTTAATGAGCTACAAGGGACAAGCACTAAATCATTAGCTGATGTAATAGGAGCTGAATCTAAAGCATTTTCGGATATAACTAAATCCATAAGTGGTTCATTAGATGAACTTCTCCAAGTTCCAGATTCAACTGAAGATAATGAAGGTCAAACAGAAATTCATCTGACGATTCAAGATGGTCTAGAAGCTCTGCAAACAACAAAACAAGAAATTCTTGATGTAATGAAGAAGAATAATATTGAAGTAACAACTAATCTTCAGGAATTACTCAAGACAAACATCGAAGATCATTCCAAATTAGTGACCAAAGCTACTTCCTCAATGGATGTAACAATGAAATCTTTGCAAAGTGAATTTAAATCTGCGAAAGAGGCTCTTGATACTGACATTTCTGTCACTCTAGATGAGGCTGCTAAAAATTATAGTGCTCAAACAGCAAAGGTTGAAACCGAGATTAATGATTTAATTGAGCAAGAAGTCCAACAGTTTATTGAAGGTACTGAAGGTGTATTGGCGGAATTAAATGTTTCTCCTGAGAAATCATCATTATTAGATGAAGCACTTGCAACTACTAAGGGAGAGCTTCAAAAGCTTGGTGCAAATTATCCAAAATGGGTTAAAACTGATTCTGATGCATTTGCAACCGATTTGAGCTCTTCCATAAAAGAATTTCAAGTAGGTGCTCAGACAGAAATTGATACAATGTTTACTAGCGTTCAAAGAGATCTAGAGAAATCCTATGAACGCATGGCAACTGACTTTGTTAATAATGTCACAGAAATTCAAAATGAGTTTGAAAAAGAAAAGAATGATTATGAATTAAACATGTCTCATCAAGTTAATAGCTTTATTACTAATTCAGATTCAAATTCATCTGCCCTGGTAACTAATATACAAGGAACAAAGGATGCTCTTACAGAGGCTATAACTTCCGGAAATGATGCGGTTAATGCAGACCTCAGTAATTTAGAAAAAACTTTAACTGACCTATTTGATTCCAATTTGAACTCTCTAACAGAAAAATTGAATGCAGCTCAAGAGGATTCAAAGATTGTAAATACTGAGAAAGATGATTACAGCTCCAAACTTATGAGTTTTAAAGAGAATATAATCAAAGGAACTCAACAAGAAATTGAAAATGTAGACACTAGTATTTCAGGAACACTAAGTTCAATTCCAAATAAGATTGGGGGAGCTTTAGATGCAACTGGGGAATCAATGAAATTGATCAAAAGTGTTTTATCGCTGGGATCAGGAATTGAACCAAATCCAATTGAAGATATGTGGATAGTAACAGGTCACGAACAAGTTAATGGAACTATGATGTCTCTCTTGAGAAATACAAAGTCTTCTGCTACAGTAATTTGCCCAAGACTAAATTGGATAGATTCTGAATTCATTGAAACATTTGCTAGAAAACTAGAAATTGTAACAAATACAACAGCTCATACAGATGAAGATAAAGCTATCTTAAGCAAAATGCTTGGTATGGGGAATGTAGTTGTAAAGGATGATTCAAACCTAACAGTAATGATGGGAACCAGAGATGGTATAGAAGAAGGTTTCTTAGGACACAAAGCTCCAAGTGGAGATCCACTTTTAATTGTAACCTTTAATGAAGAAATTGTTGGGGAAATAACCAAAATTTACTACGATTACAGAAGTAGGGCACCTATAAGAAAATAATTTCCCTTTTTCTCCCTTTTTCTTTCACTTGATTCATATCTCGTAGGTATTATGTAAGACTTTTATTTATCATTAGCAGATGTCTATATCAAAGGCGTAGATTCTGATGTGGATAATGCAACCCTGTCCAATGCATAGAGAGATTGAATATACTACTTATTGTGTTCTTGAAGATGAGCTTGAAATGATTTTATTAGTCTCTTTTTATGATCCAGATGATCTTCTTACTGCAGATTTGGAAGAGTTTGCTAACCCTACATTTTGTTTAAACGCTGTGGTTTTGGATGATGAAAATGTAATTTATTGTCCAACTAAAAAGAAAAGAATAGAGCTCAGAGGTAGAACAATACCTCAAAAAGTCTATGAAAACACAAGAGAAACTCTACTGTTCATGGATCCTGATGCTAAAGAATGCTCAGACTGTTTATACAAAGCCTTAGTTGCTTTGATAAAAAGTCTAGAAGAAATGTAGCATTATAA
>JAGLXK010000301.1 GCA_023132955.1 Candidatus Heimdallarchaeota archaeon
ATGGACTTTATGTAAAGCTAATAATAAGACTTTCGCCTACGAATGAAGTATTTGTACGTTTCAAGCGTTGCTAGAGGTATAGTCACAGCAACCAGAACAACTAACCAATCTAGCATCCCCAGAGGGATAAATTCAGGCAGGAAAGGAAGGATTTTCGCTGCAAATTTCTGTAAGGGCTGGATGTACATTAAGAGAATATGAAGTAGTGGAACACTAAATACAAGAATAAACACAATCCATTTTTTGTCTTCTTTTAACGATTTATACACAGACTTGTTTAATCTTCGAAGACTTAAAACAACTAAGCTTTCTGCAATAACTAGAATAGTAACAAACAAGGTTCTAGCCTTGGCATGCTCCCAGTCCTTTGGAGAAGAAAGAACTGATAAAGGTTCACCAAGAAATACAGGAGTTATATCAGAAGGTATATTGATAAACGACCAGTTTTTAATAGTGATTTCACCAAGAAATATTGGAGTTATACCAGATCTATTGAATTCTGAAACAGGTATTAGAGCCGGTTGATTGAAGAGAAGGTATACAAAGCCAGCAGAAACTGCAAGTGCTAAAGCTAGAACAATTAAAGCTAAAATGTATCTCTTGTTAAAAATCTCTTCGTCGTCTCTGGGAGGATAATCCATTATCTCTTTAGGAATACTATCGAAGATAAAAGCTAAGGGGGGGATAAGGTGAGCTGTGGAAAAGATGTAAACTCTCTGAAAGTCATTAACAATATGGAAACCAGAAATAAATGAACTAGTAAAGTAAATAATAGCTTCTGCAATGTTAAGAGTGATATAAAAGAAAATCATGACGCGGATACGATCAAATAAACCACGACCTTCACGGATTCCAAGAACAGTACTTGTGAAACTGTCATCGGCAATGACAACATCAGAAGCTTGCTTAGCAACTTCTGTACCAGCAATACCCATACAGATACCTACATCAGCATTAGTAAGAGCTAAAGCATCGTTAACACCATCCCCACACATTGCTATAATCTTGTTTTTGCCTTGATATTTCTCTACTATTACTTGTTTATGTTGTGGTGATACTCTTGCGAAAATTCTTGCTTTGAAGAACTCTTCTTCTGTCAGATTTTTTATTTCATTTCCTTCTACTACTAGTTCATCTCCTCTTACTATCCCTACTTCTTTTGCTATTGCTTTTGCGGTTATTGGACTATCTCCTGTGATCATTATCGTTGTTATCCCAGCTTGATAGGAGTCTTCTACTGCCTCCCCTACTCCATATCTTGGTGGGTCTAGCATACATACGAATCCATTGTATATCAGCTCATTTTCTGCTTCTACTCGATTATTTGGTATCACTATATCCTTATTCATTGGACGTAGACTTAGAGATATTACCCTATATCCTTGAGCTGCAAATTTACTCACATTTTCCATTATTTTCTCTTTATCTTCCTTTGTAATTGCTCTATATTTTTCAGGTTTCCCTATGTGAGTGCATAATGGCAAAATTGTTTCACTTGCCCCTTTGCAGAATAGTGTGTACCCTTCTTTATCTTGGAATGTTTTACTCATTCTTTTCAGTATTGAGTCAAAATTAAATTCTGATAGATATCCGTACTGTTTTCTTATATCTTTTTCTACCATTCCCGATTTGTTGAATAGAGCTAAGAATGCACCATCTGTTGGGTCTCCTGTTGTTTTCCACGATATTTGGTGATGTGGTTCAAACACTTCCTCTACTATTAAGTGAGCATTGTTGTTCAGTAATCCTCCAACTAATAGATATTCTAGTGAAGAGTCTTCTGCAAATGGTTTCAATGAATCTGGCAAATGATATTCATCAATTGAATCTGGATATTCTTCTCCTAGAGGATATATTGCTCCTTTATTGCTATATCCAACACCTGAGACTCCATAAAACTGCTCTGTGTCCCAAATTCTTTGAATCGTCATCTGGTTTGAAGTTATTGTTCCTGTTTTATCAGTACACAGGATGGAGCTTCTCCCTAATGTTTCTACAGCTGAAAGATTTCTTATTATCACTCTATCTTTTGCCATTGACAATACTCCTGTCAAAAGAATCAATGTTGTTAACAGAGGGATGCTAATTGGCATAATTGACATAGATGTAGTAACTGTGATTACAATATCTTCTATGAAAACAACATCACCAAGAGTATCATTGATTGAATGTACAATTGCTTTGTAAATGACAGAAACCAACAAGAATGTAACAACTGTTAATCCTAACCACTTCGCTAATCGGTTGACTTTAGATCTAATTGGTATCTCATTTGAACCTATTTCTTGAAGTTCAACAGATAATTTTCCTAATTCTGTAAATATACCTGTATTTGCCACTATTGCAATTGCTCTTCCAGATTCTAGAAATGTTCCAGTGTAAAGCATATTGATTCTTTGTGAAATTGGAGTATCTTCTTCTAGACATTCTTGGGGAGTATTTGTTTTTTCTACTGCTAATGACTCCCCAGTAAGTGCACTCTCGTTTACTAAACAATTGCTTGCATAGATAATTCTTGCATCAGCTGGAATCCTGTCACCTTGATCCAGTTCAATCAAATCTCCTGGAACTAGTAAATCAGCTGTAATGCTTTCAGGGACTCCATCTCTTATTACTGTAGATGATGGGGCTGATAGCTTATGAAGTGCATCAAGTTTGAATTGAGCTCTTATTTGTTGGAAAATTGTAAATATGACATTTGCCCCAATTATCAACATCCAGAAACCAATTTGTCCCCAAACATCTGATGATGATTCCTTGAAAACAAAAGTTTTAATCAATCCCAATATAACCATGATTAATGCAACGATAAGGTAAATATTGATGAGCCAATTAAGAAGTGGAGCAATATAAACGTCCCATATGGAACCTTTTACTTTAGGGATAACGTTAGTTCCATATTGTTCCAATCTTTGTTCTACGATTTCATGCTTGAGACCAAACTTTGCATCAGTCTGTAAATCTTCTGTAATTTTCTTTATTGTTTCATTATGAGAACAGAGCTCGATTTGGTCATCATAATTTCGCTTCTTTTTCCCCATCGTTTTCAACCGATACGTCAATTACAGAATACAATTACTTATCGAATTTAAAACTTTAATGGGAATATGATGTAATCGCATTCTTTATATTTTGAGTAAAGTTTAATAAAACTATCACAAAATGATTATTATAAGATAATCAAAATCAAAAACGCAAAACGAGAGATTACGATGAGTGAACAACCTACAGGTCCCCCAACTGGTCCCCCTGGTGGTCCGCCAAGAGGCCCGCCTAGAGGTCCTATGTTTATGAGGGATGAGTATCAAAATTTAATCGATGAATTTACAAAAGATGTTAAAGCAAAATTGAAGAATGATATTGAATGTCTTATATTGGTTGGCAGTGTTGTTACCAAAGAGCATATTGCTGGAGAATCCGACTGTGATTTTCTTATTGTTCTTAGGGAAAAAGCTTCTGGAGATAATCTAGAAAAATCTATGGTCAAGATAAGTGAGGTTGTTGCCAAATATTTAGAAGATCCTCTATATAGTCCACTCCTAGATGTCGAAGTTTTATCGAATATTGAAGTTCCAAAAGAAGGTGAGGGAACCGATTATCCCTGGACTAGAGTCTTAGTAGCTCAGATGGGTAAAACTCTGATCGGAAAAAATCCTTTTGAAAAAATCAAAATAAAAGAAGAAGATATTAAATCATCTGCAAAAGAAATGGCAGCTATGTTTCTTGAACAAATGGTGGAAATTCCTAAACTTACTGAAGAGGAAGCTGATGAATATGATAAGCTCTATCTTACAGTAGATGCTATTTTAGGCTGCGGTTGTGCTTATCTTTATTACAATGGTGAAAAAGAATTTTACAGAAGTTCTGCAATCATTTTATTTGAAGACAAATATCGAGATAAGATTAACATTGAACCAATTCAAACTAGTCACCGATTACGACTAGCCGCAAAGACAGTTAACACAGATAAATTTACAGTGAAAGCTACTAAATTCTGTAAAGAAGTAGTAAAGCAACTTTCCTAAGATGGGGATGAAAGATGTCAGGACAAACCAGAATTGACATACTTGTTGAAAGAGTTGAGGGTTCCTTAATTTTAATGACTGGAGAATCTGGAACTGCAAAAGAAAATCTTGCGCAAAAATATATAGAAGATGGTATAACTAATGGTGACACAATTCTAATAGTTCTTTTTGCATCTTCAGCTACTGATTTCATAAAAAAACTCAAAAAAGGAATCACTGGGTTAAAAACTCATATTGACACAGGTAGAATCCACTTTATTGATTCAATATCATACCGTTCTGTTCCAGAAAAAAAACCAAAAAATACTTTTTTCTTAGATCATGCAAGTGATCTTCTGACACTATCAGTTACAATTAATAATCTTGCTAATAAAACAAAGAAGCTACGTATTGTTTTTGATCAATTGGCAATTCTTATGCTTTACAATTCTCCTATGCAGGTTTTGAATTTCTTACAAACATTAGCTGCTCGTATCAGGCTAAGAGAGCAGTCAGCATTGTTATTGCTTGATTCTGGAGTTATTGATGATCAAACAGAAAACACTCTTCATACAATTGTTGATATGGTTGTTGAAACAAAAAGAGAAGAAGAACCAGAGGGAGTACAGCAATTAGTGAGAATCAAGTTTGCTCATGGTAATTTTGAACCTAGATGGGTTCAAGTTCTGTAAATCCAAAATCTCATTTCTTTTTTGATAATTTTCTTTTAGCTAACGATTTTATTATTTTTTCAAAGATTTTGCTGTTACTCAAGGTTACAATTAATCTGTTTCTAAAACCTGGAACATAAACTGTTTTCTTCTTAGATAATGCTTCTAGAGATTTCTGTGCAACTTCATATGAACTCATCCAGAATTTCTTAGGGACTATTGATTTATCAAATCTCTCGAATTCTTTTGTATTATGAAAACCAGATTCAGTCATCCCTGGACAAAGAGC
>JAGLXK010000302.1 GCA_023132955.1 Candidatus Heimdallarchaeota archaeon
CTCTCTTCATCTCGAAGAAAGCATCGACCATCATAGTTTTGAAAAGAAACCACGTAGGATCATCTTGTCCTCTTTTCAGTTCTGCTTCATATTTTCTTAAAGCTTCCATTAAGTCATCTGTTTCGGATAGATCTATAGTCAACTCTAAAGGTTGATTGATTCTTGCTCTTAAATCCTTTAAGGATAAAAGTTCTTCTTGAAATCTCTCAAAAGAGGAGAGATATCTCTGGACTGATTCTTTTACTCTTGTATGTGTGTTCGTACCCACTATTTTCACCATTTGTTTCTTGTTTGTTTTCAGTGTATTGTGGAACAAGAGAGGTGCAAGTAAACTAATATCAGAACCTTTATTTATAAAGGTGGTAGAATTTATAGCTGTGTCAAAAAAAGAATTCAATGCGAAAAAATATATGGAGTTTTTACAAGGAAAAGAAACCTATGTTTGGGATTCAGGAAGTTCTTTTGGGAATAAAAACCCAGTAAGAATTATAAAGGACAATAATGCACTTGGGATGAGAAGACTGATATCTGATGTAATAATTATCTATGGGACATCTGATAAAGAGGAATTCATGAGAGACAGTGTAGTACTACAGAAGTTTAAACTTCTGTATAAAATCATACCTGAGACAAATGATTTAGTAGAATTCTCAAAAACAAATTTGAAGAAAAAACTGAATCAAGATATCATCTTGAATATTCTAGAAATAATTTTAGTTCCACAAGAACATCATAACCAATTTCTTAAGGTAATAAATGCTGAAAAAGATTATTCAAGGTTTCTTACAAATCCAACTTATCATTTTCTCTTATCTGAGCTAAAAATGAATGATAAAGAAATAGCTTTTCTGGTTGAATTTGCTCGTAGTTGTGATCATTTTATTCAATTGGAAAATCTAATTGATTTAACTGATATGAGTTTTATAGAGGATGAAGATGAGCGTACAAAGAGAGAACTTCAGTATGAAACAACTACAATCTATCTAATTTCACTATTAGCTTCACATTTACGTGAAGCTCTGAAACTCCTCTGGCGATTTTCTGATACAGAGATATATCAAAAAATACTCTCGCCATTAAAAGAAACTCAAGATGACAATTTAGAACAATTATTGAAAACTAATGAAGAATTTTATCAGGAAAAAGGTTTCTTATGGGAAACACTAAAGGTAATCAGAAATAAAATATTTCACTACGTTCCTAAAGACGCTGAAAAATGGGTAAAACAAGTTAAGAGAGATGAAAAGGGAAGAAAACCACGGCTTAGAAGTATAGATTTTACTCCCCTAGAGATGAATCTTGGAACTGACTTTGAATGATATATCTATGTCTCGAATTTGATGCTTAAGAGTGAAAATGTAGGATTTTTCAGCGAATTGAAAACATTAGCAGAAATGAGAAACAAGTATTTATTGGTAGTATTTGAAATTATTAAACAAGTTATGATTCACTCAAAAATAGATGAAAACAGATCTTCAGATTGGTTCATGAAATATGCTCATGGATATAAAGAGAACAAATAATTCCTAAACACTTGAGCACTGATAAATAACCTTCAAAATTATTTTGTCTCTATTGATTCTGCTTGCTTTTGAATATCCTCTCTTGCTCTTCTGTTAAATTAAGCTCGATACAGAATAAGTCAAAAGAACCACACTCACTTGCATTAGGGGATAGTGCTTGAAATAATCTGTTCCTTTTCAATTAGCAATTGCATTATTTGGAAATGCGAATGTATAGTTTAATATTTGAAAGAATAGAAAACTTTGGCAGATAAATTAAAAAACACTAATCTCCATCTTTTTAATAATCTTTGTGCATTCAAAAGTGATTCTTTAATGCTTATCGAAAAAAAACTGTCTATAAGAAAGGATGAAAATCTTATCAGTTATTCATTACGTTTAGCTAGAAATTTTGAAAGTAAAAAAGATATCAGTAACAGAAAAACTAAAGGTCAGTTTTTTACACCTGAAGAAATCAGTAGGTCTATCGTTGATATGATCTCTTTTAAGAATTTGATTAGTAAGGAAAAAGAAATAAATGAAATCAAAGTATTAGAACCAGCTGCTGGAACTGGTACCTTAATTGCAGCTTTATGTGAAAAAATTAAACTAAGAAATGAAAAAATTAAATTGGTATTTCACGCATATGAAATAGATAAAATTCTATGTTCTCATTTACATACTGTTTTAGTTGAATGTCGAAGAGAATTAAAAAAATTTGGACATATGCTATATTTTAATACATTTAATTCCGATTTTATTTTAAAGAATTCGCGAAAGATAGCTAGTAATAACAAAAACAATAATCTAAGCCTTCTTTATGATTTAGTAATTTCTAATCCCCCCTATTTTAAAATTGGACGAACATCTTCGCATACAGAGCATTTGGATCATGTAATAAATGGACAACCAAATGTTTATCAACTCTTTATAGCATTATCAGTTTCCTTGAGCAGAGAAGATGCACAGTTGATTTTTATCACCCCAAGAAGTTATTGTTCAGGATTATACTTTAGAAAGTTTCGAAAATGGCTCATAGAAAGAGTACAATTTTCAAATATACATGTTTTTGAATCTCGTAAAAATATTTTTATTGGACAAAAAATTCTCCAAGAAATTATAATCGCTGGACTTATCAAAACAAATAAAGAAATAAAAACAATTAAACTTTCATGCAGTGAGGATGGTAATCAAGAAAAAAGGAGGGAATATAATCGAGAATATAGTAAGATTATATTCCGAAAGAATGAAGATTTGTTTATTAGAATACCAATAACAGATGAAGATTATGAGACACTTTGCATACTGGATACATTTCCACATACGATAGAAGATCTTGATATTGAAGTGTCTACAGGACGAGTTGTTCCTTTTCGAACTGATGTTTTGGTTAACAATAATGAGGTGGGTTCAAATGAAGATAAAAATAGTGTTCCATTACTTT
>JAGLXK010000303.1 GCA_023132955.1 Candidatus Heimdallarchaeota archaeon
GGGAAGTTTGATAAGACCGCTTACAAAGTATCTGGGGGATTACATGGTGTGGGTCTTGCTTGTGTGAATGCTCTTTCAGATAAGTTAATAGTAAAAGTTTTCCTCAATGGGAAAGAATACATTCAAGATTACTCAGAAGGAAAGGCTATTTCCAAGGTTATTGAAAGCGAGCAAAAAGGTATCCCAACAACTGGTACGTATATCTATTTTGAACCTGATCCAGAAATCTTAACAGAAACTAGATTTTCGTATGATACAATTGTCAGAAGAATCAAAGAGATGGCTTATCTTAACAAAAATTTGAGATTTATTGTAACAGATGATAGATTTGACCCAGCTAAAAGACAAGAATATCTTTTCGAAGGTGGAATAAAGCAATTTGTTCAGAATCTTAGTAAAGGAAAAAAAAGTATTTTCGATAAACCAGAAGAGGTATTCCATGGTGAAAAAACCATTGATGGCGTCATATGTGAATTAAGCATTCTGTATACTGAAAGCTATAATGAAATTATAATGGGTTTTGTAAATGGGATATATACTTCAGAAGGTGGAACGCATATTTCAGGTTTTAAAGCAGGATTAACAAGAGCACTCAATGATTATGGACGTACAAAGAAAATAATAACGGATAAATCTGACAATTTACGTGGTGAAGATGCCAGGGAAGGAGTAATTGCAATTATAAGTATAAAACATCCTGAACCTCAATTTGAGGGACAAACAAAAACTAAACTTGGTAATAGCGAAGTTGAGGGAATTATTCAAAGAGTAATGACTGATAAATTCAAAGAATATCTAGAAATCAATACAAAAACAGCTAGAAACATTATCGAAAAAGCTATGGAAGCAAAGACTGCAAGAGTAGCTGCAAGGAAAGCAAGAGAATTTGTTAGAATGAAAGATAAAAGAATGGGGTTACCTGGAAGACTTGTAGAATGCAGAGAATCTGATCCCACAAAAAGAGAGTTGTTTTTAGTTGAAGGTCCATCAGCTGGTGGAACTGCAGTAAAAGCTAGAGATAGTCAATTTCAAGAAGTTCTGTTCTTAAAAGGAAAAGTCCTGAATGTTTTCAAGTCTAGACTGGTGAAAGCTCTTGGTAATAAAGAAATCCAGAGTATTATTATGGCAATAGGAACTGGGATTGGCGACGATTTTGAAATAGAAAAATGCAGATATGGAAAGATAATCATACTTACAGATGCAGATGTTGACGGTGCTCATATCATGACATTACTCCTTACTTTATTCTATAGATATATGCGTGAGTTGATAGAAGTTGGGCTGATTTACGTGGCTAAACCTCCACTTTTTAGAGTCCATCTTACAAGAGGAAAATCTGATATTCTAAAAAATGGTAACCACGAATACTGCTTTACAGAGGAACAACGAGATGCAATCTTAGAAAAACTCGCAGAAGCTAAAATTGATTCTTCCAATATTAGAGTTCAGAGATACAAAGGTTTAGGTGAGATGAATGCGGAACAGTTAGAAGTGACTGCTATGCAAAAAAACAGTCGATATTTAGTTCAATTAAGAATAGACGATGCAGCATTCGCAGACCAGAGATTTGAGCAATTGATGGGAAGTGATGTGAGTTTCAGAAAGAGATTCATCATGGAAGAGGTATTCAAACTTGATGCTAATGCGTATCAAAAAGAATTTGGTGTTTCTAGTATTGATGAAGATGAAGATACTGATGATATGATTGATGAGCTTATTGATATTGAGATATCAGGAGATGAAATTCCTGATGAATTGGAGTTGTGAATAGGAGTTAAATAAAATGACAAGTGACGAAACAAGCGAAATTATCCATCGTTCATCGTTATCTAAAACTTTGGAAGAAGCTTATACTGATTATGCTTATTATATCATCAGTGAGCGAGCAATACCTGATGCAAGAGATGGCTTAAAACCTGTTCATAGGAGGATTCTCTGGGCTATGCATCAGATGAGATTAACTTATGCAAGTTCTCATAAAAAATGTGCAAGAATTGTAGGGGAAGTCACTGGTAAATACCATCCCCATGCAGGCGGTGTTTACGAAACTCTAGTAAGACTTGCTCAACCATTTTCTTTACGCTATCCTGTTGTTGATGGACAAGGAAACTTTGGTTCAATTGATGGTTTCCCACCTGCTGCTATGAGATATTGTGTAACTGGTGATACACTGATCCTTTCTGATAAAGGGATAGTGCCCATAGCTACATTAAGTAATGGAAAACCAGAAACAAATATAGATCTAAAGATTTTATCCTATGATGGAAAAGTAAATACTGCATCAAAGTTTTTCAATTCTGACAAACATCCAATTTATGCTTTGGAAACAGAAATGGGGTATGAGATTAAAGGATCTTTTAATCACCCCATAAGCTGTTGGTCAATTGTTGAAAGCAAACCAAAACTAGTTTGGAAAATGCTTAATCAAGTCCAAAAAGGAGATATAGTAGTTCTACAAAGAAATAGTTCACTTTTTGCTGAAGAAGATTTAAGTCTTAAAAAATTCTGGCCAGATAAAGATCCTAAATTTAGTGAGATTAGTTTTCCACAAACAATGAATAAAGATCTTTCTTTTCTATTAGGTTCATTAGTAGCAGAAGGCTCATACCATCAGAAAATGACCGTTTTTGGTAATTCTGATTTTGATTATTATGATGAACTAAAGAGAATATTTAAAGAGCAATTCGAAGTTGCAAACATATATGAACGACAAGTAGATGAAAATTATAAAGAAATGACTGTAACCGCTGGGAAGGTTAGAGAATTTCTAATTAATATTGGGTTACTAGATGAAACTTCAGAGAAGAAAGAAATTCCATTCTCAGTTTTACAATCTACTGAAGAGGTGATAGCTTCATTCTTACGGGGATTGTATGAGGGCGATGGTTCTGTACAGTTTAAAGTTGATAGGCGTCATGGTGGGAAAAGCATGATGTTAGTTTATACTTCAAGTAGTAAAAAACTGTTACAACAACTGAAAGTTCTACTTCTTAATTTTGGAATCATAACTACCAAGCCTATCAAAGATAGGAGAAAAGACTGTTATAGGTTATTAATAGTAGGTGTTGAATCTATTAACAAATTCCATAAGAAAATTGGATTCTTTTCAGAACGAAAAAAGAATATCTTGAACAAGATAACTAAGTTGAGTTCTAATAGAATGAGCAAAACTGATTTTATTCCGCTGATATCAGAATATTTTCGAGATAAATATGGTCATGATTTCCTTTTGAGACATAATTTTGACAGATACAACAATCTTGAGAAAAATTATGATGTGATTTACGAAATACTTGATCAAGAAGATCGAAAATTGTTAGAATTGTTACATAATCGAAACTATCTTTTTAATACGGTTGAGAAAATTTCACATCTTCCCGAATCTAATGTTTATTCCGTTAGAGTTGATACAGACTGTCACTCCTTTGTAGCAAATGGTTTTATTAATCATAACACCGAGGCTAGATTGGCTAAAATATCTACTGAACTTCTTCAAGACGTTATTCCAGAAATTGTTAAGTTCCAAGAAAATTTTGATGGAGAAGAAATAGAACCAACAGTCTTACCTGTTAAATTTCCTCTACTATTAGTAAATGGGACATCAGGTATTGCTGTAGGTTTAAGTTCAAACATGCCTCCTCACAATATTGGTGAGATTGTTGATGCCACTGTTCAGTTAATAGATGATCCTAATACTATAGTTGAGGATTTATCAGAGTATGTTAAAGGTCCAGATTTTCCAACAGGTGGTGTAATAGTCAATGGAAGAGCTATGCGATTATTCAATAGCACTGGGAAAGGACCAATTATCTTAAGAGCAAAACTTGAAGTGAAGGAACCAACAGAGAGTAGAGATGAAGCTACTATTATCGTTCATGAAATCCCTTATCTTACAAATAAAAGCAATTTGATGGAAGAACTCCATGATTTGATATCATCAAAGAAGATTCGTGGTTTAGTCGATGCTAGAGATCTTTCAAAGAACAAAATACGGATTGAAATTGATATTCATGAAGATTATTCACATGAAAAAAGTATTCGAGTAATTATCAGCCAACTATACAAATATTCTCAATTAGAGAAAACCTTCTATGCAAAAAACATAGCTTTTGCAAGAGGAAGGCCTCTACTACTAAATCTAAAAAGAGCATTAACAATATTTTTAGAACATAGGGAACACGTAGTTAGAAAAACCGTAAAACACAATCTAAACAAAGCTTTGATGCGTTTAAATATCCTTGAAGGATTGTATATTGCTCTTCAAAATATTGACGAAGTTATTGAATTAATTAAAAAATCCGACGATAGGCAAGCTGCTCAAGAGAAACTCATTAAACGATTTAGCTTAAATGAAGCACAAGCAAAAGCAATACTATCAATGCAATTGGCTCGTTTAGCAAGAATGGAAGTTGAAGCTATTCTCAATGAGAAGGAAGAACTAGAAGCAAAAGTTGAGGAATATAGGGATATTCTAGCTCATAAAGAAAAAAGAATGCAGATTATTAAGAAAGAACTTGTAGAAATTAAAGAAAAATTTGGAGATGAAAGGAGAACAACTATAACTGATGACGCTGATATTCCAGTTGATGCTGATATCTATCAAATGCTACATGATCGACATCTCTTGATTACAACTACACAACAAGGATATGTAAGATCAATTGAAATAGACAAATTCAGGACTCAAAGGAGAGGTGGAAAAGGCATGACAGCTGTAACTCTACGAGAAAATGATTCTCTGAATGATATTCTAGTAACTCTTAACAAAAGTACTCTCTTATTGATAACTGAAAATGGTTTAGTTCACTCTACTCCAGCGTTTGAAATACCTGAAGCAAAACGTAGGAATGCAAGAGGAAGTCCATGGAAAACAGTTCTTCCTGTTGATTCAGCAGTAGTAAAAATGGTTCCAGTTGAGAGAGATTCCTTTGATAAAGGGTTATTTTTGTTCTTTGTAACTGCAAGAGGTAAAGTGAAAAAAACTAAACTATCTGCGTTTTCAAATGTAAGAAAAACTGGAATTATTGGAATACGCCTTGAAGTTGGTGATAAGGTTGTTAATTCATTTGTAACAACTGGTGATGATCATATCTACCTTGCAACCAAATTTGGATTAATGGCTCATTTTCCTGAAAAAGAAGTCAGACCTATGGGTAGGGCAACTAGGGGAGTAACAGGAATGAGATTTAAAACACCAAACGATATAATAATTGGTGGCTTAACTGTACCTGAGTCAGAGATGAAAGATTCCTCCATTCTTACAATAACAGAAAGAGGATTTGGTAAGAGAACAGCTTGTGATGAGTATAGGTTCACTCACAGAGGAGCTAGAGGCGTAATTGATATAAAAACTGAAGAACGAAATGGAAATGTTGCATCAGTTCTGGTTGTACCTAAGAAACCAACAAGAGAAAACAGTGTCTCTATATTGAATAATCTTGGAATAAGTATTCGAACAAGGATAGAAACAATAAGAGAAATAAGTAGAAATACAAAAGGTGTAAAAATCATGTCCACAGAGCCAGATGAACGTATTGTTTTTGCAACTGTAATTGATTTAAGTGAAGAGGATATTGAAAGTTAAGTATATCCTTCTTTCTTATCTTTATCTCCTGATAAGAGCTTTTTAAATAATTTTTCAAATGGTTTTTTACCTACTGCTCCAACTACATTACCTAAAAATTTGCCATCTTGAAATACCAAGAAGTTAGGAATTGAAGATATTCCAAATTTCATTGAGGTACGAGGGTTTTGATCCACGTTTAGTTTACCAATTGTAACCTTTCCTGACCATTCTTTAGCAAGTTGATTCATAATAGGTTCCATTGTAAAGCAAGGCGAACACCAAGGCGCCCAAGTGTCTACAACCACTATTCCTGATTGTGCAACAAATGAGTCAAATGAGTTGTCATCAAGCTCTACTACCTCAGCAATTGGGAAATCCTCTACAGTAGGTACATCATCTTTCATTAATTTAATCATTTTTTCTTGTTTTATGCGTTCTAATTCTTCATCCATTCTCGAGCACCGGCATTGAATATCCTTCAATGTGTGTAAATTACGCACACCATATAAACTCTTCTGTTTTGGCAATTCGTAAAAACACAAGCTTTATTATGTGTGATTTTACTACACATACGAGGGGATACTTTCATGTCCACGAAAAAAGAGAAGCGAGTTCAACCTTGCTTAGTAGATTT
>JAGLXK010000304.1 GCA_023132955.1 Candidatus Heimdallarchaeota archaeon
ATGCGTACTATTTTAGTTTGTCAAAGGTGAACTGAATGTTCAAAATAGGAAGAAAATCTATGAGTAATTTATCAAGAGTTCTAATAATCGTATTATTACTATCAGTATTTATAACAATTAAACCAGCTAATATGATGTCAACAAGTCGAGGTAGAGATTCAACGTTTATTATGCTAGATTTAACTTCTCATGATCCTATCATCATTTATCAAGATACAGACTTCAATGAAACCTACGGATTTCCTGGAGAGGGGACTGATTCTGACCCTTATATTATTGAAAATTATAACATTTCCTCAAATGATGTGGACGGGGGATATGGGAGTGGGGGTTATGGTATAGATATTAGATTAACAACTAAACACTTTGTTATTAGAAATTGCTATATCGAAGCAACCCGTTATGCAATTTATACCTATCAAATTGAAGATAATACAAGCAGAATTGAAAACAATTTCTGTATTGGAGGTCGTCAAGGGGGGATACGGTGCTACAGCGGTGTTGTTGAAGGAAATTCGGTAAAAGACTGTTCGTCTGGATCAGGCATATCTTGCTCTGATGGAAGTATTATAGGAAACATAGTTGAGAATTGTAGTACTGGAATATTTGGTAGTTTTGTGACTATAGAAGAGAATAATATAACAAATTGTTCTTTTGGAATCGGTGCAGGAAACAATGCTACGATAGAAAAAAATGTTATAACAAACAACAAATATGGTTTATCTCTCGATGGTGTCCTTAATTCGATTGTTGCAAATAATACATTTGATGGAAATTTACATTCATTAACTTCATGGGGGTGGGATGAAAATGTCACTATATGTAACAATGTTTTCAAAAATTCAGGAGAGAGTAGTTATATAATGGGGACAAAATTAGTAAGAATTGATAGTAATCTATTTGAGAATACAGATTTTCGAATATCTTATAGTACTAACTTTACTCTCATAAACAATCATTTTCAGAATAGTAATTTTTATTCTAGAAAGATTCTGAATTGTTCTATATTAGGGAATAATATAGAAAATGGTGGAATACATATTAGCGAAGATAACTTAGAGGGATATCTCAACTACTCATTAGAAAACAATTTTGTCAATGACAAGGAAATTGGAATGTTTTTGAATCAATCATCCATCCATCTTGATGGTGAAGATTTTGGACAGGTGATACTTGTAAATTGTTCAGATAGTACTATTGAGAATCTTGAAATCTCGAATACTTACTACTGCTTGTACCTTAGATATTGTGATGATGTATTAATTCAAAATAATAACTTTAAAGATAGTTGGATGGGCATAGCGAGTTCATGTAGTGACAATCTAATAATCAACAGTAATATTCTAGATAACTGTGATTATGGTATAACATTTGGTGGAAATTACTCTATGATCATAACTGATAATTCTTTCTTCAAATGTGGTTTAAAATTCAATCCATTCTATTATTACTATATCGGTGAATATCCTGATCCAGATTATCAGATAATTATTAAACAAATACCCTTAACACTAGAAAATAATTTTGTAAACGGTAAGAAGTTAGGTTATTTTGCTAATTCAAATAATCTTAAAATAAATAAAGAAAAATATGGACAGATTATTTTAGTAAATTGTAATGATGCAATTATTCGTAATCAGAATCTTTCTTACACAACAACAGGTATTGCATTGTTTAACTGTACCTGGGTAATAATAGAAAAATGCATCTGTAATTTTAACAAAGAAAATGGTATTTTATTAGATTTCTATTCGTATAATTCAACTATCCAGAAGAACGAGTGTAATAATAATGGAGAATACGGAATCCTTCTTTATGATTCAGGAAGTGCTTTGATTAAAGAAAACCAATGTAATTATAATCAAAATGGGATAGGGGTAAATGGTTATTACAAAATTTCAGGTTACAATCTAATAACATACAACTTGGTTAAAGATAACATTGATTATGGAATCAATATAGGTTTAAATGTAGTATCTAAATTCGGTGCTTCGACTTTTAATATAATGCATCACAACACAATAATCAATAATTCTGGACCTATAGATCCTCTATTTGACCCATATTCAGAAGGATGTCAAGCATACAGCCAAGGATCCAATAACACTTGGTACGATGTGAAAACAAAAAAAGGCAATTTCTGGTCGGACTGGAATGGAACTGGGGAATATATAATTGAAGCTGGATATGATGCAGTTGATCCCTATCCTTTATCAAAACCAACTTGGCCTTTGAGTTCTCCTGAGCTTTATGCTTTATTCTCAGTTGTTCTGGTAATTCCCCTAGGTGTTTTGGTTTATAAATTAATTTTAAGAAGAAGAGTGTTGTAATCAAAGAACACTTTCTCCTTTTTTCTTTTTAATCTTGAAAACAACACTATACCATATTCTTGATTCTTCCAAATATCTCCTTTCCTCCTCTCAATTATTTCTCTGAAGATTATTAGTTATAAAGCTCAAATTTTTACCCATCATCTGGGAATCAATTGTAAACTTATCAGTTTCTATTTTTTGCCAACAAAGATATAAGCATGAAATACTAAGTTTCTGCCATGAGTATAAATGAGTATTATCTAGAATATCACGCAATTGAATCTAGAATAAACAGTGGACATTATCAGAGAGGAGATAAACCCTATCAAGAGTTTGCTTTAAAAATCTTTGATCAAACTGA
>JAGLXK010000305.1 GCA_023132955.1 Candidatus Heimdallarchaeota archaeon
GCAAAAAGATCCGCCCAGTATTCATGATATGAGCCATTATCTACGTTATCGCCACTAGTTGTGAAAACTTGGTATCCTTTATCAAAAGTGTATTCTAACTCTTTGATATGAATATTCTTCATTAAGCGTTCTAGTCTAGGGTTATTTTTAGCTCTGAACCCTACAACTTTTCCTCTTTTGAATCTTGCTCTTGATCCTCCATGCAGATCTGAAACAGAAACAAAAAAAACCGGTTGTTTATTTGATTGAACACCAGCTGTAAATTCCTTTATTTTAGATGCACCTATTAATTCTTCATCTTTGTTATAACATTCGATTCTATAATGATATTCCTTATTTTCAACTAGATTTTCGATCAAGCCCAAGAATAGCTGAGGTGCTGCTGATACTGGATGAAAGGAGAAGGATGAAGAATGTTTCATAGGAATTTCTGCTAATTCACAGAAATCATCGTTAAATAATCGGATAACACATCTACCCTTAGGAGTACTAAGGAAAGGTTTCTTCTTATTTACATCGACAACTTCCTTCACTCTATTTGTTTTAAGATAACCATAATCAAGATATGCGGAAACAAGAATCTTTGAAGCATCATTAGCGATTCTCAGCATATAATACTTATCTATAATGAATTTTACAGAAGGAATGCTTTCATCTTCTTTCTCAGTTGTTGTATAAGGTTTATATTCAACTTCATCAAAATCTTCAAGTTCTAAAGGATAGAAATTCTCTTCTTCTGCTAATCTTCTGCGAATAGTTTCACGAATTTTTATTCTATATTTTGTAGAAGGTATCCTATCTTCAGGAGGTAGGATTTTTTGTTTCTCTATTGACATCTTAATTACGAATTCTAATTCAGTCTTTAAAATTTTATTGCAAAGGAACGTTATTTGATGGTAAAATGACAAACATCATTAACTAACTCGATTGAAAACTTTTCTTTTCCCTCTGATTCAGTATAATCTATGATATTAATACAGCAATTATGTTGTTTGATATTATCAAATATCAACTCTGATGCATCTAGAATTCTAGCTATTATTGAACGAACACACCCTCCATGTGTGACAATCAGAACAAAGTCTTTTTCTTTGTTTTCACGAGCTATATTTCTAAACTCTTCCCATACTCTGGTCATGAAATCTTCTGTCAGTTCCCCATTATGTTTAGTCATCAAGTCATCGAATTCTTTAAGAGATTCCATCTCATCCAACAATTCAGAAATACCAACTCCGTCAAGATCTCCAAGAGTATGCTCTCGGAGTTTATCGGTATATTTAACAGGAAGATTCAATTCCAAACTAATAATTTCAGCTGTTTCAACTGCTCGAACTAAATCTGAGCTATAAATTAATTGTATTCCTTTATCCTTCAATTCGTCAGCTAAAATCTTTACTTGATCTTTACCAGTTTCATTTAGAGGAGTGGGTAAATGACCCATGATTACGCGATTCTTATTGTGATCTGTTTCTCCATGTCTAACAAGGAATAGTCTCATGAAGAAAAAAAATGAAGTCTATTAAAAAAGGTTAGGGAAGGAGCTTTATCGTACAACTCGAGTCAGTTTGGCTCCACATCTAGGACATGAGTAAACTCCCTTTGGAATATCTGCTCCGCAAGTAGTACATGATTTGATTTTGCTTTCTGTGCTCTCATCAAGTTTCCTAAGAGGTTTTAGAAGTATTCCATCTTCAGTCATTGTCCAGGTATACAATAGAGAACCTCTAAGTTCTGAAATAGCTTTTTCAGGTAATGTTATTCTGTTCTGATTATCTATAACCAGAAATCTTGAGCTATCCAAATCAGTCAAATCAATGTCCTGTAAATGCTCTCCAATAAGAATGCCATCTCTAATTTCTAAGGTTCTATCAGAGAAATCACCAACTATGGGATCATGAGAGCATATCAAATAGGAAGTGCCTATATCCTCTTTCAATTCCTTGAAAAGCTCAAGAATTTGAGTTGAGGTTTCAGTATCAACGTTTCCTGTTGGCTCATCAGCAAAAATCAACCTAGGATTATTTGCTAATGCTCTAGCAATAGAGACTCTTTGCTGTTCTCCACCAGAGATTCTTTTCGGAGAGTGGGTTCTTCTATGCCAAATACCTAAGGTTTCCATCAATTCTTTTACTCTTTGCTTTCTTTTGGAACGATTGAGATTAACTAACCTCATAGGCATTTCTATATTCTTTTCTGCGCTCAAATAAGGAATCAGATTTTGTTCTTGGAAAACATATCCTATATTGTGTCTTCTATATTCAAATTGTTTCTCTTCAGCAAGCTTCGTTATATCTGTGCCATCAGAGTAAAAAATCTGACCAGCAGAAGGCTTGAGCATTCCACCGAGAGATAATAATAAGGTGCTTTTTCCTGATCCCGAAGGACCAATAATCCCCAAAATTTCACTTTTCTTGATGTCAAAACTTACACCTTTCAGAGCAACAACCTTGTTCTGATGTTCCAGACCATATACGTGATAGATATCTATGGCTTGTAAGGCTAAATCTTCAGGAAGAGGTTCCATTTGAATCATTTTTGTTTTATCACTGTACATAAAATCACCTCAAAATGCTCTCATTTCCTCCACAACGTTTGTTTTTGCAGCTATAATAGCAGGAATTAATGTTGCAAGTATTATAATCATAAAAGCACCAACTATTGTAACTATTAGAATTCCAGGTGGGAATATCAGTAACCTGTTAAAGGAAGAGGAACTAAAGATATCAAAGAATCCATTGAACTGATACCCTAAAATGAATCCAATAAATGTACCAAAGAGAGTAGCAAAAAGTGCCATAGATATTACTTCACTTAGAACCAATTTGATTAACTGCCCACGCGAAGCTCCTTCTGATATCAGTACAGCAAATTCTTTCTTCCGTTGATTAACAATCATAAACATGAAAATTGAAACCCCTATTACAGTAGCAATGATTGAGATAAGATAGTTTATTGTTAATAATCCAGGAAATCCAAAACGTAATCCCTCTCGTTGTCTGATCTCTGCTAGTTCTTCCTCATATGATTGAGCGTAAATAATCCAATCGAATTGTGAATCAAACTCAAAAGCGAGATTTTCTTCTACTGGGTCAATTTCAGGCTTCAGATTAATTATTGCCCTGGTAATCTCATATGTATATGGAGCATACTCGAAAATAAACTGTTTATCAACCAGAATGGTAAAAACGAAATCAAATTCAAGGAAATCAAATATTTCACCAAAAGATCCTGATGCTAAATCTTCTATCTCTCCTGGGGCATGATCTACAATTATTGTTGCCTCTACTGTATACTTTGTTTGATTGAAAATTGTAAATTCAAAGGTAGGATCATTTTGTATATCTAAGGTTCTTGCTGTCTCTACTCCAATACCTACATTTTTTAGAGGATTATTTTGAAGAGTCTGCAGACCTTCCTTCCACTCAGGATAATCTTCTATTGAGTCTTTGTGCCATAATGCATTGTTTCCATATTCCGTTAAATCTACTCCATAGCATATAACTGGCGTTGAACCAACATAGAATAACGTATAGTAAATAGGAATTATATTTTCTATTTTATCCTCAAAACCAACAAAATCAGAAGGCGATAAAGTTTGGTAACCCCCCAAGATATCAACTCTCATATCGCCTCCAATAGTAAATTCAGCTCTACGGATCAATTCAACTGAACCAGTTTCACCTTGAATAACTGCAAAAACTCCTAATGAAACAGATAAACAGAGTAAAACAGTCATTCTTGGAAAGTTTTGGTGCCTGCGAGATAAGCTTCCTTTAAGTAAGACGCCTATATCTTTGAAGATTTTAACAAGTACTTTATCTAATTTCTCAGGTACTTTGGTTGATAGTCTACTAACGATAGCAGCTCCTCCATACCAAAGCAATATTGGTGCAAAAATTTGAAGCAAAATAACAGCAAAACCAAAAGAAACATTTGGTCTTGTATTTTCAACAACTGTTAGAAGCACACCAACTAATCCTATCATGAAGAACAGAACATCCCCATATACTGCTTTAAACCATTTTTTCTTTTCTCTTTCAACAGTTTTGGCGATAGCAACCTCTTCTTGAATGAAGTTATTTGTTTTCTTTCTGGTTGTTAAAAATAGGATTCCTAAAGTTACAATTAGGGTTGTTAAAATAGTCCAAGGTTTAATGTTCAAAGATGAGTAAGCACTAGAAATAGTTGGAAAATCTATTGCCATAAACCGATATGTAGACAGTACCATTGCAGCACCAAAGGTACCAAAAAAGATACCTATAGTTTCCCCTAGAAATGCAATAAAAATAACCTCAGTATATATCATACTTCGTATCTGTTTTGGACTAGCTCCTTGAGCCTTTAGAACAGAAATTTCAAATTTTCTCTCTCTTAGAGCCAAATCTGCCCCTAAACTGATAAGAATAATTGATAAAACAATAGCAGGAATATACAAAACAGTATCAATTAACTGCATTGTGATAATCAACCCTTGGTATGCGAATAACGTGCCAGAGATTAAGTTTTTACCATCCAGATTGTGAATTTGTTCCTTCCTGTTTAAAACTATGTTAATATACTCATTTAAATCAAGAAGATTGTTTAGAGGGAATTGAGTTAGATCTAATTTTGTAGGAAGCTGCCATAATTTGTTAGCAGTTAAATTTCCAATAATACTCGAATTAAAATTATCACTGCTAACGATTAAGAAATCATCATCTAGTAGAAGTCCAGGTTGGAAGAATCCTCTTACTGTCAGATTTAAAGTTGTTGAAGTTATAATGACTTCATTAGTATCAACAGTTTTATTCAACCCAAAATTAAAAGCTAGAGTGTCGTTTAATTGTACACCTAACTTCTTGTATGTACCAATAGATAGCAGGATACCATTACTCTGAAGATTGTTTTCACCAGCAACAACATTGATCTTTTCAACTATTGAATGATTAAGTGAAGATGAATCAACAATCAATGGTTCAAAGGAAGGTTGTTCTACTTTAAAGCCAGCATATTCAGAAAAATTAAAATCGGGAGTAAAATAAGAATGATATCTATTCTCTCTGTCTGTTATATCATAACGAAAACGTCTCCCATAGGTAACAATGCAATCTTCGAATTCCATTTCTTGAGAGAGTAAATCAGCTAATTCTGGGAGAGTACCAACCAAATTTGTTTCGATTAGAGGTCTGAAAGTTATTTCAGCTTCAACATTTTCTATCATATCTTGAACAGTAATTGTGTTAATTATAGAACCATAGAAGAATATACTAGAAAAAATAGCTGCTCCTAAGATCATACCAGCACCAATTGAGATGCTTCTTCTTCGGTTAGAGTACATGGACTTGAATGAAAATCCAATAAAAGAGAAGAATTTAGGTCGTTTCATCTAATTTCCCTCCCTTTTGCTCTTCTTCTTAATAATATTCTTAGGTTGTTCTTGAATTACTTTACCTTTCTGTAAAATAAGGATTTTATCAGCTTCTTTTGCACATTCTGTATCGTGAGTGACCATTATTACAGTGATTTTTTTCTCTGTGACAAGTTGTTTGAATAGAAGGATGATTTCTCTTCCAATATGAGTGTCTAGATTTCCTGTGGGTTCATCAGCATAGATGATATCTGGATTGTGAGCTAATGCTCTGGCAATTGCTACTCTTTGTTGTTCTCCTCCTGATAACTCCTCAGGAAGATGATCCATTCGCACATATAATCCAACAGATTCCAGGTATTCGATTGCTTTTTGATCGGCTTCAAGTTCTGGAACTTTACGCAATTTCATAGGGAGTTTAACGTTTTCTTTAGCCGTAAGATAAGGAATTAAAGCAAAATTCTGAAATACAACAGAAGTTTTGGTTCTGCGAATTTCAAGATTCTCTTTGTAGGAAGTCTCGCTTAGATTGATTCCTGCAACTAAAACTTCACCTGAAGTAATGCTTTCAAGAGTTGATAGAATATTCAAAAGAGTAGATTTTCCACTTCCAGAGGGTCCCATGATCGCAATGAATTCTCCTCGTTTTATCTTCATATCAACTCCAATAAGAACATTGATCACTTCTCCACCTGGAAGATTGAAATCTTTTATCAGCTCTTTAGTGTTTATTGAGACAGAGCTTGCTTTCTTTGACATTACAAGTAGGTTAAAAGCTTCATCTAATTAAAGCTAACTAAACAAAAAAAAGTTTTACTTTAGAAAAAAATTCTTCAGATATATCTTATGTTTCTTGAAAAATTAAACTTCATTTAAAAAAAATATATTTAATTAACTTTGTACTGACCCAGCTATATCTTTCTAAGTGCTTTCCATAGGCGAATCTTTTTAGTTGGATTTCTTGCCCCTGGTCCCAATTCTACAAAACAGAAGCCCACACATTCATTTTTGGGATTTATTATTTCTGCCATTATTTCGAAATATGCTATATTATATTGTCCCTCTATAATCGGGCGGATCTCGTACTGCTCTTCCTTGATGCCTGGTAATACTAAGTCCCACCCCTTAGAAAAGGTAAAATCATTTACCTCAATAAACTCTTTGGGGGTATAAGTATAATCCCGAACGAGCTGGCTATTACCTACTTTGTCGATATAGGTTCCATCATAATAGAAATTCAGGGGAAAAGCAAAAAGCATGATTTCTTCATCATCAAAAAATCGAAGAGAGAACCACTCCCAATGAGACACTGGATCTAACAATCGAAACGGACCCCATTGCCGATCAAACCATGATTTACCTTTGACACTTAAAATAGTTTTTTCTTTAGAATTATTAAACAAAATTAACTTACCTGTTGTAGGCATGTTTGGATAGGAGTAATAGACTGTCCGTTGTTGAGGATCATCTGGTAATCCCATTGCTAATACTCCATCATCTGCATGCCAGAAAGCCCCTTTCCCTTTATTTAGATCTAGTTGTAGTTCAAACTCATCAGTTTTCATAGAAAGGATTAATTGGTCTTTCTCTCGTTTCAAAACTGCAAACCTTGAGAATACCACATTATCTTGATTAGCGTAGATATTTCTCTTCTTAGGTATACTTAGTCTTTGTCTGAAGAGATGTTTTTGTGTTTGGAAATCAGTTAAGGCCATTTGAAGCACATAAAAATTAAATCCAAATTTCCGGATATTAAAAATTGTAAACTGGTAAGAATAGAAATTCTCTCTGTTTTCCTGATCTGTAAGATATCCAGTAATATACCACCACCCAGAAACTTTTTTGTGTGGAGGCCATTCAGCGTTAAAATCCCCATGATCCGCTTCCCGATAAGGAATTCTAAAGTTTTTCTTTTTCATGAAGTATCACACTTAGTGGAACTAATTTATAAAAAAATAGTGAAGAAAATTATTTTTTCTTCCCAAGTTTCTTATCTTCTTTAGCTATTGTTTCTACAAGTTCCTTGAAATTTTTGGGTTCTTGTTCTTCTTCTATTGTAAAAACTACAGGACGTCTTTTCCTTTCAACATCAAGAGCTCTGGCTATTTTGCCAGCTTCGTATTTTTCTTTAACTTGAGATTTCTT
>JAGLXK010000306.1 GCA_023132955.1 Candidatus Heimdallarchaeota archaeon
GGATAATGAAGTAACAACCATCCTTTGTTGATAATCTTTCCATCACTGATTCGTCTATAAAGATTTCTTCTATGGAATAGCTCTGCTGCTTTATCTATAGCGTTTGTTAATCGCGGACTCTTTTCTTCTGTTAAGTAACGATTAAGAGCTCTCAAAGGAATTAGACTCTCATGATAAGAAGACTTACTTGCTGCTGGTTTTCGATCACAGTTCCAACCACCATCACTCCATTGATGTAGAATTAACCGATCAGCTAATATCTTACATCTTTCATCAAAAAAGCCCAGAGAAAGAGCAGCATAAAGACCATTTCCATCTTGTGAAGCACAAAAACGTCTTCTACCATTAATTATTAGCTTAGATTTCCAGCGTTCACTGCTAAGTAACCATTTCATTTCTCTATTAATACTTGGAATTAAATCGCTATCACCAGGTGGATAACCTACGTCTGCTAGTTGTGATAAAATCCAATGAGCTCCTTGCCATTTTTTATACACATGAAAGGTCTTACTTGTTTCATCTTTTGGTAAATAAGAAATTAAACTAGATATTAGTGGTGATTCCTTCTTTAAATTGACTATTAGCTTTTTTACCTCTGAAGTATCATAATCGTGATCCAAGAGACATAAATAGGTTTTCAATCTAATCGCAGGTTCATTTGAATTTATTAGTAGCGTTATAACTGATTTTTCACTCAAACCTATCACCTTAGAAATAGAAACATTAAGTTCTTTTCATCAGTTTACATTATTTGCAATTTTATTAAATTTTTCTAGTAGATTTTTGGTATCATCTTGTATTTAGCAATTAAGCAATATTCTTCCCAAAGTTTACCATATTTTTTCCTACATCTCTTATCATCACGCCATGCTCTATGCGCAAGAAGAATAAATAATGATAGAGGTAGAATAAAGGGGATTGGTGAGTATATTCCTGTTGTTAAAGTTATAATAAGATAAGTGAGTATTTCTCCTGAATAGTTTAGTTTTCTGCCTATCCCCCAAAATCCAGAGATGAGTATTTTTCCCTCTATAGTTTTGGCTGGTTTAAACCAAATTTTGACATTAGGATTTCTTTTGAATCTAAATTTCTGTATATTTGATCCCCTGAAAATCCAGATTGAGACAAAATAAGCTAGACATAATATAATAATCGGATAAATATTGAAAGCTTCAGTTTGAATGATAATAAACCATCCTGCGATAGAATAGAAGAATGGGACATAAACTAAATCTCCCCATACTAACATAAATCCAAAATTCTCTGCCATAATATCCCATGTTGTAAGCATGAACTCTTCAAGAATATAATGGGTAAACAGATAAAACCACCAAAATCCTTGATACATCCACATTTGTGGTAAAATGTATCCTGATTCTTGTAGTTGTAGAAAGAGAAAACTCCAGTTGATAAATGAAAGGCCAATTAGTGATGGTTGATAAGTAAACATCTTGAGGTCTACTCCCCACAGGGTTGGATTCAGCTCAGGACCAAACCAAAAATCATGTAAAATCCCTTTTACACCTTTACATTTGTTCTCTCCTTGCTTTCTTCTTCCCAAAAAGAAGAGTAGAAGACTCCATATAAGTGAAAAAATAGTAGCAATGATTAGTAATGGAAAAAATGCTCTGGCTATAAATGTTAAATTCCATCTTGGAGAAACGGTCTCATTTAAGACAAAAACTAATACAGCTGTTAAAGTTGAGATCATAAATAACATCAAGCCCGTCAATTTGTAGTCTCTCCTTGAACCATCCTTTAACTGTTCGCCTTGTGTTTTGATTCCGGGAAGAAATTTTGTTCCTAGAAACAGTATTACTAAAAAACCACTGTAAATTCCAAGAGCTATAAAGAATATATTGACATCAAAAGAAAGTAGATAATCTAAAATATCAACCATTTTAATCTCTCTTTTTTTGGTTTATTAATGATTACTCATTTAAAATACTTCTTGTACTATTTCACACTTCCATAAAAAGCATTATACTCTATTGGAAAAAGAATAAAGAAAACATCTACACCAGTTATTATTCTTAAAAATATTATCAAGGACAATTAAATGATTTTACTTTTTTTCAAATCGTCTTCAAATACTGGATAATTCTTCATCAAAAGTATATGATTTAAACCGAATATGAGGAATTTTAGATCTTCATAGGTAATATCTTCTGATATATCTGCAATTTCATCAGAGAAAGTGGTGAAGAGATTCTCTAAATCTTGATTTACTTTGGTTTCCACTGAAATTAGAATTTCTCGTAGTCTTTTTACTGATGGTTTTTTTGTTTGATTCATAATACCTAATAATTTAGACATAAATTCAAGGGAAGGTTTGATTGTTTCAGAATCCAACCAAGAATGTTTACCTCCTATATAAAAGAAAAGTTTAGCTGTTCTTCCATAGAGCGTTTCTGCAGCTCTTTGATTCTCAGTATAGCGTTTTCCTGCTTCAACAACAAAGCCGTTTTCCTTAAGCACTTTAATATATTTATACAAAGTTTTAGCTTGCCTAAACATCTTCTTTTCTAAAACTTCTTCCTCTCTATGAGTCAGATTCATCTTTTGTATTTTTTCTTTTACATAAGCATTATATTCTAATTCCAACTCATTGACTGTTCTAGGACCTTTACGTAATA
>JAGLXK010000307.1 GCA_023132955.1 Candidatus Heimdallarchaeota archaeon
TGGGTTTTTGGAAGATAATTCATTGCGTTTAACTAATAGACCTGACCCTATAGTTCTGGATGAATATCCCTTCCTATCCCCGAAAAGGAGGCTTTATCCACCATTGGAGATAAGCAGGGGGTGTTCTTTTGGGTGTACATTTTGTCAAGTTCCGAAACTTTTCAAACATAGAACAAGGCATAGATCTCCTGAAATAATTCTAGATGTAATAAAATGGATGGGAACTCAAAGGCTAAACGATATCCGTTTTATTACACCAAATTCCTTTGGTTATTTGTCTTCAAAACCTAAAGAAGTAAATAAAGAAGCGATTCTCCATCTTTTATCATCAATTAAATCAACCCCTGGAATTGATAATGTTTATTTTGGTACATTTCCTGGAGAAGTGCGTCCTGAAACTGTATCCTCTAGTTTGATGGAGGATATTAAGCCAATTATTTCAAATTCCCGAATATCTATAGGTCTTCAATCAGGTAGTGATAGAGTTCTCAAAGAAATTCGAAGAGGACATACAGTTGAAGAAGGGATTAAAGCAATTGAGATTCTCAATGATACGGGATTTACACCAGTAGTTGATATAATAATAGGATTACCAACTGCTACTGAGGTTGATGAAATGGAAACAATCAAGGTTATAAAGGATCTAATAAGAAGAAACTCAATAATAAGAGCACATGTTTTCATGCCTTTACCAGGAACTGACCTAGAAGGTGCAAAGTTCAAACCAGTTTATCCTCAAATAAAGAAGATTCTTGGAAAATTAAATTCTCAAGGCAAAATTGAAGGAAATTGGACACACCAGGAACGGTATGCACTGGATGCTTGGAAACTCAATCAGCGAATTGCTAACATAGCCCCTATTCAGAGAGAAGATAGCCGTTAATAATTTGATTTTCTTTCAAATGTCTTGCTCTAGCCTCTACTTTTATTGCACGACGAAAAATGCTTTTAGCCTTGCTCATAGTACTCATATAACCTTTTTGAAATGTGGTAAAATAGTCTCTTTCAAATTCAGCATGCGTGCTTGTAAAACATTTCTTAATTAATAAGATGTCAACAGCTTTGTCTTCTATAGCCTGTGAAAATTTGCCAAGACCAAAGTCTATGAAGACAAGTTCTCGATTTTTTATTAGAATGTTACTGGTTGTTAAGTCTCCATGTATGATGTCACTATTGTGCAATTTTCCTACTTGTTCTCCCATCAATTCAACATAATGTAATTTCTCTTCTAAAGTATCTTCACTGTTCAAAACATCTTTAACTAGTTTTCCCTCAATAAATTCCATTGTTATTGTCGATGAATCTAAATCAATATCAAAGATATATGGTGTTTTTACTTCCACATCTCTTGAGGCCATGATTAGTTTTGATTCGGAGATTGTTCTACTATTCCTTAATTCATCATCAATCTGCTTGATTCTATATGACTTCGGTAAACGAATTTTTTTCAATACCTGAAATCCTAGCCACTCATCCTTGAGAAGAACTGCTTCTGCACCCCATGTATTCTCTTTGTTTAACAAATTTATCAGCCCTTCAC
>JAGLXK010000308.1 GCA_023132955.1 Candidatus Heimdallarchaeota archaeon
TAAGTGTAGCAACTCCAAAAACAATGGAAAGATACACTCATAATCCACAAGGATCTGTGATTGGATTTGCCAGAAATCCATTACAAGTGGGAATGTATCCATTAGCTTCACCTTTCAAGAATCTTTATTTTGCATCAGCTTGGTCAGTTCCCGGAGGAGGTTTTACTTCTATCATTGATGCTGGATGGCAAGTTGCTGCTTCAATCTTAAGAAAACGAAGATAAAACTTAGATTAAACAAATTCTAGTTTGTTAATTTTTAGAAATCCTTCATAAACCAGATGACTCATCACAAAGAGAAATTCGTTGAAACTTTGGTTAATATTCATTTCTTTGTATGAATATAGAATTGATTTTTCCTGATTAGTTAAGAAATATACCATAAGATCTTTGCAGAGAATTCTTAGGTTAGGACTCATTTCGCTAAAAAGAATAGCTTGTTCAGTATTAAATCTTCTAAACTCATCAGATGAAGATTTTGGAAAGGCAATTGTAGAACTTACTAGAAGATCTAATTCAACTAAATTTCTTTCTGTAGGTTCCTCAATGATGTTCTCATCAATGAATTCGGCAATTAATTTCAAGAAAATTTCGTCGAGAAAAACTGAGGTTTCGAGGATGTTTGCAGCATGTTGAATCCACTTTCTAGTTCCAGTAAATGGAAAAGATAATTTTCTTGAATCATGGGTAGATTTTAGCTTTTGTTTCCACTCCTTATATATTCTATTTGTAACCTTTTCAGAGATGAAAACTTGCACTTCAATGAACCCTAAGATTGATTTAATGGTAAGTTTCTTACCTTCTTCACTCTTCTCAAAAATATAAGTTGTATTTCGAATTTTGTCTTTTATCTCAAGACCAGTAATATTTATTCTTTTAAAATTTGGAGCTTCAAATACTTTTTTTAACATAGCAACCTTTTGGGGAATTGGTATCCCAAGAGATTTGTACATTTCATTTTCATCAGGAACTGTGGAAAAATCACGGTCTGTTTCATATCCATAGTGAGTCGATTTTATATGTACTTGTGATCTAACAGTTCGAGAACTGTCTATAAAGCATTTAACAGCTGATAAATTATTCTGATCACATTTGTGAACATCAACGAATTCTAAGATAGTTGATAGTGTATCCGTTTGTAACAACCTTGAAGGAATGTTTAAGTTTCGTTGTTTCTGGCACTTATTGCATTGATATTTAATTTTTTTTATGCCACTCTCACTACTCAAAGTTGAATCCCCACTTATTTCTGAAGTTATTAAGTGGTATTTTGTATATATTCTTTTAGTTACTAAAAAAACATAGAGGTGTCATTACAAACTCTCTGAAATTGCAAAAGGGAAGATTCCAGCATTTGAATATTTAATCTAATGTTTCGCTTAATTCTTTTTAAATAAGTTGAGTTTCTTCAATTCTACAAGGTGAAAGAGGGTTGACAAAGGCGGTTAAGAAACTAGTTTCTCCATATGAAAAACTCTCTAAAGTACTAAATACAATACCAAATGGTTTTCCAGAAGTTGAAGATGGTACTCATTTGCGAGTTTTAGAGTGGATCTATGAGCCTGAAGAAGCGGAAATAGCGAGTAAACTAAAATTGAAAGCTGAATCAGTTGAAAAGATGGCAAAAAGACTCAAGATTCCTAAAGATGAGCTTGCCACTAAACTTGAAATCATGGAATCCAAAGGTCAACTTCGTGTCACTAGATCTGGTGATGCAAAGAAATATGGGCTCCTTCCCTTTGTAGTAGGAATTTACGAAGAACAAATCCATAGAATGGACGCTGAATTCGCAGAGTTATTCGAAGATTACATCCAAAAATGTCAAGGAAAGGTTTTATTTTCAACCAAACCGGCTATACATAGAATCGTTCCTGTGAATAGTGTAATTAAAACAGAACTGGAAATACACCCTTACAATCAAGCTGAACAGATGATTAGAAGTGCTAAGAGCTGGGGAATACGCGATTGTATCTGTAAGAAACAACAGGAATTGATTGGTGATTCATGTAAATATCCCGATAAGGTTTGTCTAGTTTTTTCTAAAAGCGAGAATAGATACGAAGGTAGTCATCAGACAACTACAATAACAATGGAAGAATCTCTTAAAACTTTAAAAGAAGCAGAAGAAGCTGGATTAATTCATTCTTCTATGAATGTAGGAAGTGGACATTCCTATATCTGTAATTGTT
Source organism: Candidatus Heimdallarchaeota archaeon (assembly GCA_023132955.1). Classification (GTDB taxonomy): domain Archaea; phylum Asgardarchaeota; class Heimdallarchaeia; order Heimdallarchaeales; family Heimdallarchaeaceae; genus UBA460. The sequence goes on from JAGLXK010000308.1 coordinate 2,189, forward strand.
GTACCTGTTGTTGTGGAGTACTAAGAGGTTTGGTAGAATGGGGACAACCCCAAGCGTTTGTCAAATCCGACTATGTAATGTATGTAGAAGAAGAAGCTTGTATAGGTTGTGGAAAGTGTATTGATAGATGCCAATTCAATGCATTGGAGTTAGTCAACAATAAAATTACAGTTAATGAGAAATGTATTGGTTGTGGGGTATGTGCTCTAATCTGTCCCAAAGATGCTCTTAATCTGATAGATAGAAAACCTAAGGAAGTGAAAAAACCTCCAAAGAATATCCTTACTTGGATGTTGAAAAGAGCTTTTTCAAGAAAAGTAAATATATTCAAGTTATTCTAACAACACTTCTTTTCTACTTTTGTTTTCAGTCTTTTTTAGATTTTTATTTTTGGAATATAAACGAAACTCCATTTTTATGTTATCAAATAGTAGAATTCAGTTTTATTGGCTCTCATTTGAATGATTAAAATGCTGTAAAAACATTTAAGACATCTTAAAACCCATTTATTAGTTAGTTGAAAGAGAGGACAAACAAATGAAGAAAAATTCATTATTTCTAATTATAATGATTTTCTTAATTTTTACACCTTATCTAGTTGCAGGGCAAGAAACAGAGATGCCAATTCGTTTTAGTATTGACCTGCTTTCTCCTAATGATAATGCTGCTAGAAAGCAGTATTCACTTCTTATGCAGCATCAATTACCCAAAATAGGCATTGGAGTTCACTTGCATGAATCGACAACTTGGGACAACATAGCTGATAGATCGTGGTCATATCCGTTGATAGATTATGATTATATCCCAACTTATGCTGAAGGTGGGTATGATGCTCTATTTGTTGAACATTCTTGGGATTTGGATTGGGGTCCAGGTAATATCTTTACTAGTGGATGTATGGCTAGCAGAGCAAACTTCTATCAATACACTAATCCACAATTAGATGCAAAATTAATTCAGTATCTTAGTGAACTAGATTCTGTATTAAGAACAGAATATTTACACGAAATCCAAGCAATACTCTATGAAGACCTTCCATCAATTAGTTTAGTCTATCCAAGATTAATGTATGTATTTAAAGAGGGTTTAACTGGATTTGATCTTTTGTTATTATCTTTGTCAAAATTCCGAGCTGAAAATTGGGATGATCCTGAAGATCATATTATTAAATATCCTATCCCTATAATGCTAGAAGCCCAGAATGTTTATCGCGAAACATCCGATTATGACAGCAAATGGATGGCAGCTGTTTATGGCTCACTCTTTGAAAGAAGTCAAATATCCCATGAATGGGAGCCAGTAATTGCTACTAATTATAGTTTAAGTTCAGATGGAAAGAACTATACAGTGTATTTAGATCCAAATGCGAAATTCAGTGATGGCAGTTCTGTTTTAGCAGAAGATGTCAAATATTCGTATGAACTCCATATGACACCGCTAGTTAATTCGCCAGACTACTGGTATTTAGATAGTTATTTTGCATCTAACAATTCAATAGAAATTGTCGACACTCATAAACTAAATTTTAATTTATCCAGCTTATATGCATTTGCGATGGATTTACTTTCTTTTGGTATTCTGGATAAGAGCAGTATAGAACCTGCTATTAGCACTTTTGGGTACTCAATTTTTGATGAAAATCCTTTATCTGGAAACGTTCAAGACATTTTGATTAAATCTTGTGG
>JAGLXK010000309.1 GCA_023132955.1 Candidatus Heimdallarchaeota archaeon
CAGTTTGCTATGAAAAAACTCCTCAAGAACCCTTTCTATGTTCAAAAATTAATAGGTACAGTAGGTATAACTTCTTTGGGAATGTTCGCTAAAAATATAACTGGATGGGCTGTCCCTTTTCCAGATAGAACATGCAATGTTGCTCTTGGAGGGATGAAAAAAATAGCATGCGACATAGATGGGAAATTGCTAAGTAGAGAACTACTTTGTGTAACATATCTGGTAGATCATAACCTTGTAGATGGAGCTCCAATAGCTAGGTTTATCTCAAGAGCTGGAGAATTGATGTCAGAAGCATATTGCCTCGAAGATATAACTAAAGCTGATTAAATAAAAAAGAAAGAAAGAGAAAATCTATTTCTGCTTTCTTCGGTTTATTATAACAATTGCAGTCCCTAAAATAAAGACTCCTAGAATTGTTGGACCTATACTTAATCCAACAGCTGAACCTTTTTCTAGAGTAAAATGGTAGTATCCTGTATAATCATTTCCCAGTTTAATCTCATAGACTTCTTCTCCAAGATCATAAGGTAAAGTTAAGATAAATGAAAGAAGTTTATTGCTATTAGCATCAATACTAAAGGAACTTGTTAGCAATGTTCCATCTTTAGTATAGAGGTCAATAGTATCCATGGTTTTAATTCGAGGGCTTAAGTTAGTTACATTAAAGGAAAGCTCTACTTCGTCATCTAATTTGTACCCACCAGAAAGAACTTCAGGGATAATGGCTAATCTAGGTGTATTATCAAGCAAGTAATCAAAACCAGGAAGAACATCAAACCAAAGAGCATTAATGTACTGTGGGTAAGGGTTGAAGTAATCATAGATTGATTTCCATTCAAGAATCAAATGAGTGGAGTTTTCAACAAGAACAGTTTCTGCACCAGGAGCGACAGAGGAATAGTTTCTGTAAAGTTCAAAAGTAATAGGTGCTAAGCAGTCCCTCTCAAAGTACATCCAGGAATCCCAACTACCCGCTAAAACAGCGGAATCAGCCTTTGGATAATTCTCCTGCCCATATCCAGTATAAATTTCTGTGAACGAAGGAGGGAGAATCCTAGTATAATCTTGCACCATATTCCAGTATAAAGTAGGTTCAGCCCAACCATATGGATCATCTACGAAAAATGTTGCATTAATTCCTGAATGCAAGGAATAAGACATACCAAAACTATGATTTAGAGCAAAATCACGAAAGGCTCGGGTTTCGGGCTCAGAGAAGGGTGCGTGCCCCGGAAATACTTGAGACATAGTATCTGGGCTCCATCCGCTACCATCTCTCCAATAAGAATCATAATTGCGGTTAAGATCTGTATAACCAACATCATCCTCGTTAATTTTACCATCCAAATCATCATCTATTCCTTCATAATAGGTGTAAAGAAATACTGGGTTTGAAGGATTGGTATTATCAAAAACATCGAAAGAAGAGATAATTCCATCACCACTCACATCATCAGCTCGATCTTCTTCAAAGAATCCATCGTTATCGTCATCAAATGGTCGTAGATTCTTTCTTAACCAATGATTGTCCTCATTAATAACCAGATCTAATGAATCGAGATTTAGAGCTGGAATCACGTAAATTTCTTGATAATCTATGAAATCGGTTATGGTTGAATTTTCTTGATAATTGTTAAGCAAATAGAGAATGAATCTCAAAGCAATTTCAATACTGATCTGTTCTCGACCATGATGGTGCGATACAACCAATGCTTTTGCTTTTTGTTGAGTTCGTAGCTCATTTGTTATTCGTAAAGAGACTATATCTTTTCCAAGGTATGTTTGACCAAATACTTCTAAATCTACCAATTCCGGTACTGTATCATGAATATAAGCTATTTCTTCATAAACTTCAGAGGAATTGTGAAAGTGATTATCATAAAGCAGAGCCAAATCTTCCCAAGTTCTATCAAAATTAGAAAGGGGAGAAGCTGTAATTGAGACTGAAATCCTTGCAGAGCTTATTTGAGGAGAAACACCAAGCAAAAGAATTAAACAAAACATAACTGCAACCGTTATCTGAGAGTAAAATCTTCTAAAAATCATGATTGTACAAAACCTCAAACACTTATATATTTTTAATCTTCCAGTTTCATTGTGTCAGCAGAAATATTCCTCTTCTTTTTTTTGAGTAAGATTTAAATAAATTCATTCCATTCCCCCTCTATGTCAAGTGTTAGATCATCGTACTTCAGACGACTTATTTATGCAGCTCCAGGTTTGATCATTATAGGTGGAATTATCATGATTTTTGATGTAGAATATGGAGGAGCTGTATTGGGAGCAGGAGTGGTTGGTTTAATAATAGGAATTATAACTGTAGTTAGATCACGCCAAGCAAACCAAAGACAAGCTCAAGGATACAGTCCTGTGGTGCAACAAGCGGAAACTTACCAAAGTACAGCTCAACAACCACTTCACCAACCAGTTCAACAAGAACCTCAAAATCAACCGGTTGAACAACAAACAACATCTGAACCAAAACCAAAATTTTGCACAAATTGTGGTGGAAAAATAGACGATACTATGACAGCTTGTGCACATTGTGGATCTAATCTTTAGATTTTCTTTGATAACTTAAAAAGAGAATCAAGGTATTTTTCCTTTTTCTAGAAGATAGTTGTCTAATTCTAAACAGTAACTATAAATGAATGAAGAAAGGCTTCAATTCTTAACTCGAATACTTCTTATAAAAACAATTCTGGTTCTAGATTCATTAAAAGTTGTTGGATTTTATTCCCCACTCTCACGGCACTTGGTGGGTCATAGTTTGAAAGAACAATAACAGTATAATGTGGGTACATTGCAAAGTTAGAGTTGATACCTGGTGCTTCACCATCAACATTTATTCTGTATGGTTGTTTAAAGTCTTCAACGACAAAAATATTATGGTTCTCAGAGTTAAAACGCGGATCATATTGCATTAATTTTCCTGATAGAACTAGATGTGTATAAGTAGTATTTAGAATCTAAAAGTTTGTAATGCCTTGCTAAAACGTAATAAATCATTCGCTGTTGAATAACCCCCTCCAGCTGCACTCCCTCTTTTGCGCGTCATTGATCTATTTGATTTCCATACTTTCTCATCATTATTTTTAGTGGATACATTTTAGTAAACCCTGTTGCGAGATTTGGTACAGGATCATCTATGAAATAACTATTAGTATTATCCATATTATCAATAGATGAAAGGCGTCTTGAGAAAGTTCCAAAGTTTCTGTGTTACTTTTTGTGTTTAACCTAAAAAAATATAGAAAAAATAGTTGCTTTATGGTTGCTTACAATTATTCAATAATAGCTTGCTGATAATCTATTTGTGAGTTATATTACTAGAAACTCTTTTTTACTTGATAAAAAAGATGATAACATATTGCATTACAAAAGTAATTACAAAAAATTCGTTTTTTTGGTATTATTTGTGACATTCATGTTTCCATTGCAAATGTGTTCCTGTTATGATTCCAATTCAGATTGTTATGATTGTTCAGTTATGGCTCAATACTCTCAAATTATCAAATCTCACCATATAAAAATTGATATCTTAAGTATAGATGAAATATATATTACTGAAAGTTTTTATGTTAAACAAGAATACGATTCTTCAATATCCTCGCTGGATTTCTGGTTAAATCATTCTCTTCAATCCCTCAGTTTATTTGACGGCAAGGGCGAGTTGAATTTTACTAGAAATGAAGTAACAAATTCTTCGAGTCTTATTTCTGTTGATTTTCGAAATAAACTAGAACAGAATCAAACAACTTATTTTTATTTATTTTATAAACTGGATAAAATACCCATTTCGGAAAATGGCGGCTCTTTCTATATTTTCGAATTTGAATCTTCTATTACTTATTTCACTGAATTTCATGAAATTTCTGTAAAAATTCCAACAAAGAGCTCGATTCATGAGGAAGGAGAGTTAAGATCTTTTTATCCGGATAATGCTACTATAGTCCTAGATCCAATAGTCTATGTATCTTGGTCATTTTATTTGCTCAAACCCTTTCAAAATCCTTTCTGCTTTGTTCGTTTTGATAAACCTGCTGGAAATCCGTCTATATTGATATCTATAATTATTCCAATTGTTGGCATGATTTTTGGAATCAGTGGAGCAGTGATATTTATGAGAAGAAAGGGGAGAAAAACGGTAAGAATTCTGAGTAATACTTTTCTGAATAATACACAGAAAAGAATTATTAATCTAATTTCTGAAAATGATGGAAAAATGCTTCAAAAAGAACTCTGTTCTCAGACAGGTTTTATAAAGTCTAGAATATCTAGAAATCTTGTTTCTCTGGAAAAAAAAGGGTTTATCAAAAGAGAAAAATGGGGGAGAAACTATTCTATTAAACTAACTAAAACTGGTTGGAAGGTGGTTGAATGAGAAGTTGCATTAAAGTTCCTTCTATGTTGAGAAAAAGTTCTTACCAAATTATCAATAATAATAACTTCTTATGTATATGTAGGTGGTATAATGAATTTCACTAAAAAAAATCTGATTACATTAATCGTTGGAGCACTAATTGTTTCCACAGTTATTATAACTGTACCAATTGCTGTTCATTTAAGAAATATAAAAAACAAAGATATATTAATAGAACATGATCCAATACTAATTTGGAAAGATGATGATTTCAATCAATACAAATTTCCTGGAGAAGGAACTGAAAACAAGCCTTACATCATTGAAAATTATAATATTACAACTTCTTTTCCGTATTGTGTTACCATTTGGAATACTACTAAACACGTCATTATTCGCAACTGCTTTTTTCATTCAGTTGTATACTCGATTTACATCAATGATGTTTCTAATAACACAGTAACAATTATTGGAAACAATTTCACAGATGTAAGTTCTAACTTTGATATTCATGTTGTTAATAGTCCTGGTTCTAAAATTGTTGACAATAAGCTATTTGATATTTTCTTGTTCAATTCTGAATACTCTACAATCATTGGCAATTCTGGTTTCGCAGATAAATCGCGTTTCAGTATAGTTAATTCAGGGTATTCTTTGATTGAGAATAACACGTTTACAAGTTGTCGTTTATATATACGATATTCAAGTAATACTATTATAAAAAACAATACATTTCTATATGGTAATGTATATTTCGATGGTAATGCATATTTTGGAAATATCGACTTAGAAAAATCAAGCAATTGCATCATAATGGATAATACTCTATATGGAGGATCAAATTGGGGAATTGGTCAAAAAGGCATATCTATCTCAAAATCAAGAAACACTATTGTTGTTAACAATACCGGATATGATATGCGCGTTTTCATATTGCTTGAAGAATCAGAGGGGTCTTCAATTAAAGATAATACGTACTATGGTGAAAATGTGAAATCGATTATTAGTTTAACAAACTCAAACAGTTCTCAAATTAGATCCAACACTCTCTTTAATTGTAATTTTCAAATATATGAATCTACTATAGAAAATTATCTTACTAATACCATTGAAAACAACTTTGTAAACAGTAAACCTTTTGTTTTTCTAACAAACCTTATTTATACAACATTTTCTTCTTTTGATTACGGTCAAGCTCTCTTTGTCAACTGCTCAAATATAAAAATAAGTAATATAATTGTTGAAAATTCTTCTCCTGGAATTTCTTTCTGCTTATGTGATAATGTAACTGTGGAAAACAGTACATTCTCAAATAGTGGAATCTGGTCCTACTTATCATCAAATATTTTGATTGTTAATAATACCTTCTTCGACAATTTTTTCGGTATATTTCTAGAAAAATCAAGAGATCCTAAAATTAGTAACAATGTTTTCCATAACAATGAAAAAGGAATCTATCTAATTGATACTTCGAATTCTATTATATTGAATAATACTTGCAGTAGCAATAGAGAACAAGGGATATTTTTAGATAATTCCTGTAACTCTACAATTGTAGATAATAATTGTACCAACAATGACGGTACTGGTATCATTTTGATTGAATCCTCTAACTCTACAATAGCTAATAACACGTGCAACAACAATAGTCGTGGAATCCACTGTTTTAGTAACGATTCTAATCTCATTAATAATACCTGTAAT
>JAGLXK010000031.1 GCA_023132955.1 Candidatus Heimdallarchaeota archaeon
AATTCCCTCAGATGAGGAACTTTGTATTCAACATGTTCACAATTCGAATGAGTGCTGTTTCTTACTCCATCATTAGCTACAATCACATAGAAGTAGTATCCTTCTGTTGGAAGTGTGTCAATATAGGAAGTTGAGCCAATGGTATCAATTGGAGTTAACCCTTCAACTGACCAAATGTATGAAGTAGATCTGTAGATATAATATTCTGTCGTCTCATCAACACTATCCCATACCAAAGAGATACTATCTGAATCTGTAGGATTGGGTAGAATAGGAGCTAATTCAGGAGCTAAAAGAACAGAAAACTTCACTTCGACATATTGACCATTGGAGATTGAACTTTTCCCTGCATTGTTTTCAGCTACAACAACATAATAGTAGAATCCTTCAGAAGGTACAGTGTCAGTATAATAGCTTGAGGAAACAGTAGCAATGGGAACAAGACCTTCCACAGACCAGATGAAAGAAGAGGAACGATAGACATAGTAAGTGGTTGCAACAAGCAGGCTATTCCAATCTAGATTGATAACAGTAAGTTCTGTAGGATTAGGGACGATAAAGGCTAGTTCAGGAGCAGCTGGAGGACCTGTCAGTATTTTATAGAAGATATCTGCATCTGGTCCACTCCCAGCATAATCAACTAAGTCAACCCACGCTATATGTACATTCCCAGTAGAATCGACCGCAATAGAAGAACTTGTAGAATGTTCTGTACTTCCTGTGGAAACTACTTCAGTGATGGTCCATGAGGAGGTTGCAGCTTCCCATCGTTTGTAGAAGATATCCCAATCTATTCCACCAGCGCCATTATAATTAGTAGAATCAGTCCATGATATGTGGATATCCCCTAAAGTATCTACTGCAATAGAAGGACTCCAAGAACCTTTTGTACTTTCTGTGGAAACTACTTCAGTAGTTGTCCAAGTAGAGGTAGAAGCATCCCATCGTTTGTAAAAAACATCCCCATCTGTTCCACTTCCTGCATAATTAGTATTATCAATCCACGTTATATGCACATTCCCTAAAGCATCAGTGGCCAGAATAGGATCCCTAGCCTGACCTGTGCTTACAATGGAAATGACTTCAGTAATTGTCCATGAGGAAATAGCAGCTTCCCATCGTTTGTAGAAAATGTCTGCATCTGTTCCACTTCCAGCATAATTAGTTTTATCATACCATCCTATGTGGACATTTCCAGCAGGATCTGAAATAAGGGAAGGCCACCAAGAAACTTCTGTACTTTCCGTGGAAACAACTTCAGTGATGGTCCATAAAGAGGTAGAAGCATCCCAACGTTTGTAGAAAATGTCTGCATCTGTTCCACTTCCTGCATAATCAGTCTCATCAATCCACGCTATATGCACATTTCCTGAAGCATCAATAGCCAGAGAAGATTCTACAGATTGACTTGTACTCTCTGTAGAAACGACTTCAGTGATGGTCCATAAGGCGGTAGTAGCATCCCAACGTTTGTAGAAAATGTCTGTATCTGTTCCACTTCCTGCATAATTAGTATTATCCTGCCATGCTATATGCACATTCCCTAAAGTATCTACAGCAATAGAAGCATCACCAGAACCATCTGTACTTTCAGTGGAAATAACTTCGGTAGTTGTCCAAGTAGAGGTAGAAGCATCCCATCTTTTATAGAAAATATCAGAATCATCTCCACTTCCTGCATAATTAGTAATATCTTGCCAGGTTATATGGACATTTCCAAAAGCATCTACAGCAAGAGAAGGATAATTTGATGTATCAGTACTTTCAGTGGAAATAACTTTAGAGCTAGTCCATTTCCAAGTAGATCTATCAAAAGAATCAGTGATGTACTCGACATATTGACAATTGGAATGAGAACTGTTCCATGCAAGGTTTTCAGCAACTACTACATAGTAGTAAAAACCTCGATATAATACAGTGTCAATATATTCACTTATAGTAACAACAGCAATGGGTTCAAGTCCTTCAATTGACCAAATGTAAGAAGTGGAACGATAAACATAGTAAGTAGTTGCTCCAAATACATTATTCCAATTGAGATATATTGTATCAATGTCTGTAGGATTTGGAACTATAAAAGCTAGTTCAGGTGTAGGAGGAGAACCCGCCAGTTTTTTGTAGAAGATATCTACATCTGTTCCACTACTAGCATAATCGCTTTCATCCATCCATGTTATATGCACGTGCCCCAAAATATCAACAGCTAGAGAAGCTCCCCAAGAATCATCTGTACTTTCTGATGATACAATTTCTGTTGTAGTCCATAGGGAGGAAGATTTGTCCCATCGTTTGTAGAAAATGTCATAATCATTTCCAGCTCCTGCAAAATCAGAATAATCATACCATGCTATGTGGACATTCTCATCTGAATCAGTTGCGAGAGAAGGGTAATAAGAACCCCCCCAACTATCAGTTGAGATGACTTCTGTTGTAGTCCATAGAGAGGAAGTCTTGTCCCATCGTTTGTAGAGAATATCTTGATCAAATCCACTACTAGCATAGTTAGAATTTTCACTCCATGCAATATGAACATTCTCTAAAATATCAACAGCCAGAGAAGGATCAAAGTAACAATTTACTGTACTTTCAGTTGATACAACTTCAGTTGTTGTCCATAAGAGGGTCGCAACATCCCTACGTTTATAAAAAATATCTCTATCTATACCACTACTTGCATAATTAGTTTCATCCATCCACGCTATATGTACATCCCCTAATGCATCTACAGCTAGAGAAGGATGAACACTAGTTTCTGTACTTTCTGTTGAAACGATTTCTGTCATTGACCAGGAGGAAGACGAACTATTCCAATTTTTATAGAAGATATCTACATCTGTTCCACTACTAGAATATGCTGTTCTATCATCCCACGTTATATGCACATTTCCGGTAAAATCAGTAGCTAGAGAAGGATAAGCAGAATCTTCTGTGCTTTCTGTTGAAACGATTTCTGTCGAAGTCCATAAGTTTGTAACAGCATCTCTTCGTTTGTAGAAGATATCTACATCTGTTCCACTACCCGCATAATCAGTGTAATCATGCCATGCAATATGCACATTTCCTAATGAATCGATAGTTAGAGAATGATAACCAGAATTTCCTGTACTTTCTGTAGAAACGACTTCTGTTGCAGTCCACAAGGAGGTAATAGCATCCCATCGTTTGTAGAAAATGTCATAATCTGTTCCACTTCCATCATAATCCGTTTCTTCATACCATGCTATGTGGAAATTCCCTTCTGCATCAATAACCAAGGAAGGGAGGTTTGAATTATTTGTACTTCCTGTAGTCAGAACCTGGGTAGTGGTCCATTTCCAATCAGATCTATCAAAGGAATCTGTATTAAATTGATTATTTTCTCCCTCTAGTAGAGCTTTTGTGTTATTTATGTTAAGCGAAGAAGTGCTTAGTAAAAAAACAATGATGAGAACACTTAAGCTCATAGATAGTTTCGTTTTTTTCTTTTTCATAATATCAACCATTTTATCAATTAACAGTTCAATTAAATTTAAACGGATTTTTCGAATTGTTAATAATAGTTGTTTTAAATAAAAATGTTTTGCATTTCTCTAAAGTGTGGAATCTTTATTATCTTCTCTTAAATCTGGTTGTAATCTTTTGTTTAAACAGTAGAAAATAATCAAAATGATTTAGAAAGAAGGAAAAAACAAAAAAAGTAAGAACTAGTGAAAACTAGTTCAGTTTAAAATTCTTCTTACGGATTCTAGTAACTACAAACACCAAAGCAAAGGCAGCAAGTATCAAACCAGAAACTAGGGTAAATTCCCTAAGATGAGCAACCTTATACTCGACATATTCGCAATTGGAATGAGTACTGTTTTTTGCACCATCAGTAGCGACAATGACATAGAAGTAGTATCCTTCTGATGGAAGGGAGTCAATATAGGAAGTTGAGCCAATGGTAGCTAGTGGAGTTAACCCTTCAACAGACCAAATATAGGAAGTAGATCGGTAGATATAATATTCTGTCGTCTCATCAATACTATCCCATACCAAAGAGATACTGTCTGAATCTGTGGGATTGGGTAGAATAGGAGCTAATTCAGGAGCTAAAAGAACAGAAAACTTCACTTCGACATATTGACAATTGGAATGAGAGCTATTCCCTACGAAGTTTTCAGCAACAACAACATAATAGTAGAATCCTTCTAAAGGTACAATATCAATATGGTCACTAGAGGAAACAGTAGTAATAGGTACGAGTCCTTCAACAGACCAGATGTAAGAAGTGGAACGATAAACATGGTAAGAGGTTGCCCTAAGTACATTATTCCAGTCGAGATAGATAGTAGTGAGTTTAGTTGGATTAGGAGCAATAATAGCTAATTCAGGAACTGCAGGAGGACCTGCGAATTGTTTATAGAAAATATCATAATCCCATCCACTCCCAGAATAATCAGTAAAATCAAACCAAGCTATATGCACATTCCCTAAGGTATCGACGGTAAGAGAAGGGTTGAGAGACTCATCTGAACTTTCTGTGGACACGACTTCTGTGGTGGTCCGTAAGTAGGTAGAAAAGTCCCAGCGTTTGTAGAAAATATCCTCGCCTGGTCCTGCTCCTGCGTAATCAGTCAGATCATGCCATGCTATGTGTACATACCCTACAGTATCTACAGCAATAGAAGGAATATAAGAAGTTCCTGTACTTTCTGTGGACACGACTTCTGTCGTAGTCCATAAGGAAGATTCGTCCCATCGTTTATAGAAAACATCGATATCAGTTCCAGAACTAAGATAATCAGTCCAATCTCGCCACGCTATGTGTACATTCCCTTTAGCATCCACAGCAAGTGAAGGATTCCCAGAATTTCCTGTACTTTCTGTGGACACGACTTCTGTCGTAGTCCATGAGGAATCAAAAGTATCCCATCGTTTATAGAAGATATCCCTATCTGCTCCGCTCCCAGCATAATTAGTCAGATCTGACCACGCTATGTGTACATTTCCTACAATATCTACAGCAAGAGAAGCAACACTAGATTGTAATGTACTTTCTGTTGAAACGACTTCTGTAGTACTCCATGAGGAAGTTGAAGAGTTCCAGTGTTTATAGAAAACATCCCAATCTGTTCCGCTCCCAGCATAGTTAGTTAAATCTTCCCACGTTATGTGTACATTCCCTGCAGAATCAGTAGTAAGAGAAGGCATGTAAGAATAACCTGTACTTTCTGTGGACACGACTTCTGTGCTGGTCCAAGAGGAAGTAGAAGCATCCCATCGTTTATAGACGATATCCTCATCTGTTCCAGACCAATCTTCCCACGCTATATGGACATTACCAGTTGAATCGACAGCAAGCGAAGGAAAAAAAGAGCCATCTGTACTTTCAGTAGAAACTAATTCTGTTGTCGTCCAAGACTGTGAAAAAGCATCCCAACGCTTGTAGGAAATTTGGTGTTCACTCAATGTTCCTGCTACATCAACACTTTCCCAAGCTATATGTACATTCCCTGCAGAATCGACAGCAAGAGAAGGATTCCCAGAATCACCTGTAATTTCTGTGGAAACAACTTCTGTGATGGACCATTTCCAAGTAGATCTATCAAAGTAATCTGTATTGAATTGATTATTTTCTCCCTCTACTAGAGCTTTTGTGTTAGCTACATTAAGCGAAGAGGTACTTATTAAAAAACCAATAATGAGAACACTTAAGCTCATAGATAGTTTCATTTTTATCTTTTTCATAATATCAACCTTTTTTGAATTATTAATTTAATTAAGTTTAAACGGATTTTTCGAATTACTACTAATAGCTGTTTAAAATAAAAATGTTTTGCATTTCTCTTCTAAAAGTGTGGAATCTTCATTATCTCCTCTCAAATCTGTTTTTAATCGTTTGTTTAAACAATAGATAATAATCAAAATGAGTTAGAAAGAAGGAAAAAATTAAGAAAAAGCAAGAACTAGCTAAAACTAGTTCAGCTTAAAATTCTTCTTACGTATTCTAGTAACTACAAACACTAAAGCAAAGGCAGCAAGTATCAAACCTGAAACTAGGGTAAATTCCCTGAGATGAGCAACCTTATACTCGACATATTCACAATTCGAATGAGTACTGTTTCTTGCACCATCATTAGCTACGATCACATAGAAGTAGTATCCTTCAGAGGGTAGAGAGTCGATATAGGAAGTTGAGCCAACAGTAGCGATTGGAGTTAATACTTCAACTGACCAGATAAAGGAAACAGAACGGTAGACATAATATTCGTTTGCTCCATCAATACTATCCCAAACTAAAGAGATACTATCTGAATCTGTAGGATTGGGTAGAATAGGAGCTAATTCAGGAGAGTCAAGAGCAGGAAAGATTACTTCTACATATTCACAATTGGAAAGTGAACTGTTTATTGTTCCATCATTAGCTACAATCACATAGAAGTAGTAACCTTCAGAAGGAACAGTATCGATATAGTCACTGGAAGAAATAGTAGTAATGGGTACGAGTCCTTCAACTGTCCAGATGTAAGAAGTTGAACGATAAACGTGGTAATCGGTTGCACTATTGACATTATTCCAAGCTAAAGAAACGCTATCAGAATCAGTCGGATTGGGTAAAATGGGAGCTAATTCAGGAGAGTCAAGAGCAGAAAAGATTACTTCTACATATTGACAATTGGAAAGTGAACTATTCCATAGCTCATTACTAGCAACAATTACATAGAAATAGGATCCTCCAGATAAAACAGTATCAATGTATTCACTAGTTGAAACAACAGCAATGGGGACGAGTCCATCAATTGACCAAATGAATGAATTTGATCGATAAACAATGTAGTCGGTTGCTCCAAATATATCACTCCAGTCGAGATAAATCATATTACTTTCAGTTGGATTAGGGGCAATGAGAGCTAGGATTGGAGCTGCGATAGGACCTGATAATTGTTTGAAAAAGATATCATAATCTGTTCCACACCCTTCAAAATTTGTGACATCATGCCAAATAAGGTACACATTTCCCAAAAAATCAACATCCATAGAAACTTCCCAAGAATCCTCTGAACTCTCTGTGGAAATCACTTCTGTAGTTGACCATGATGATGTTACAGTATTTTGTCTCTTATAGAATATATCCCAATCTGTTCCACTCCCCAAATAATTTGAATTATCATCCCAAGATAAGTGTATATTCCCTGAAATATCTGCCCTTAAGTCAGGACGTAATGAATCAGCTGTACTTTCTATTGAAATTACTTCTGTTGTTGTCAATGTGGAGTTTTCAAGATTCCACAGTTTATAAAAGATGTCAAAATCTATTCCACTTCCGTCATAATCAGTTTCATCTTGCCATGCAATGTGCACATTCCCTGCATCATCTACAGTAAGAGAAGAAGATTCAGAATCTTCTGTACTATCGGTTGACACAATTTCTGTTGAAGTCCAAGAGGAAATTGCAGAATCCCAGCGCTTGTAGAAAATATCCCAGTCATTACCAGCACCAAGATAATTAGTATAGTCAGTCCATACAATATGGATATTTCCTACAGAATCAGTGATAAGATCAGGGTATTCAGACGCATATGTACTTTCTGTGGAAACTACTTCAGTAGTATTCCAAGTGGAAGTAGAAATGTTCCAGTACTTGTAGAAAATATCTGTGTCAGCACCACTACCTAAGTAATCTGTATGATCCATCCATGCAACATGCACATTTCCTAAAATATCTACTGCGAGAGATTGCATACCACTATCAGATGTACTTTCTGTAGAAACTACTTCCGTTGTCGTCCACGAAGTGGTAGTCGTGTCCCAGCGTTTATAAAAAATATCTGATTCTATACCTGACCCTGCATAATTAGTCCTATCATGCCATGATATGTGAATGTTTCCAGAAGTATCAATATCTAGTGTAGGATCTAATGAATCAGCTGTGCTTTCTGTGGAAATTAGTTCCGTTGTTGTCCACGAAGTGGTAGCAATATCCCAACGTTTATAGAAAATATCATAATCATCTCCAGCTCCAAGATAATCTGTTTTATCATGCCAAACCATATGCACAATTCCAGAAAAGTCTGTTACAAGACAACCATACATTGAATGTTGAGTACTTTCAGTGGAGATAATTTCTGTAGTTGACCATTCCCAATCAGACCTATCAAAGTAATCTGTATTAAATTGATTATTTTCTCCCTCTAGTAGAGCTTGTGTGCTAACTATGTTAAGCGAAGAAGTGCTTATTAAAAAACCAATAATTAGAACACTTAAGCTCATAGGTAATTTCTTTTTTTTCTTTTTCATAATATCAACCTTTTTTGAATTATTAATTTGATTAAGTTTAAACGGATTTTTCGAATTACTGCTAATAGCTGTTTAAAATAAAAATGTTTTGCATTTATTTTCCTCATTATCTAGTGGAATGTGTTCAATAATTGCTCTTTAAAGATAATATGTTGAAAAACTATAAATAGCAAGTTACTATAGTGACTATAGTGACTATAATGGCTACAACAATTCAAATAAAAGAGGAAACAAAAAAAGCACTTTTTCTGGAAAAAAACAGACTAGAAAAAGAAGTTGGACGTTCATTAACATATGATGAAGTAATTGAACATCTCTTATCAAGAAGCTCTCCAGTTATTCCAAAAAAGACTCTTGAAGAATTGCAGGGAAT
>JAGLXK010000310.1 GCA_023132955.1 Candidatus Heimdallarchaeota archaeon
AACATATTATATCTACTTTGGAGGAATAATGATGGATTTTTCTACGCAAATAGAACTGATGGTACCTGGAATCAACCTTATAAATTTGGAAGCACACTACACAACTATAATTTAAAACGAGAAACTTGCATTGACACTTACCATAATTTTCATTTTGTAACTGGAGGATATTCTCAGATTTATTATCGTAATTATTCTGCAATATCTGATTTTTGGAGTGATTCCTTTGTTATCAATAATACTTTATTGGGAGAAGAATATTATTATCATGAAAATCCAACGATCAATGTAAATGATAACAAACAAGTACTTATTTCTTGGCAAAGCTCATCGAAAGACTGGCAGGAAGAGTCAAATACAATCTGGACATGTACTTTAAGCAATGTTCAGAATCCTAAATTTGCTAAAATTACCTCAGAGTACATGAAATATGCACATAGTTCAAATATACTATTAAATAATGAAGGATTTTTTGAAGTATTCTGGTATGAATCTTATGTTCATAGGACTGGAGTCTCGCTAAAAACGTATGAACCTGCAACAGTTTCATGGAGTAAATCTTTAATTTTGTTCAACATAACATACCAACATGAAGGCAATGAAAATTTCATTTATATTCAACCAGAAAATAATAAAAATATTTTCACTATAATCTGGAAAAGAAATCTAGGTAATTTTTTCTATGAATATAGGTCAGCAGAAGTTAAAGATCATAAGATAAAATATTCTAATTTTATTTATCAGTTCATTAATCCATCTTTTGACCTTTTTTGGATTTATAATAATAAAAATAATGTTGAATTTTATGATACAAACTCTTATCGTGACACGGAGATGAATTATGTTTCCGATATAATACAAGGTTATATGCGCATCGTATATATTATGCCTCTGAGTAGTGATTATGCAAAAATAGCATATATTGTACTTAGTTTATTCTTTATTGTTCTCTCTACAGAACTGTTCCGATATTTGGGGGATGAAAAAAAATATGAGAAAGGTTTAGCAAGAGAAGTTCAAGTTGTTTTAGTTCACCCAAATGACTCTAGAATTCAGAAAGTTAAGGATATGTGGACAATAATTAAGCAAGATAATCTTGAAACTTTAATGAAATGGGAAGAAAGCGAATATTTTGATAGAAAAGAGAAATTTTCGCCGAATAAGAAGAGCAGATTAAAGCTTGAAAGACACCTAGTTGCAATGGCTAACACTTTTGGTGGTATTTTAGCATTTGGAGTAACTGATAGCAATGAAATAAATCCACTTGATGCTAAAGCAGTAGATAATCTAGAACATTATATATCTGATATCGCTAAAAAAATTCAGGCTCCTGTTGTTTATGACCATCATCCAATAAAGTATGGGGGAAAATCCGATGAACTTATACTTTGCATCTTTATACCAAAATACAAAAGAAATCCCCATAGAACAAGTTATGGAAGATATTATTGGAGAGTAGGAAGAAACAGTATAGATATACCACCAAAATATATTATACTTAGTTTTGGTGAATAATAAATTTCTGATATGAAAAAATTTGGTAACTTTCTTTCTTTTTTTCAGTTTTAAAATAGAAACTTCTTTTTAATTATAAGATATTTAGCTTCAATTAATAGTGAAATTTTTATTTTGTCAGATTTATATATGTATTTTGATGATGAGAACATATCATAAAGGATTAGAATATGGTTAAACTTGTCCAAACGTGGAACAAACTGAAAAAAATAAAAAGAAAGTTGGAAGAAATCTAAATTTTCTTTTTCTTCTTCTTTTTCATTGTTACTGGTATTATTGCTAAAGGTATTAGAATTACAGAAATAACAGCTGAGATGTTTCCCAATTCAGGAACTTCAAGTGGATTATCAACAACTATTACATCGCCATCTACCCTTCCACCTATATCTCTTGCAGCTATTGAAACAGAAGCACTTTCTCCATTAGGAATAGTGAATATAAATTTGTATAAATCTCCTGAAACATGGTTCATTGCATAGATTTGAGTGGATAAATCCTCATATTCCACAGTGGCCACAACATCCCACACAGCTCTATTAT
>JAGLXK010000311.1 GCA_023132955.1 Candidatus Heimdallarchaeota archaeon
TAGTCCACTTTAGTTTTTTCTTACGCGTTCTCAGAATGACAATCAAGAAGGCAAAGGTAGCAAACATCAGACCTGAAATTGCACCAAATTCGTATACAACAGGTAGTTCATAGTCAACACTCTCACAATTTGAAAGAGTGCTGTTTCCGACAAAATTATTAGCAACAATAACGTAGAAGTATAGTCCTTCTGCTGGAAGTATGTCGTCATAGGAAGTTGTGACAGTGTTACCAATTGGAGTAAGACCTTCAACCGATAAGATATTAGCAGTTGAACGATAAATATAGTATGATGAAGTAGCTGGTACATCATTCCAGTCCAAGGAAATTGCAGCAATATCTGTAGGATTAGGTAAAATAGGGGATAAATAAGGAGCTATGGGGAGTCCTGCGAAAAGTTTATAGAAAATATCCCTATCTGTTCCAGCTCCAGCATAATTAGTCTCATCAACCCACGCTATATGGATATATCCTGTTGAATCGACCGCAAGAGAAGGAAACCAAGAAAAACTTGTACTTTCGGTAGATACGACTTCTGTTGCATTCCACGAGGAGGTAGAAGCATTCCAGTATTTGTAGAAAATATCCAGATCTGTTCCAGCTCCAGCATATTCAGTTAAGTCTTCCCATGCTATATGCACATTCCCTGCAGTGTCTACCGCAAGAGAAGAATACAAAGAAGTAGCTGTACTTTCCGTGGACACGACTTCTGTGATGGTCCATATTGAAGTTGAAGCATTCCAACGTTTGTAGAAGATATCTGTATCTACTCCACTACCTGCATAATCAGTATAATCAACCCACTCTATATGAATGTTCCCTGCAGTGTCTACCGCAAGAGAAGTAGAATAGGCAGAATGGTCTGTACTTTCAGTAGACACGACTTCTGTTGTAGTCCACGAGGAGGTAGAAGTGTCCCAACGTTTGTAGAAGACATCTCCATCTGTTCCACTACTGGCATAATCAGTATCATCCAACCATGCTACATGCACATTTTCAAATGTGTCGATCGCAATAGATGGACATTGAGAAACACTTGTACTTTCTGTCGAAACCACTTCTGTTGCATTCCACGAGGAGGTAGAAGCATTCCAGTATTTGTAGAATATATCCAGATCTGTTCCAGCTCCAGCATAATCAGTAAAATCTTCCCACGCTATATGCACATTCCCTAAAGTATCAATATATAGAGAAGGTGTATAAGAATTTTCTGTACTTTCTGTGGACACTACTTCTGTGATGGTCCATATTGAAGTTGAAGCATCCCAGTATTTGTAGAAAATATCATAATCTGTTCCACTACTGGCATAATCAGTATCATCCAACCACGCGATATGGACATTCCCTGCAGCATCCACCGCAAGAGAAGAATCCCAAGAATCACTTGTACTTTCGGTAGACACGACTTCTGTTGTAGTCCACGAGGAAGTAGAAGTGTCCCAACGTTTATAGAAAATATCTGAATCCGTTCCAGCTCCAGCAAAATCAGTATCATCTTCCCATGCTATAAGCACATTTCCTGCAGCATCCACTGCAAGAGCGGGTACATCAGAATCACTTGTACTTTCAGTGGACACGACTTCTGTCGTATTCCATATCCAAGTAGAACGATCAAAGGAATCTGTGTTATAATGATTATATTTTTCCTCTACTAGAGCTTTTAAGCTAAGAGTATTAAGAGATGAAGCACTTATTAAAAAACAAATCATCAGAACACTCAAGCTCAAATAGAATTTCTTTTTTTCATTTTTCATAATATCAACATTTTTTCAATTATTATTCTCGTTTAGAGTAAACGAAATATCTCGAATTGTGTACAATAGGTGAAGGAAATAAAAACATTTTCTAGAAATCAAAGAAAATAGAAAGAACTAGATAAACTAGTTCATTTTATATTTCTTACGAGTTCTCATAACTACAAACAAGAAAACAAATGCACCAAAAATCAAAAATGAATCAACATTAGTTTTTTTCGTTGTTGGAAGTTTATAGTCGATATTTCGACAATTGGAATGAGTGCTGTTCCC
>JAGLXK010000312.1 GCA_023132955.1 Candidatus Heimdallarchaeota archaeon
TGGTTTAATGGTCACTTGAACAATTTTAAAATATGTAAAGGAGTATAGTATAATTTAAGAGAAATAAGAGGTTAGACTAGAGTTGAACTACGAAATAATACTTCAAGATGTTTTCATGGTAAGAAAATTACTTGTAGTTCAACATGAACAGTGTTTACCAGTTTTTGAAATGGACTTAAATAGCCAGGTTAACCTAGATCCTTCTCTTATCTGCGATGTTTTACAGACACAAGATCCTACTCAAGTAGAGAAAATCAGTTCAACAGTTGATATAACAAAAATAAAGTACTATGGTTTCATTGTTTTAACTACAAGTTATGGGTCATACACAGCTTATTTATTCATAGAACAAGATTTACAAAGTAATCTCGATAGAAGTATAGTAGAATTAGTAAAATGGTTTGATTTAGTTTTTGGGTTTGATAGTTCGGAAGGAGAGTATTCCGAAGAATTTTCTGATTATTATAAAATAAGTATAATGGACAAAATAACTCATCTGTTTCATCTGTGGTTGCTCTACCCGCTCGAAATAGATATTCGCAAGCTAGCAGAAATCGAAAGCGAGAGTGTGATATTAAGAGATATATTAACACATTTTGCAGAAAATAAACAAACCTCCATAATGAGACTATTAGACGATTTACAGAAATATCCAGCAAATGAAACATTAGGATTATTGTTCAAACTTGTTGAGAAAGAATTTGTTATAACTAGTATATCTGATCAGTATACTCAAACTTTTTTCGAACTTGATAGAAATAAAGTATGAACTTTGGAAATCTAAATAGAAATCGTTTAGTTGCTACTTTACATAGATATAAATAATAAACTAACTTTCAAATATTGAGTAACGGTCACTAAATGTGGGTTTTCTTACATGCAAAGAGCAGCGCATAAAGTCAAAATTTATTCAGTTGTGTTTCTTATAGTACTTAGTTTATCAATTTATCAAGAACAACTAGTTTCTAAATCAGACTATCAAGAGAAAAACAATATTATAGCTTTAGAACAATATAATCCTAACTCCATTTCTGAAACTGAACTTCTTTACA
>JAGLXK010000313.1 GCA_023132955.1 Candidatus Heimdallarchaeota archaeon
GTTAAAGGGTTTCTTTGCCATGTGGCTAACTGTTTATATTTCGTTCGCATTTAGTAACAGTGATCTTTGGGTTGTTGCTTTTGCAGGTCCTGCCGCAATTCTAGGTCATAATTGGCCCATATGGCTTTGGGGTCCAGGAGGAAAAGGTGTTGCATCTACCTTGGGTTCTATGATATTCTTTAATCCAATCTTCTTACCAGTATGGTTAGTTCTTTACTTCATATTGGGATCAGCTATCATGTATAGTGCAATAACATATTTAGTCAGTTTTGTCGTTATGGGTGTAATCTTCATCTTTTGGGGAGCATATATATGGACTTGGGTTTCACCAGCAACTGGTATTGCGGATTTGAATAATCCAGCTGTAACTGGTATTTTTGGTTGGGTAGCATTTGCTACAATGATAGCTATAACTCTAGTGGTTATTTCAAGACAAGGAGAAAACTTCAGAAAGATCAAGACTGGTGAAGCTAAAAAGATGAAACTATGGAAGATTTTCAAAGGAAAAGCAGATGAAGCGTTAAAATAGCTGACTCTTTCCTTCTTTTTTCTTTTTTTAGGATATTTTTTAACAAAATGAAAAGGAGAAAAAGATCCCCTGTTTACTTGGAAATATTCAAACCAAAATCTAATGTCTTAATAATTTGATTACACAAAATTAGATATCAAATTGAAGCAAATAATTTTATAAGTTACTTTAGTCAGCTAATTATTATGAAAAAAGCATTACAACATGTTTTAGCTTTCTTATTATTGTTTGTACTATTTTCCTTAAATTACAATTCTGCTGTGAGTAATACGGACATAACTTTACCTCCTAGTACAAAAGCAAATGATGTAGGTTGGCATCTCCCTCAAATAAGCATTTATGGAGCTTGGGAGAAAACTTATGGAAATGAAAGTTTAATTGTTGCAGTAATTGATTCTGGAATAGACTTTTCACATCCACAATTGGCGGGTAAATCTTGGAATAATACAGATGAAAGACCAGAAAATGGGATTGATGATGACGACAATGGGTATATTGATGATGTAGCTGGATGGGATTTTGTATCCAACGACAGTATTCCTGGACCAGATGTGGGTGATCCCATTCACTGGCATGCTACGTTTATTGCTGGTATCTTAGCAGCTCCTCTAGATGGTATAGGAATAGCTGGTGTTGCTCCTAATGTAACTATTATGGATGTCAGGGTTCTTAATTCATCAAGTTATGCAGCAACATCTCTAGTTGGGTTCGGCGACGCTATACATTATGCAGTAGAAAATGATGCTGATATCATTAATTTAAGTTTGCACTATTACAATGCTAGTGAAGATTATCACGATGACATCTTGTATGCTCTAAGTCAAAACGTTCCTGTAGTATCTGTTACAGGAAATACTCCTCTATTTTATGGAGGAGGAAGATACTTCAGATCTTATCCAGGAGGATATGATGAAGTAATCTCTGTGGGTGCAACCGATTTCAACAAAGATAAAGCTGATTACAGCAATTTTGGTCCATGGACTGAGCTAGTTGCCCCTGTTGGTGATGAAGTAGGTATTAATATCTTGAGCTCTTATCCCCCTGATGCTTATACTACTAGCTGGGGTACTTCTTTTGCATGTCCACAAGTTGTAGGGGTGATAGCTTTAATGAGATCTATTAACTATACTATGTCTGTTGGTGAAATTAGAGAGATTCTACAAGAAACCGCTGATGATTTAGGTACTGAAGGTAAGGACGATCTTTATGGTTATGGAATGGTAAATGCAACAGCAGCAGTTCTTGAAACGTATTATAGAGTATTTGGCTATCCAACAACTACAAAAACTAGTGCACCATATGTTTTACTTAGTTTTGCTGTCCTAATCCTTGTTGCCATACCAATAACTGTTAAAAAATTCAAAACAATGAAGAAGTAGAAACAACTTCTTCCCTTTAGCTTTTTCTGCTTCATAAATATCAAGAAATAGAATATAGAATATCAAACGCCTTAGGAATATTTTCTTCACTTATGGAACAAAATGCAACTCTTATTCCATTTAAGTCATTTACTGTATTTACAAATGGAATTGTTCCTAATCCTTTTTCTAAAAGCTTTGTTGATATCTCTGTAGCTGTCTGTTGATTTTTTATTAGATAATAACCAAAGAATCCTGAGTTGAATTTTACAGGTTTAAGTACCTCACTAGTTATTTCTTCTCCGAGTTTCTTGATCAATTTGTATCTTCTAGAAAGAATATTCAGATTTCTCAATTTCTCTTTCTTTATTTGTTCTTTCTTTCTTTCATCTGTTAGGACATTAGTTAATGCTTCTTGAATACCTCTAGGTGCGCTTGAAGTGTTAGTTCTTGCCGCTTTAGCCATTAGTTCTCTGACTTGAACTTTTTCCTCTTCATCCCTTTCTGATCCAAAACCTACTGTCATTGTACCCAATCTTGCTCCATAAGCACAGTATCTTTTTGAAACTCCATCGATTTTTACTGCAACTACATTATCATTTAAACCTACTAAATAGGGGAAAATGGAATGGTTAACAACATCATCTTCATAACAATAATTTTCGTACGCGTCATCAAGAAATAGAACTGTTGGAACTGTAATCTTTTCCAATGTTTCTTGTAATTCTTTAATTTGATCTAACGTAGGGCTAATTCCAGATGGATTGTTAGGAAAATTAAGATAAACCCCTATTTTTTTCTCTGTTTTTTGACATTCAATTAATTTATCACTCAAATTTGAGAGAGAAAGATTACCTTCTTGGTCAACTAGCTTATATGGTATTTCTTTTAGTTGCTGATTCTTGAAAAAAACATTATCTACGTTTCCCCATCTTGTATTTGGAGCTAATAATGTGTCACCTTTGTCAAAGAAAATTTGACCCGCTAACATCAATCCTCCAGTTAAACCACCACATGCAGTTATCGGAAGAGTTGAAAGATCTTCAGTTTTTTTTCTTAATTCAGTAGGATAGCTTTCTAGAGTATCTTTTTTCCAAGCTTGAACAAAAGTATGTAATCCTCTCATATTTGCATATGCGAATAATTGATCTCCTGTTAATTGTCGAAGTTCATCATAAAGAGTTGGTAGAACCATCAACCTTCCATCATCTTCAGTTGCTGTTCCTGTTGTAGCATTAATAAAGTCTGAACTCTCCTTTGCTCTTGTTTTAGCCTTTAATCCCCAAGCTATAGTGCTTGCTGAAAGATCAACATTGTTCTCTAAATATTGACCTTTTTTTGATAAATACTTTTCAAGAATCATCGATGTAACCAACACTAATTTCAAAATTTAAACGTTGAGTATGCTACATG
>JAGLXK010000314.1 GCA_023132955.1 Candidatus Heimdallarchaeota archaeon
CTGGACCTACAACAAAATCTGGTCCTCCTAAATAGTAAAAATGCAATATATGATCATAAATAATGTATCCACAATACATTAATTCCCTGAGTTTTTTAGCAACTGGTGGAGGGTCGACATTAAAAGCCCTATCTAATGCTTTTGCTGATGCGAAATGATGAGCTACTGGACATACACCACATATTCTAGAGGTTATTTGTGGCATGTCTTCTGCTCTTCTTCCTTGTGAAAAACGTTCAAATCCTCTTAACTCTGGTATTTGAAGATAAACATTATCAACATCTCCTTCTTCTGTAAGAAAAATTACTATCTTTCCGTGTCCCTCTAATCTTGTTATTGGATTAATTGTAATAGTTTTTTTCATTCTTTCGCCTTCCTATTGATTATAGCTGTTGGTAAGCCATATTTGTAAAAAGTACCAACTGGGTCTACTATCTGTTCAATTAGCTTCTCTACTTCCTCTTCTTTCATTTCCTCTTCTCCCTCTAGTCCAAGTATTGAAGCCAAAGCAGACATCATACTTGCACCTTGATCAATGGAATTAGGGGCTGGTCCTCCACAACCCGTACATGGCATATTAGCATCCAGACATTGTGCTCCACACCCTCCTCGTGTAGCAGGTCCTAAACAGATAATTCCTTGTTCTAGAAGACACTTATCTTCTATTGTTTCAAGCTCATAAATCCTTTTAATGGAATCTATTTTCTTCTCTGATTTTTCAAATCTACACTCATCACAAACAGATTTTAATGGCCCAATTACTGAACCTTTAGCAGGAAGATTGTTTTCGACAATAGCTTCAATAGCTGTCATAATAAGATCGGGATGAGGAGGACAACCAGGTAGGTAATAATCAACATCAATAACTTGGTTGAGACTCCTAACTTCATCGTAAAATTCAGGAAGAGTTAAAATTCCTTCTTTTACTTCAACTTCAGTTTTAGGTAAGGTTCCTTGAGGATTAGAGGTAGAAGGATTCTCAAGGTAAGAAACACGAAATATTTCTTCACGACTTGTTAAATTAGCTAAACCTGGAATACCTCCATTAACTGCACAAGCTCCAAAAGCTACCATAGTCTTCGATTTTTTTCTAAGTAATTCTGCTAGATGTTTTTGTTCAGAAGTCCTAATTGAGCCATTAAAAAAACAGACATCTATTTGATTATCATCCATTTCTTCAACATCTTTATACTTGAAGTCTAACGCTACAGGCCAAAAAACAATGTCAGCAACTGCAACAACATCCAAGATTTTTTCATTTATATCTAATACAGCAATTTCGCAACCACCACAACTAGCAGCCCAATAAAATGCTAACTGTAACTTGCTATCACTATTTGAACTATTCTTCTCTTCAATTTCTTTTTTATTCATTTATTCACCTTTGGGAGGTTATAAGAGGTAATAAATTTAATGAAGTAACAAAGGAATCTAAGAAATTATAGGGCTTATAACACAAAGGTGACTTGTGTTATAAAGTGGATATTCGATGCTCCTTCAAGCATTTTATCGATGTTTTAATAATAAATCATCTATATAATGTGTTATAAGTTTTTCTTACAAATAAAATGTTTGAATAATTAAACAAACATTTGGCGATACCAATAGGCTGTTAAAGGTAGTTTTAAACTAATTGTACAAGGTATCATACGTATCGCTAATACATATTTCAAACAATTAATACCTAAGTTTTGTATTAATTTATGTGTCAAAAAATCACACAGATAAGTACTTTTTTGTAAATTTTGTAAATATCAAAAATCTTGGAGTTTAACTCAAAATTACTTGATTACTTGACTCTAAAATTCTCCAGTTTCAACAGATAGCCCTATAGATTACCTTATAAGTATACTGTTAAAATTCTCTTGACATGAAAACTTATAAGATGTCTAAGGATAGGTTTCCAGAGTTCATAGAGCTAGTAAAAACTAAAGGACAACTCTATGGACCAGTAAAGGGAAACGGGCAATATTCTTTTGAAGAAATCGAGAAGTATGAAGATCTTGATTTCGATTATCAAAGAACTGTTATAGGTCCGAAGAAATTCCTTACACCACCCAGGTATCCCACTCTTCGTTATATTAAGTCTGGTCAAGTTGATGTTTTTGTCAGTGATGAACCTCAAATAGTTATTGGAGTACATCCCTGTGATATTCACGGTATTAATATCCTTGATAGATTATTCCTGGGTAACATAAAAGATCCATATTACGAGAAACGAAGAAATAATCTGATAATAATAGGTCATTCGTGCCTTCCTGATGAGAACTGTATCTGTAAATCAACAGGTACTGATATGGTAGAAGACGGATTTGATTTGTTCTTTACAGAATTAGCTGAGTGTTATCTAGTTTGGGTAGGATCAGATAAAGGGCTTAGTATTGCCATTGAAGCTGAAGATTTGCTAACTGAAGAAATTTCAGAAGATGAAATTCAAGAATACGTTAGATGGCAACAAAGGAGGTCAGAAATGTTCAAGAGCGAAATACCTTCCTTCAAATACTTAGCAGACATAATTCATTTGCATTATGATAGTAAGGTTTGGGAGCAATTCGGTGAAAAATGTCTATCGTGCGGAATTTG
Source organism: Candidatus Heimdallarchaeota archaeon (assembly GCA_023132955.1). Taxonomy (GTDB): domain Archaea; phylum Asgardarchaeota; class Heimdallarchaeia; order Heimdallarchaeales; family Heimdallarchaeaceae; genus UBA460. The sequence continues at coordinate 2,584 of JAGLXK010000314.1, forward strand.
TAGTATCGTATGTCCAACATGTAATTGCTTCAATGTAGAAGATAGAATAAGCATGAACACAGAAGATGGATTCAGAGAAAGAATTCTTGACAGTTGTACACTTCCTTATTATTCCATGGTTGCAGGTGATCATGATTTCAGACCAGATAGAACATCTCGTTTGAAACTGTATTACACACA
>JAGLXK010000315.1 GCA_023132955.1 Candidatus Heimdallarchaeota archaeon
GGAAGATTATTCTTGATTTTTGCACTATTCTGACTAGCATGTTTACGACTAAGATACATCCTTTCAAAATCAGGAATGTCACCAATATATCTGAATCCTTCTCTAGTTTTTATCTTGAAAGATAGATATAAGGGGGCATCTTTCATTATAACTAGCTCATCTTTATTAGATTTTGTCAGATAATATTCTTCGAAATGTTTTAAAATATTCTCTTGAAGTATTTCTTTATTTCTTTTCAACCATATACCAAACTTTGAAGCAATTTCTTCTGTAGACTGAGAATTTTCAAAACTTGAGGTTTTTTCGAATTTAACAATGGTTGAAGGTTTTAAGGAAAAAAATCTATTATCATCTTGAGAAACAGAATGATAAATTCTTACAAAAGGTGAAAAATTTTGGCTACTTCCTGATGTTAATCCAGGTAGAACCTTGCGAAGATTGTCTAATGAATTATCTATACTCTCTAAACTTAGACTTCTTGAGTCTAAATCGAGATTGCAAATTAGTATCTTTTTTGACTTCTTTATATCGTTCCACTGTTGTTCAAGTATAACATCAATTTCATCTTTATTCTGCATGGTTGCTAAACCAATATTTCTCAAAGAGCTAACTAGCATGTACATACCCTATTTCTTGTTTTGGGAATTTTTACTTAGTATTTGGAGACAGTAATAGTTCATCTAGAAAATATAAAGAATATATAAAAGACTTGTTAAAAATTCTTAATTTAGTAAAAAATTGTAGAAAATTTACAAGATTCAGTCAAATTTCTAATTTTTTCTCTAAAAGCCAACCTTCGTAAACTAGTTTTTGAATATGCTTGTTCTCAAGATTTAATGAATATAGCAACTTTGTTCTTGTTTTTTCAATATAACTAATATTCACAAATCCATCAAATTGTAATTTTTCCATTATTTTAATTGGTGTTTCTCTAAGTTCTGGAATAGAGATTATTGAAGGATCAAATCTACCTTTCATCCAAATACGTAAATTTTCTCTGAAAAAATTTGCAGATCTTCCTGCGTATTGTTTCATATCCTTTACTATGTTTATAGATAATCCATCTTTCTTGACTTGTTCATAGAACTCTTGTTTCAAGAAACCCAAAATAGCTTTTTCTCGATCATCTAGATTAGGAGCTTGTACCTGTAATTGCCCATCACAATAATTATTCCTTAAAATGCTTGAAATCATATTATTTCGTAATAATAGACTACATTGTTCATATGAATCCAAACTAGAGACAATATTAACTAATTCATCCAATATATTTTCATATTTCTCTTTCTCTTTAATTTGATTGTATATTTCATAAAATAGAACCCTCTGATAATGCATTGGTAAAAGATAACTTTTTTTCTTTGTAGAAGAATAGAAGTCAGGATTTAGTACAGACACTATGTATTCTAAAAAATTTAGCTTCTCTTCATAAGATAAGTTTCTGTCAATGCGTGTATCTAAGAAGTAATTGATTCTAGTTCTTAGACTCTTGAGCAAATGAGGGTAACTAATAGATAGTAAAGTTCTCTTCCTAAATTTCGGTGAAGGTTTAGAGTTACTATATATTACAATAATAGTCTGGTTGTCTAAAAACTGAATCCAACCTAATTTTGGGATTCTTTTTAAAGATAGCAAATTAGAACCAGAATTAAGTTTTGCATAATTGTCAGATGTACATTCTATTATTGACAAGATGTCACTTACTTCAAAGCTTAGATCAGAAAAATCAGAGAAAACAGCTTTAAGAATTCTCATTTTCTCTTCAATTGTTTGTGAGTATACTATTTGTTTTAAATCGTTTACAGAAGTAAAAATATCTTTCATTTTTTCGAAATCTCGAAACTTGACAGAACAAGATTTGATTATTTCTGAATTTAAAGAAGGGAATAGATTCATTCTAGCTATGCAATTGAAGAGTATGTTGTCATATTGAGATTCTAATAACCATTTCTTAGATTTTGGAGAAAATGGTATAATAGGTC
>JAGLXK010000316.1 GCA_023132955.1 Candidatus Heimdallarchaeota archaeon
TCAACTTCTCCACAGATAATTTTTACTTCAATATTCTCATTTACAGTGACAACAGGGATATCTTCTTTTTTGACATCTCGGTATCTTGGATCCATCATCTTGTGAGAAGAGGGTAAGTTTGCCCAGAGTTGAAAACCAGACATTAATCCTTCAAATCTCTCAGGCATCTCTTGATGAACAATTCCGCTACCAGCAGTCATCCATTGAACATTACCAGTTTCAATAATTCCTGCGTTTCCTAAGCTATCCTCATGTTTTATGCTACCACTTAACATATACGTAATAGTTTCAATTCCTCGATGAGGGTGCCAAGGGAATCCAGCAAGATAATCATTAGGATTATCTGAACCAAAATCATCTAATAAAAGAAAGGGATCTAATTTCTTGTGAACATCACCAAAAGCCCTTTTTAAACTGACTCCTGCACCTTCCATTGTAGATCTACTTGTCTGAACATGATGAATTTCTCTTACTTTGCTCATAATATCACTAGCTTACTAGTTGAAATTCTCTTTATGAAATATAAATCTATTCAGATTTACCAAAAAAATTGAATAAAAAAGTAAGAATAAAGAGAAAAGAAGCTTATTTTAATTCATAAGCATCTAAATCTTTCATTCTAAAAGCAAAAATAGTTGCTATAACTAATATTGCTCCATAAATAATGAAATTGAATGCATCAGTTTTCATACCAAATATTATTCCAATAAGAGCTATTCCACCTAACTGTCCTATCCACATTAGCCAACCGTTGGATGTTTCCTCTGGCAAAGGATGAGTTATTTCTGCTGCAAAAGTTAACCCTACTGGTAAAGCAGCAATCAATAGAAAACCAAAGAAGAAACCTATAATACAATGCAGAATATAGAGAGGTAAAAAGGATTTGACAAAATACTCAACAAAGAAGAATAACAGCGAACAAACTGCTCCTGCGATAGCAGAGGTTATAAGAAATGGTTTTCTTTTTCGATATTTATCTGAAAGCGTTGAAAGAGTGATAGCTCCAGCGATACCTCCAACTATCATAATTCCTCCTAGGATACCAAGAAGATCATCAGGTTTGATTAAAGTCCAACTAGCAGGCATAAGCACTTTTATAGAATTATACAATTGTGCGATACCTGTTGATACAGCATTAAATGCACCCGCGCCAAATAAGAATATAATGAACAAAATATTAAAATCTTTATTCTTGAATAAATCCCAGGTTCCTTTAGTCTCGAATACTTTAGTTTTATCACTGTAAGCGTTGGGGGGAGTTTCAGGTTTATCTTTAACGAATATCAGATAGATCACCATAAAAGCAAGTGCTAGACCACCATAGATATACAATACTAATGTTGGATCCCCAGCAGGAATCAATAACATAGGTGTAATAAGCATTCCTAGTAATACTCCTAGTAAAACAAACATTGTTCCCAAACTTGTTGCAAGTGCCTTTTCTTTCTCTGGAAACCAGTTTGTAGACACTTTTGTAAATGAGTTTAAAAGGAAAGGTTGTCCAATAGCACACCCAATTTGGAAAATCAATACCCAATGATACTGGTCAGAAACTGCTCTTAAGATTCCGAAAATTCCTGTGAGTATAACACCTATACCAGTTCCCCATTTTAAACCAAATTTATCAATAGCCATAGCCGCAGGAATATTCATGGGGATATAAACAATCATAAATACTAAAGAGAGCATAAGAATCGCATTTGAACCCACTCCATAAAATGGTACAGCAGATGGTTCAATTGCAGCAAAAGTTATCCATATCATTTGAGTGACTAAAGCTACTAAACCGAATAAAACTAGAACAATCCAACGATAGGAATAAACCTTGTATTCAGTAGTTTCTACAGAATTCATAAACCATATGATTCTTAGCTTGTTTAAAAGTCTTTAATGTTCATCGAATCCCATTGCTTCTCTGTACCCAACATCTTTTAGATAGTCAAAAGAAGCAAATTTCGTTGGTTTAATAAAAGATTCTCAACAAGAATCCTATCTCGAATACCTTAATCACAAAAACATCATGATTTCATTATGAAATCAATAAACGAATGGTAAGTTTAGAAAATATACCAAAAGATACAGTATTAGAAAGAAACCCAAAAAAACTAGAAGAGTGATAAAGTAACGATTCCAATACTTTATTTCATAGAAACTTTTTTTCTCTTTTTTTCTGCTAAATATCCTTGGGAAAAATGATCCAGTCATACGACGATACTCTATAAATTCATCTCCAAATTTTTTTGCTAATATTTTTTCTTCATAATCTGTCCAAAGGAATTGAATTAACACGAATAGAAACCAAGATACAATTTCCCCAGCTCTTATCCCCATATCTTCTGTTCCAGGTATATAAAGAGAAAATGCAAAAGATATTAGAATCAATCCTAGATGCTGAGGATGTCTTATATAATTATACGGACCATCTGTAATCAAACCTCTTTTATTATATTTTGCAATTACAACATGAACTAGTCCCCAGACGAATAGAACCAAACCTATTGTAATCACTAGAAGCTCAAAAACTAGTAAAATCCTTACACTGAGAGATTTTTCTATAAACTTCAGCAGAAGTCCTTTATTAAACCAACTAATTGGACCGAAAATGTAGAAAAATCTCCAGAACACATAAGCTGCAGGTACCATCCATGCAGCCATCCAGAACAGTATTCCTACAAGTACAGGAGCATATACCCAAATGGAAGTAAGAAATGCGAATAAGTTTAAGAAAATCCTTGACTTTAAGAATTGTCTAAGTTTTTCTATCATTTCAAACTTCTCCTCCTAAACTGATATGGTATCAAAATATAAATATAACTGTGCAATATTCATTGAATTCTAAAGTTTTAAATAAGGAAAAAAGCTGAGTTTTGTCTTCGAATTATTATGCAAATCTCCACCTTTATATAATGAAAAAATGAGTTTGAAACGATAGCTTCTGATAGCCTGCTGTGGTGTCTTCTGTGGTGAAAGATTCGATCAAAGTTGTGGGTGCACAAGAGAATAATTTAAGGAATGTCTCAGTGGAGATTCCGCATGATAAACTGGTAGTTATATCAGGTATTTCTGGGAGCGGTAAAAGTTCTCTAGCTTTTGACACAATCTACTTAGAAGCCCAAAGAAGATATATGGAAACCTTGTCTGCGTATGCTAGACAGTTCATTGGAAATTTTGATAGACCAGATGTAGAACACATTGATGGATTAAGACCTACTATCTCAATTGATCAGAAGACCATATCTAGAAACCCAAGAAGTACGGTTGGGACATTAACAGAAATTCACGACTATATGAGGGTTCTATTTGCGAGAGTAGGAATCCCACATTGCCCGGCATGTAAAGAAAAAATTGAAGCTCAACCCACAGATCAAGTTATTGAACAAATATTTGCTTCATTTGATGGACAACAAATCAAGATAGTTGCCCCGATGTTTGAGAAAAGAAAGGGTGAATATAGAAAAGAGCTCACACAGTGGAAAGAAGAAGGATACGTAAGACTCATTATAGATGGAAAAGAAGTCAATCTAGATGATGATGAAGTTACACTTGAAAGATATGTAGCTCATGACATAGAAATCATTGTTGACAGAAACAAGTGTGAAAGAAAAAATGAACCTTCAATACTTGATAGTATCAACTTAGCTTTAGAGCTCTCAACAGGCAAATTAAAAATTATCGGTGAAAAAAATCAAAGAATATTTTCAACAAAATTAGTATGCCCTACATGTGGTATAGCTGTGAATGAGTTTAATCCTAGAGATTTCTCACACAACACAGCTGTTGGAGCATGTCAAAGATGCAGAGGTATTGGCAAAATCTCTCAGATAGTTCCTGAGAAATTTGTAGCACATCCAGAACTATCCATAGCTGATGGTGCAATAGCTACAATGACTAGTACAAAGAAGCATATTACATATGTCTCCTTAGGATTAAAGAATCTTGATAAAATAGCAAAAGAGCATGGTTTTAATCTCAGTACACCTTGGAAGGATTTAACTAAGGAACAGCAAGATATCATGCTTTATGGATCAGGAAAACAAGAATATCACTTCCAATGGAGCTGGGATACAGCAACTAGTAAATGGAGTGGAAAGGGAGAGTGGACAGCTAGATGGAAAGGAATGATCCCGTTAACATCTGAGGCTTATCACAGAGTCTCAGCTGAAAATAGAAAAAAGATGCTTGAAAAACTGATGGATCAATCTACCTGTCCTGATTGTAATGGGTACAGATTAAAACCAGAAAGTCTGGCAGTTTTATTTAAAGGAAAAAATATAGCTGAGTTGAACAAACTTGAAATCGATAAGTGTTTAGAATTCTTCAATAACGTGGATTTGAATGAAGAAGAAACTATCATAGCTAAACCTTTACTCAAAGAAATCAGAAACAGATTATCTTTTCTAATTGAAGTAGGATTACATTACCTTTCTCTTGATAGAGGAGCAAATGAACTAAGTGGGGGGGAAAGTCAACGAACAAGATTAGCAACTCAAATCGGTTCAAAACTTCAAGGAGTTACCTACGTGCTCGACGAGCCTTCGATCGGGCTTGCAAATAGGGATAATGAGAAACTACTCAATTCTTTACAAACTCTCAGAGATGGTGGTAATAGCTTATTGGTTGTAGAGCATGATGAAGATACCATGAGAACAGCTGATTTACTATTAGATTTAGGTCCTTATGCAGGAGATGAAGGAGGACATTTTCTATTCTTGAAAGAACCAGAGAATCTTACAGAAGAAGATGGAATAGAATCAGTCACAGCTAGATATCTACTTGGTTTAGATAAAATAGAAATCCCCAAAATCAGAAGAGAAAGTGAAACTTTCATTACATTAAAAGGTGCTTCCCACAACAATCTAAAAAATATCACTGTCAATATTCCTATTGGAACTTTTACAGCTGTTACAGGTGTTTCAGGAAGTGGTAAATCTTCGTTAGTTGCAGACACATTGTATCCTATATT
>JAGLXK010000317.1 GCA_023132955.1 Candidatus Heimdallarchaeota archaeon
GAAGCAGTTACTCATTTCCGCCATCTTGTTTTTTCCAATGTTAAACTGCTGATATGGATTATTGATGTCACTAAACCTGAATTATTTGAAGAGTCTGAAAGACGTTTCAGTTTTACTATACGTCAGTTCAAAAAAGAAAATCCTGAAGGAAATATCACTGTTTTATGTCATAAAGTGGATTTAGTTACTCCTGATCAGATGGTTGTCATTCATCAACATATTCGAGAAGTGTTTGCTGATACAAGATTTGAGGTGGATTTTGAAAATACTAGCATATACTATAAAGACAGCTTAAGAGAGTTGCTTTTTACTATAATGGCAGAAGCTGGAATTAATACAAAAAGATTCGAGCTAGTTTCCAATATTGGACAAAAAGTCGAAGAGAGTGAGGAATTCCAAAGTTATGTTTTGGAACATGCTGAGGACGAAAAAGTCGAAATTTTGAGAGATTATCTGAATCCTGAACCAACACCATTACTTCCGACTTTTGGAAAACTCAATTTACAACTTGATTTAACCGACTATGATATTATCGAAATAGTTCTTATAGACAAGAAAACTCATTCACCTATCACAGGTGCTTCTTCCAATGCATCTATTTCTGCAGATAATTCTATGGAATATCTAGTAGCTTTGCATGATTTCAAATCTAGAATTAAAGATAATACTGAAGAAATTGATCCTTCTGGTACTATCCTAACTTCTGACAGTGGTAAAGTTCATGCCATGTTGTTCGATTTAGCGAACAACTATCTCTTAATTACCTCTTTTTCCTCAATTTCTGATGAAAGAAAAGAGCTTCTTTTTCAGTTGATCCTTAAATTTGCTCAATCAACAGCCGGAGTTAGTCCACCTGAACCTACAGAACAGGTAGTTACAGAGCTAGCTGATGAAATTGTCCCTGAACCTATTATTACAGAAGTTGTAAAAGAACCAGTAGAAATAACTGAAGTTGCTCAATCAACTGAAATTGAGGTAGATGTCTTAGTAGACAAAGTTGTCTCCCAACCAACCAGCATAGCAGAAGACATTGAGGTTTTTGAAGAGATTCCGGTTGTTGAAGCTGAACCAGTTCAAGCAGAAGACGAATCATTCTTCCAAAAGGAAAAAATTGTGATAACTGAGGTTGCTGTAGAACCAGAAGAAATAGCTTCTTCTCCTGTAGAAGTTCCTGAACCTGAACCAATCTCTGAAATTATGGAAGCTGTTAAAGAAGATGTTGAAGAATATCCTCCTGTTCCCGAAAAACTTGAGGAAGCTGTAGAACTGCCTGAACCTCCAGCTTTAGAAGTGGAGGAAATCGTTCAAGAAGACAGACTTGTCCCTTCACCTGAATCATTAGATATGAAACTAAAACAACAATTTTCAGATATAGTGGAAGAAAGGGAAGTAAAAATCGAAGAACCCTCAGAACCAATAGCTCCACCAGTTCCACAAGTTGTAAAAGCTGTTGAAGAAGTTACAGCACAAGACGCTATTTCAGAGCCAGAAGTTGTTGAAGAAGTTATTCCCGAACCAGAACCAGTAGTCGTCATGGAAGAACCTTCTCCTGAACCAGTTCAAGAAGAAGTTAGTGCAGCTGATGCTACTATAGATTTTTCAGCAGCTGATATTCAGAATTTCGCTAGTTTTCTAGTTCAGAAAAAAGAAACTATTTTAGATGAAGATTTCAAATTAGAAGACATGGAAATAAAGATGGATGATATCAAGAGCTTGTCAGCTTACCTATTCAGTGGATCAGAAAAGAAAACAGAAGAAATTGAAGAAGAAATAGAAACTACTAATTAAATTTCTTTTAATTATTTTTAAACAGGTCTGCTATCATCATAACGGCGATATTCTAACTGTCCATCAAGGAAGATAGGTACTTCTCTTATCCCTTCAACACATTCATGTGATGGGAATAATTCGACTGATATCGCTCCAAAACCTTTTTGGATCTTTATTCCTCTTTCTAATTGTTCAGCACTCTCTACAGCTACATCGATAATGGATTTCTGGAGGTTTCTTCCACAAACATCGCATTTGTAATTAATATTTTGTTCAATCCTTCTTTCGAGCAGATCTGATTTCTCAATTCCATTCTTTATGAGATAATCTTCTAAAGCTCCTTTCACCTTGATTCTTGCACGACCAATTAATTCATCAGTTTGGAATAATTGCTTCATTTCTGAAGCCAGTGTGTTAAAGTACTCTATTTCTCTATCTACATCTAATTTAGGTGGAAAAACAGTTGTTAAAATTAAATCTGCATCAATCTCCTTCATGTAAACTCGGCTTTCATCAAAGGAGAAAGTAGCATATTCCAGCATTAAGGTTTGAGAAAACATCTTTGCTAAATCGTTCTTAAGTTTAACAAAATTGAAGCCAGTATATCTTTCAGGTTGAGAATATAACATTAGTCCTTGAGCTGTTGAAAGAGAAAGAAATGCTAAATCTTGCTTGCTGAAAGTTTCTTTTATTTTAACTGATTTTGTGTCATCTTTTGGATAAACATAAGCTAATACTTGCTGCATTGCATCCCAGATTGTTTCTTCGAAGATTGAAGTACCGAACAATTCTGCATTTGGGAAATCGTCTATCTCAAAAATATCTCTAATAGATTGTAAAACCGGTTCTCGTTTATTGGGTGCAACAACATCCATTTTATGTGCAAAAACATAAATTTTAGATCCTTCTGCTAATTTGACTGCATTTTCCATAGTTAGATCGAAATAATACTTGGATCTCATGATGTTGGATGCATCGGATATATCAACAACGAAAATGAAAGCTTTAGTATCGCTGAATGTTCTTTCTTGATATTTTTCGAAAACTTCGTTCAAATAGTTAGATTGGCCACCAACATCGAACAAGTTGATAGCACTACCTGCAAGGTTGAACAGTTTTCTGTTGATACGTACGGTTGCTGGGTTCATTGATGTTGCTTCTGGTGCAAAACCTTCGAAAACAACTTGTCGAATAGATGTCTTGCCAGATTGAGATAGCCCTAGTACTACGATTTTAGACTCTAATTCAGGTTGTCCTGCATACATAAGCTTCATGTTTCTTTCATTTTTTCATTATAAAATATTTGTGATATTCCTCTTGTACAGCCTTAGGTTAAAATTTTAGTTAGAACTGAGGTTGATAAAAGTTCTAGATATATTGTCTTAAGGTCTCCTTCTTGGATGATGGGG
>JAGLXK010000318.1 GCA_023132955.1 Candidatus Heimdallarchaeota archaeon
TAATAATAAAGAGAATTATTTTGCAGGTGGAAGACTGTTTGTAGACGATGAGACAGTTGAAATATATGATTTAGGCAGTATAGATCTTAAGAAAACAGTAATTACAACTTTTGAAATACAACAAGAAGATGTTAGCTTCTTTCTAGGTTTAGAAACCATAATAGGTATTGACACTGTTTATTATGGGTTTGAATTCAAAGATGGTGATATATTAGTTCACAATGGAACGGTTAACTTCATTGGAGGAACAATAGTGAGCTCTGATTGGTTAAATATTAATCTGGGGAGAGAATTATATTTTGTGTTAACAATAGGAGATAGCTCAAAAGTAACTATGCAAATCTTTTCTGAAAAAGAACAAAGACCAGAAGAAGGAGAGACTCTACATCCCATTTTCAATATTTCTACTTCATCAAAATATAAAATCATACCAATCAACAATGATAAAGGAGATCTAATTGTCAAAGCAATGGAAATGGGGGGAACTTACCCAATCGATAAAGAATGGTTGGATGAGAGCGAGTCACATGCTATACGAGGAGGGGGAGAGATAGCAGATTACTATCTTCAAGCTACTGGTAGAGGTTCAATGAAAATCCTATCACCAACAACCACTTGGTTAGATAGACAATTCTATGTTCCTGAACAGACTAATTCTACAAAAATCAGTTTTTCCTATCTTTCAACAGCAATCCATCAACAAACTTACACATTTGTAATTTATAAGAACTCGAATGAATTTTTGTATATCTACATTTATAGCCCTCCAAACAATAATAGCTACGAGAAAATCACTGTAGGAGTAAGATATGGAGAGAACATAATTAATCAAACCAGTGTTTATGTTCCATACTATCAATGGATTTCAGTCAGTATAGATTTCTCTACATCTCTTGAGTTAACAACACTTGTGTCATATAATCATGAAACAATAGAACTTACAGGAGCAATATATAACTACTTGACAAAGAACAATTATTACAATATTAGATTCACAAAACCTGCTGAAACAAGCGAAAGTAGTTTGTATATTTCTGCCATATCTATTCAGAATGGAGGAGGTTTTAGTTCTAATTTCGCTAATGGAGAATTTGAAGGATGGCAATTTTCTGATAGTGATAATATTGAATATAGTACTGAAGTAGTAATCAATCCTGATAGTTTAACCTTTTATGCAGAGCCATTGGGTGGTTGGTGTGATATAACAGTTTTAGTTGATGATGGTTTGTTTTCTAGAACAACAAGACTAGAAGTTGAAGATTATGAAACATTCCGTGCATATCTATTACAACTTCCAGACAATGTCGATGCTACGAAAATTCATAAATATACAATAATTGTGGATGGTATTCTAACATTCTTTAGTATTGGTTTTGAGCAATCAGTAATGGTCAATGATTGGTTAATAGCAAAACCACTTGTTAACGGAGAGGTAGAAAATAAATCTACTCAAATTGGTAACACAATACTTGATTTTGAAGATGGAAACTATAGTTATGGTAGCATTGTCAGTGTCGAAGATCCTTTTGCTCAAATGGGTTCGATTGGAAAATGTACAGGTTATACAAGCTATAATTACAACGATTTGAATCTAGGAAGTTCTTGGAAGGGAAGTCTTGGATTCTGGTACAACTATGATGCATCAACAAGTGGAGCCTATGTAAAACTCTATCTTAATGTTACTGGTGAATATGAAGAAGAACCAATTAATGGAGCGGTAGGTGTTTATATCTACTTTAAAGAAAAAACTTCTGAGGAAGAAGGATTGGTCTTTGTATCATCAACATATGAAACAGATCAAGCATTGGGAGAACAAATATACAATTTATATATTGAAAACAACAAGTGGAGTTTCGTATATCTAGATTTAGAAACATTTGTTGCATATGCATGTAATGCTACTCAAAGCTACCAAACTGCTTCTATTTACAGCTTAAATGGATTCGTATATATTAGTTTCTTGGGATATTCAGGCACTCCGCTTTATATTGATGATTTTACCATTTATGAACCGGAAGTTGAGATACCAGGATTATTTGCAAGAGCAAATGGGATTGCAAGTGGTACAAATGAGGAAGCTTTATGGGTCTCACAAACTGTTTCAGCGTCTGGATACATCGATCTATCAACAGTCTATATTGATGACAGTTTTCCTGTAGAACAATTATCATTCGTTCTTAATTGTGAAACTGATGCAGATGCAGTTATACACATCTCTACAACTCATCCTTTCATGTTCTATCAAGGATTAGTCAAACTATATGATAAATCAACCATTACCGTTGGAGAACTTGATGAACTCTATCTAGATGTTCATCTCTATGAAGGAATAAATAGGTTCATAATCAGGAGTTTCTCAAAGGGAAGTTTAGACTATCCTTGGTTACTAAAAGCTGATGTTTTAGCTCCTACAAGTATTGAAATATCCTCTTCTGAATTTCAAGCCTTAAATTCTTATGATGAAGATTGGTATATTGATAATTGGCTTCTGTCTGACAGACCTATTTATTGGGAATCTGTTGATTTTCTTGATAATGAAGACTGGTGGGCAGAGGGAATAGACCCAGGAGAACTAGAACAAGATGTTCCTCCTGAAGGATGGTGGTATGGAAATCCTTCGGTTGATGAACTGGAAGAAGCACTCTATAATCTGAAACATCATGAACTTACAGTTATGCTTCCATATGCAGGAGAACAGTTCAATTTCACAGTTCCAACAGATTATGGAGTAAATGTAACT
>JAGLXK010000319.1 GCA_023132955.1 Candidatus Heimdallarchaeota archaeon
AACCAATCAGTTTTAACTGATTCCCTATTCTTTTTTTAAATCCTTTTTATATTAGGTATATCTAGCTAGAAGGTAGGTTTTTAGAGATAAAACAACAAAAATAAAAAAAAAGAAAAAAAAATTAGAAGTCTAATTCTAGTTGTGTTATTTCTTGAAAGATTCTACTGTCGATTTCTTCTTTCATCATTTGTTCAACAGTTTCATAATTATTGAACTGATCTACAGTAGTTTCATTAAAAGTATATTTTCCCGAGGGATAAAGAACATATTCTATTTTTCGTATCTCGTCAATAGCAGGCATTCTTCTAGTCTCTTTGTAAAAACTTGTGTGGAACACTAGAGGTTCTTGCCCTGTTCCATCCCAGTACATATCTCCCCACCAGGTGTAATGTGGATTTTCAGAAAGAGGATTAAGGATCGCATGACTCCCTGATTGTGAGAAATACCTTCTGTTTCCTAGTTCTTTAGTCATGGCTTTTCTTATTTTACGTGCTTGAGCTTCAGTAATATTCTTAACTTCAGTACTGTTGTAATATTCCTGTACGTCTGTGATTATTTTAGCTTTCAGAATTGTTTTTTTGATTTCATCGTCAGTAGCTTCGTTAGCCCAATATTCTATATCAGTATGTCTTTGATATTGCCAGTTGTTATAATTATTGAACATTTGATATGTTTCTTCGCTGTCATCACCATCTGATCGCAATCTTTCCCAGTTTTCATTTTCCAATGCTTCTTCTCTTAAGTCATTTAATCTTTCCATTAGCTTCATTATTAACTCTTCTTTAGTCATTTCTTCTCTTTCAGCATTTTTTTTCTTGGTTGCTTCCAAGTCAGTTTGCTTGTTTTCGGTATTCATTTGTATCTATATTACTATACACATTAACCTTTATAAACCTTGTGTTTTTACACATATACTTTAAAAGGGTTGGTGTGTGAAAGAACAATTTTAAGGTCCTTCTTGAGTGGGGGATGTATATTATTTTACAGCTAAAGCAGAACTCTTGTTAGCGTTGCTTATTTGGATTTGGGGTTTAAGAGGTTCTAACTTGGAAAGAATAGCGTTTAAAGCGTTTTATACTTTGAAAAAATAGCTAAAAACAGAGAAAAGAAAGTGATCTGTTTTAATCTTTGATTAGAGGCAATTAAACGACCTTTCACATTCCTTCTCGTATGGTACCATTTTAGAACTTCCACCTAGTTAGAAGAATACACGTTTACTTCCATTGGAAACAAGGTTGGAGGAACTCGCACTATTCAGATATCCATACTGTATGTGCAGTCGGATGTCCATACAGTAGAAGGTTTATATATCTGTGAGAGGATTCAGTAATAGATGATAAAATTGACTGAGCAAGAAGAAATAAAAGTAATTCCTGTATGGATCAAGAAACC
>JAGLXK010000032.1 GCA_023132955.1 Candidatus Heimdallarchaeota archaeon
TTTCTTTTCAGGATTATATGACAAAGAAAGAACTCTCTAAAAGAAAATAGATGGAAAAAGGAAAAGTATAGATGCTCTTTTGTTCTCTCTATTCAATCTTTTTCCTCTTTTTTCCATTCCAACCCAACCCTATCTTTTCTCTTAATTTCCTCTCTAATGAACTTTCTTTGATTTGAAAACCTTCTAACATTATGACACACCAGACCAACCCTAAAGTCAGTAACATTCTTAATAGATCTATCAACTTATCCCCTCCGCTAACAAGTGTCCTATTGTCCTTTCTGTCATCTCGAACACTCTCATTATCTCCTCACTCTCATGGATCAGTTCATGGAGTTTCTTCACTTTCACTTCCCTTCCCATCATATCCACAAATACTATCTCATAACTCCATGCTCTCTTCTCCCTTTCCTCTATCATCCATCCCTTCTGTTCCTCAAAAAAGTTCTTCAAGAAGAATTGTAATCCATCTACTGTCGTTATCTTCTGTCTTGTTAACTCTATCTTCCCCTCTTTCCCTTCCACATAGATCACAAAGACCATTTTCCAGTTCATGTTTTCTCTACTTCGCTAATTAGAACTTTGGTTTATGAAGTCGAGAAATAAAATTGTTATGTGTGTATATTTTTCCTATTTCTATTGACATCTGTTTTGACTTTTTTTTAATTTATCTCCATTTAGAGAGTTCATCATAATCAAAATCTAATAAAGTTCTATCAATAAGCATGTACTGGAAGGAATAAATAAACCAAAAGGTCGAAATTATTGATAGAATTATAAAAGCTGTCAGAAAAACAATTTTTAAACCTAATACATCTATGTCCAGGAATAACACCAATATGAAAAAGAGTATTGAACCTGAAGCTGGTACTAATGGAATTAATAAAGCAATTTTTCTATACTTCTTTTCAGTTATTTTCCTCATTTTTCTAAAGTTATCAACTATTTTTCTAAAATCCTTAACTACACCCATTTTGCTCTCCTCCTAACATTCTAGCTTAATCTGTTTTATTCACACACATAAATATTCTTCTCTTATCACATAAATTCATTTTTTACTATACCCAATTTCTCTCTTCCATTGTTGAAAGATATCTTCATTTTATTTCTAATAAAGTTTAAATCATAATATGATTCTAAGTTGATGATGAACAAAACACAAATAGTAGCAGCAAAGAAATTTGCCAATATCTTTTATCGATTATTTGGGCAACATTCTATTATTAAACACTTAGATCTCTATTTTGAACAAGATTTCAAAGGTACAAAAAAAGAACAGTTAATTTATCTCTTTGAAACATATGGAGAACAGACTGATGAACTAATAAAAATAGTTCAAGAGATTATTAATATTCATCGCAATAATATTGATGTTATAGAAAGTAAATTGAACGAAATCAATGACACTCTTTCAGTTTTTGGTATATGGATTGACTCTTCTAACATGACTGTAATCACTAAAGATCCAATAAAATCTAGTATGACTAATATTAAACAAGTAGTAACTACGCAATTAGAGGAAATCATGCTTAATTTCCCGAAAATACCTGCTGATATCAAGGAATTTGGTGAAAAGATGTCTTATGCTTACTTACTTCTTTACACACTAGAAAATTTCTTACGCTTATTCATTGATAATGTTTCTTCAAGAGTAAAAATCACTTTAAACAGTGATCTAACAAAGAAAATAAGACATAGGAAAAATCTAGAGCGAAAGAATGAATATCTCGCTGCTAGCAAATCAAGTGATTTATTTTATCTTGATTTTCCTGATCTTAAGACAATAATATTAGATAATTGGGATAGTACATTTTGCACTTACTTCCTCAAAAAAGAGTTTGTAACTAGCAAGTTTGAGGAATTAAGAATAATAAGAAATAGTGTGATGCATAATGTAGGAATAGGAGATAATAATTTACGAAGACTTCAGACTTATTTTGAGGATTTTATTACTCAGTTAGCACCACATTTTTAGAAATCTCACTTAGAAAATTTTTCATTTATTTCTTTTGTGTAATTTGTGTAATATGTTAATCCTCTTATGATTTAACTAAGTTACAACTTCAGGGTTTGATTTACATATAATGTGATCTATAATTATCACGGTTTTAGTAACGATATCCCGAAATTCAATTACATAGTCAAAATCTATCTCAATTTCTTCTTCAAATTGAGTCGTTTGTTGGAGTTCTAATTCTGGCATTGTT
>JAGLXK010000320.1 GCA_023132955.1 Candidatus Heimdallarchaeota archaeon
TTAAGATTACTTACCCAGAATTTATGATTTATATTTGAAGGGTATACATCAATATGAGTAAATAGAATTATCACATTTTCATAGTCTTTGAAGTCTATCTTGTGTTCAAAATGAATCCATCCTGTATCAGAAGTAGAATCATAATCGCCTAAATTCATCCCAGCTTGTGTAGTAAAGATTATTTCTCTTGTTGCTGCATCATAATAGAAAATCCAGAAATTACCATTATATCCTAAATCACGCTCAATTTTAGCATCATAGGAAATTGAAAAGTATCTACCTTTAGTATTCAGTATAGTAGACGCACCTATCCATTGCTTATATGCACCAGTTCCTGTTTCTTCGAAATACATCTGAGAGTCAGTAATTTCATAATCATAACCAGCGATTGGAACTGGAAATTCTGGAAGAACAGTTGGATACCAGCCGTACAATCCAACCTTCCAAGTAAGGTCTTTAAAACTTGAATACGAATGTGGGAATGTATTAGGTAATTCACCTGAAACATAATATTTGAATTTCTGAACCCAAAACTCTTGTTCGTCATTTATGGGAGAATCATCTCTACAAATGAATACTAAAAGAATCTGTTGAAAACCTTCTAAAACAGTTTCAATTGAAGCTTGATTAAATCCAGCTTCTAGACCAGGATACCATTTAGGATATTCTATTTTTGGATATTTGAGACTGATATTTGTTGAAGGATCAACGAGGTAGAATAAGAAATCACATTCTTCTGGATTAATAGATTTAGCTTTATATTCAAATGATAGAGCTATTTTACCTTTGTTGAGTTCAACAAGTGTATAACAAGTTAATTGTGAGTTATATGACTCTGTTCCAGTTTCTTTCATATGAATAGTTGTTTTATTAATGTCGCATTCATATCCACCACCAGTCTTAGCAATAAAAGGATTAGTCCAATTTCTTTCGAATTTACCATATTTCCAATCTAAATCTGAAATCTGAAGAATTTGTTTACTAAGAGTAACATCTCCCGTTTCGATAAATTGATCTGTAATTATTGCAGAAGTGGTTGAGCTAGAAGTCGCATACAACTGTAATATAAGAAAGAAAATAATCATTTTTGTGGTTAACTTAGTTATTTTCATGAATGTAAACCAGAGCAATTATGGAACAAAGAGCATATAAATTTTTAGTTAATTTTTGGCAATTTGTAAAATAGATTTCATTTTTTACCCAATAAAATGCAAGGGGTTATAATTAACTAAAATGAGGAGGCTTATAAATTATATTTCTATTAATTCAAATGTATTTTCAATGTCAGAAAAACCACTAAAGGAAAGATTTCCAAAACTCAAAGGTTTTGAAACGTTTGAGGAAAAAAGTAAAAAATTCTTAAAGAAAATCGGGGAATCTTTTGAATCTTATATTTCTGATGTTTTTGATACAATGTTGAGTGTAAATAAAGTAAAACGATTTCTTTTACTATTGGTTATGCTATCAATATTCTTTACTTCTTGAGCAGAAGCTACTCTAACAGCTTCAATCACTTATTCTGACATTGTTGAAGTGGGTAATTCTTTTGAATGGGTAGTTAAAAAATACGCGGTCTCTTGTCTTTCAAATCCACTTTCAGAAGATAAACTTCATCGAGGAGATAGAATCAATGTAACA
>JAGLXK010000321.1 GCA_023132955.1 Candidatus Heimdallarchaeota archaeon
CTGATTTTTACTTTCTCGAAAGGCATCCATGTTTTTTGAACTAATATCTCTTGATTTCTCAGACTTCCAATGAATAACCCTCTGACAGTGAGGAATAGAAGATGTGATATTAGTTCATCAGAAGAAATGTTCAAAATTTTGCGGAGAAAATGGATATCGATTTTTTGATTGCTTACTAGTACTCCTAACAAATTTCTTCTAAGATTGCTTAATTTTCCTGGATTCACCCTTGGATATCTGTATGCAGATACTAGAACAAATCTGTTTTTTCTGTAGTACCCCCTCAGAATAAGAGCTTGAATGAGTAACTGTATATAGTCTTTTATTGCTACGATGGGAACGCCAGTCTGCTCAGAAAACGATTTTAAGTTAATTTCTCTATATAGATAGAGTTGTGAAATTATTTGTGATTTTCTTGTTTTTGATAGAGTTACTTCAGGAAGATCCAATTCTTGGAAGTCTAATTCGACAATATCTTCACGTTCATAACTCAGTTGAATCTACCCCGGCCAATTACTTCTATTTAGCATTACATGACTTATTAAAGTTACCTTATTAAAAACAACAATTTGGCAGATAGGATAAAGAACAGCTCATTTAGTTAAGTTCTGTCAAGATAGGTTTCATGCTCCCATTCCCATTCTTCTTCTTCGCCTTTATTTTTAGCTTTAGCATGTTCCTTACATTCCATTCTTTTAACAGCTAGAAATATATCGAGAATGTCTTGACCAAGGGTTTCTTTTACGAAAGAGCTTTTTTCCAAAAAGTCCAGAGCTTCAGATAAACTACTAGGTAACTGAACAATCCCCATACTTTTCCTTTCCTCAACAGATAAAGTTTCAACATTTTTAGTTGTAGAAGGAATTGGTTCGATCATATCCTTGATTCCATCCAAACCTGAAGCTAGAAGCAAAGCTGAAGCCAGATAGATGTTTGAAGCAGCATCTGTTGCACGAAATTCGATTCTTGCTTTCTTTTCGTATCCCGGAACTCGAATCAAAGCTGTTCTATTTGCAACTCCCCAAGATTTGTAAACAGGAGCTTCATGACCAGGAACCAATCTTTTGTAAGAATTTGTTGTTGGATTGAAGAGTGCAGTCATTGCATCTACATGTTTCAAAATTCCTCCAACAAAATAGCGTAATGTATCACTGATGCCTTTTTCTTCATCTGCAAAGATATTCTTTCCATCTTTGGTAAGATATTGATGAACATGCATTCCACTTCCAGCTTGATCAGCAAAAGGTTTTGGCATGAAAGTACTAAAAATTTCATTAAAAAGAGAATCTGCTTTGACAATCATTTTCGCAGTTTGTGTGTCATCTGCCTGCTTTAACACCTCTAAAGCAGCGAATTCAATCTCTTGTTGACCATTACCAACTTCATGGTGAATTGTTTTAACTGCAATACCCATTTTTTGCATATCGCTTGCAATATTTCGTCGAAGATACCCTAATTCATCATAAGGGAGAGTATCCATGTATCCACCAGATTCATATGGTTCAAAATCTAAGTCTAAGAAGTACCATTCAAGTTCAGGTCGTGTCTTGAATTCATACCCTAAACTATTAGCATGTTTAATTACTTTTTTCAAAATACTCCGAGGATCAGTTGGATGGGGGTTTCCATCATTCCCATAAACATCACAAATGAATCTTGCCATTCTTGGTTCCCAGGGAAAAACAGCTAAAGTTGATAGATCAGGAACTATCTTCATGTCGCTCTGTTCAGTTTTTAAGAATCCTAAGGAAGATCCATCCACTCCGGTTCCATCTTTCATTTCCTCCCAGATATTTGAAGGAAATTCGACTGACTTTAAATCTCCAAATATAGTTGTAAATTGAAATTGAATAAACTCAATGTTATTTTTTCTGAAAAACTCTTCCAGTTCATCCATGAGATATATCATACCATTTGGCTGTAAAAAAGAAAAATCCAGATTAATATATATGTTTTTGTGAAAGTATTTATTCGGTAGATTTCTGTATAATGTATGCTTGTTCGACAATTATATATAATCCGCAAAGACTTTTTCATTGAAAAATGAACAACCCTACGAGATTCTGGCTTACATCCGGTATAGGTGAATCTGATACATCTGAACTAGATGCAATTGACAAAGCACTCATGAATTCAGGATTAGGTTATCAAAACCATATTACTGTGTCCTCTATTCCTCCTGTTATAGAGATAATACCTGAAATAGATAGAGCGAAGGGAATTACATTCATAGACGTTGATGATAAACGAATAATGATTCCATTTAGTACAAATATTCATGTTGTTAAATCTCTCTCTAGAGGGTCTGTTGGGCAAAAACATGCAACATGCATTGCTTTAGCAAAAGTCTTTGTAGAAATCAAAGAGGAACAAATCCCATGTATGTTAGCTTTTGAAAGCAAAGGTGAGACTTTAGATAAAACTGAAACTATGGCTATAGAGGGTGTGAAATCAATGATTCAAGAAAGAAGAGCAAAAATTGATTCTTCTTGGGGTTTATCTGGCTTTAAAACTATAAGTTCATCTTTGGAAATCACTAATAATTTTGGGTGCTCAGTTTCATTTGTTGTCTTTGATCCATTTACA
Source organism: Candidatus Heimdallarchaeota archaeon (assembly GCA_023132955.1). Taxonomy (GTDB): domain Archaea; phylum Asgardarchaeota; class Heimdallarchaeia; order Heimdallarchaeales; family Heimdallarchaeaceae; genus UBA460. Next base: position 2,587 of record JAGLXK010000321.1, read on the forward strand.
TACCAGAATGAATGAAAAGGACTCTAAAACAAAAAACATAATACATAAAGCATAAAAATAGCTTTTAAATACCACAACCAAGCAAGGCTGAAGTGAAGAGATATGAACATTAAAAAGACATATACCTTTGTAGTTATAATACTGATAACACTTTCATTGGGACTTGGATCATTCGATCCGAAAATGCATGCTGCTAGTCCTACAGAACCGATTTTAGAAAGCCTAGTAGCTGAAGGGCTCGAAGATTTTCAAGGAATCAATTTCCCAAATCTCACTTTTATAACAGTTGAGTATTCCGTAGACCGTTTCGTAGGTATCAGTGGAATATTAATAGTAGGTTCTGGTTCAAACCTGAGTCTAACCCCCGAAACCAGCTTAGCATTAAATTTCTCCTACTCTCTAGTTGACCGTTCATATTATAACGGAAATTTCAGTTTAACTGGTTTAACCTCATTCAAGGGTTATGCTTGGATTGGTGATATCACTAATGGAACCTATGAAGTATTAGAAAATTTTAATCATTTAGGACCATGGCACTATCTCTATGTTACAGAAGAAGGGACACCTCCTGCTTTTCATAGTATTGATAATGCAACTGTGACACAAAACAATTTCATCTACTATACTCCTTCTAATCAAACAAATAATACAATAGCGATCCGCTACGAAATCTATGGTGGAACAGAAAATGATACAGTGACTTTAGCATTGTCGAAGTACAGAGATCCGATTACTGATGTCGCTTTAGGCACATTTAATGGTGATGTATCATTTATTGAAATGGATTGGCAAGAAGGAAATATAACTACAACTTCTGTTATTTTCAACACAACGTTAGAATTTACGGATAGAACGATTTTCTTCAGCGCGAACAATTCATATGGTTGGGATACTTGGGGCGGTATAAATGAAGTCAGAACTCAGCTAAATGTGTATATGATTTACAATGGATTTTACTTTGAATCAAATCCATTACAAGAAGGAAAAATAACCGATTTAGATGACTTAGAGTTTAATATTACTACTCACAATTCAACAGATGTAGAAAAATATGGAATCAGATATTTTGTAACACAAGGTCTAGATAATGATACAGAAATAATTCCGTTTACTGAAGTCGAAGCAACACTTAATCGAAATTATACAGTAGAAAACGAAGATGGGCACACTGATACAATAAGAGAATACTTTGTTTCTATTGGTTCATTCTCAAAAGGGAATATTTTGCATTATGAAGCGTACAATCTCTATTATGGTGCGTTTTACAATGAAACAGGCGGAATAATGAAATTGTTGTACATCTACGATTCAGTTCCAGAGATTAGTTTATATCCTGTGAATAACACCTACACAAACGACTATAATGTGACTTTTTACTACGAAATTGATACTTCTCGAGGGTCGCTTTATAGTGTTGAAATGGATTTTGATGATGGAACACCAATCACTGATATTATGGATGTTGAAACAAATACAAGTGTTCATTATTATCCCCAAGTTACAGGAGAATATAACGCGACATTATATGTTACAATTAACATTACAAGAGTTAATGATGCTCCTGTATTAGTAAATGCCACAGTTTCTACAATTATCTATCTTGACTTCGAAAATCCTACATTGGAAATCACTAGTCATACTTCAAATGATACAGCAATAACTGATGGTTATGTTGAAG
>JAGLXK010000322.1 GCA_023132955.1 Candidatus Heimdallarchaeota archaeon
TTTCTATACTCTCATCTTCATAGAGTTTCAAGAGTTTTTCATTGTCAAATAATATGATTGGACAATGAGGACCAAGTGTGTCAAATCCGAGGTAATGTAGAGCTCTAGCAGAATTATATTGGACAAGTGAAGGTTCATCTTTTTCCGGTAATACGAAGATAACTGTTGGTGGTTCCCCTATTATATCAGCTAATAACTTGCTAATAATAATGGTTCCAGCACTACCAGTACCGCCACCACTACCTATTATTAGGTGAAGAGCTAAATCGTCTGCATCTCTCCTTTCATCACGTTTGTAAAAGACAACTCTCTCCAGTTTAGATTTCATCTCCAGCTCTTTAGCTTTCAATTGTTTGTATGCTTTCTCAAAATCATAATCTGAGGAAGCAAATTCTTTTTCTCCAAACCAGAAGTTATCTGAGAAGTTACTGATTTTTGGTTCAAAATTATCAGCTAGATTCACTGCTAATGATTTTATGGCGATTTTACTTTCACGTAATTCTTGAATAAGTTTTTCACCTATTTTGCAACCTGCGTTACCAACACCTATAACTGATATAGATATCTTCTTTCGGAAGATTTTTCTTTTAAGCCAAGACATTTAGAAACCTCCTCCTACTGACCTGATAATTTTGAGTATGTTTATCACCCATATAGCAATAATCATGATTGTTTTGAATAATTTCTGCGTTGATATTGGAAATATCCTCATTGAAGCTACATATTCTCTTAGTTGTAACATTGTAACATTCTCTCTCTTTGCTTCTTCTGAATATTTTTCTCCGAATTCTACTACATTTGCGAAAATATAATTGTCTAATTCCATGAGTGCTTTAATTTTGAATTTTTTAGCTTTGATACTGAAAGCCCATAATGGAAGAATAACATAAAAAACCATCAATACTGCTATTAAAGCTGAGATAGTTACAACTAGAATTGTTGCGGGTTGTCCAGCTTTCAGAAACATAAAATTTACGTTATGTGTAGGCATTCCAGGAGGGGGAAATGAGTACATCAGCTGATTTATGTTACCCATAAACATCGCAATGATGATGATTAGAGTGGAAAGTATACCAGCTGTCGGTATGTTTTCTAGTTGGCTAATTGATCTTCCTCTTGACCACTTATCGCCTAAAGACCAAATTATGTCATAGTTTTCTCTCATTAGAAGAGTTCCATATTCTTTTCTGTAAACATCCATTTTTTGTTTGATTGGTTTAAGAATTTTGGAATAAATTCGTGTATTAAAGAACATGTAGTAAACTGCTATAAAGAAGATATAATAGAGGAAGGGACTGAATATGCAAGTAATAATACCAAAAATAGCTGCAACAGGATGCCCATCAAAAGCTATTTGTAGCATTGGAATTTGAATACCTATACCTGTTGCTAGAGCTGCAAGAATAATGAGTGGGTTCTTTGGTAATTTTCTGTCGTAATATTTGTCATAGTACTCTCTGACAGGTTTTTCTAGCCATTCCACTCTCTTAGCTAGCGTTAAACTCAGAAAACCATCATGTGTATATTTAAGATAAAACAGTGATAGCAAAATAGCTATTAGAATTGGTGTTCCAACATTGAATATTATATCAATTATTAATCTCCACCCCGCTGTCTGAAATGGCAACAAAACAAACAATAGTGTTGGAACAAACATTAATACAATGTAACTCCAAAGCTTAAGGAATTCTTTCCATTTCAAAGATAAAATTGTATTTAATTTCAGTTTAAACAAGGCAATAGGTACAAGATAGAATCTTTTGAAAGGATTCATTAGTGCTTCAAGATAGATTGGATTTTCAACTATTGCAGCTGTTCTTGGATATTTTTTGTAATGTTCATATAACATATTTTCAAAATCAAACGCTGGAACTTCGATATCATCAGGAACAACAGTTTTTGCTTTAAATGAAGTAGGTTTTTGAGGATTTGATTCCATAACAATTTCATAGAGTCTGTGTTTGCTTTTAATCATTTCGAAAGTGTTAGGGAGTTAGTAAGAATTTTAATCTAGTACTTTTATGTTTTCTTGATAATATTGAGATTAACAAAAATAGTTTGCACAATAGGTCCTTCATCCAGTTCTGAGAATATTCTGAAAAAAATGATTGACAGTGGAATGGATTTAGCTCGATTGAATTTTTCCCACGGAAATCATCAAAGTCATGAAAAAACCTTCAATAATCTCAGAAATCTATGCAATGATCTTGCAATTGGCATTGACATTAGTGGTCCTAAAATTAGATTAGGGAAGTTAGAGGAGATAAGAATTCTCAAAAGAGATGAAATTGTTAAACTTACTACTAGGGACATAATTGGAAAAAATAATCTTATTCC
>JAGLXK010000323.1 GCA_023132955.1 Candidatus Heimdallarchaeota archaeon
TTTGATCATCTATTTTAAATTCTTGCAAGCAAATTATGCATTTCTCTCCAGATATTGCCTCTTCAACAAGAGTAGCCCATTCTGAAATCTCAGGAGTTTCTTCAGCAAGTTCAATTTGATCTTTATCTTGAAATTGATTGAGCAAATTTAAAATTCTCTGTTTATTAACAAAGGATAAAGATGTAGAGTTATCCACTTTCTGCTCTAAGTTTGCAAGTAATTTAGCTGCTTGCTGCTTAAAACTACTAACTGTCTTTTGAAAAGATTTCCCTATTTTTTCAGATACCTTGAGTTCATTCTCATCTGTTTCTTCTTTTACTTTCTTTCCACAAAAAGAACAGAAAAAACTTATGTCTAGTATTTCTTTTCCACAAAATGGACAGGATTTAATATAAATCACCTACCTAAGCTAACCTTTTGGGATTTCCTTCTTAGCTTGACATTGAGGACAATAGAACCAACTACCTCCAGAAGGAGGGTAATATCTATACATGCCTAAACCACAAGTATCACATACTTCTGAATGGTCTTCAAACTCAAGAGCAATTTGTAGGAAATCATGGGTTTCAAAAAAGTATTTGGCAAATTTTGTTGTTTCTAGATTGATTTCTGCTTCTCCAATCTCAACTAGAGCACCATGAATTTTGTGAGTTGTTATATAATCGAAAGATTGACGAGATTTTATTCGACCTTGAGCTAATGGGTTCATTGTTATGTAAAGATTTTCAGATGAATTAACTATCATTTCAAGTAAACTTCTATTTTGAACACCAAAACCAAGCAGATTGAAAGGAATTAGGTAGATTTTGATATCAGGATTGGCTGTTATGAAGAATGAAACGGTACCAATTGGTTCAATACTAAATATCCCTATATGTTGTGTAAATTTAGAAACTGTGTTAGAATATTTCAGAACTATCTCAGTGTCTCGTTGATCACAAATAGAATAGTCTAAGAAAATCACAAAGGGTTTAAATTCTAAGGCCTGTAACAATGTTGTTATTGTACTAATATCACCAAAACGGACGATAACCATTATGGGAAAATCGCTCATCTCAGTATGTAATGCATTAAGAAAATTAACCATTTTTTCATCATATAGATAGAACAAACATCCGTTCGAACCAGCTTCTTTTAATCTCTTAAGCAAAGGCAAAAGAACTTCTGTATTCTTAATAGGAAGTGTTTCAGGAATAGCATCATAGTCTGCATAACGGACGAATCCAGAGATTACATCAGGAATAATTTTTTTTAGTTTATCCAATTCACTCATTAAACTCAAGAACAGATACACAGTCTTTATTTAAAATTTATCGCAAGGAAGAGGAGTTTTTAGAAAAAAGATCATCATTTTTAAAAAAAAGTTGAGAATTATCTTCTTTTTTTACTAGATAGCTGCTTTTTCCTGTTTGAAGCATTTCAATTATGTGTCGAAAAACATGTTTTTCAAAAGGCAAAGTAAGGATTTCCTCAAATTTCATCAGACTAATATCTGAAGGATAATTCTCCAATTCAATAGCTGCTTCCCGAAGTTCGTATGCTTTGTGCCAAGATTCTTCATAAATCTCCGCCATGAGAAAAGCTATCCAAGACAGTATAGTTGCTATTTCAAGATTTATCCTTATTGTCCCCTCTGGAATATAACGTGGTTCATAGAAATTTATACCAAATTCCCTACTCATTTGATAGCCTTGTTTTATTGGATTCTGTAATTTGTATTTTTTCCAAATTTCCATATCTGGTTGACCATAAATAGAGTTGTTTCTATACAGCTCATCATACAGAACCAGTAACTCTGGGTGATGTTCATCAATTGTTTTCAAGAAATCTTCTTTGTTTCTTCCAGGTTTTAATGTTAATCCTCCAGTTATGACAAATTCTGCTTTAACATCTTTCAGTTGTTGAAAAAGCTCAATCAGATTTGCATCTTTATCTCCTATCCACGGAATGACAGGAGTAATATAAACCCCCGCAGGAATGCCTTCTTCTCTAAGTTTTTTGAGTGCTGTAAGCCTTTCATTTGTTGAACTTGCATTGGGTTCAAAAATAAGTTGCTCTTGTGGGTTAGAGAGGGTAATCGTAAATGCGACCCTAGCAAATGTATCTTGATTGATTTTCTTTATCAAATCAATATCTCGTAGGACTAAAGCATTTTTAGTTAATATTCTAACTGGAAAACCATAATCATAAGCTACCTGAAGAATTTTTCTAGTTATTTCTAATTCTGCTTCAGCAGGTTGATAAACATCACAAATATTGCCAAAAATATTAATGATGAATTTTGGATTATCACTTGCCATTTTTTTTCTCGATGATTGAGGAATGAAATCCAACAGAGTATTTGTTTTTTCTCTATTGATTGGTAGAAAACCTTTGTTCTTCAGATATTCTTCAAGTAATTCTGGTGCATTAATCTTAGCTCTAATCGTATTGCTATAATCATCATGCATAAAATATTCATCAGATTTTCCATCACAGTAAGAACAGTTGTGAAAGCATCCTTGATAAATATTCAAATGAATATGGTGAGGACTTCTCCTAGATGTCCGAATAAGTGATTTTGCTTGATATTTCTCAATAATCATACCAATTTACCAAGGAATTACTAAGAAAATAACCACATTTGAATATTTAAAGGAGAAAATGAGGAAATAGGATAAATTTAACTGTGTTTGAATTCTACTCCAAATCCACCTTTAGGATATTTCCAATCAACACTACCATGAGGACAAACAAGACGACATGCGGAACACTCAAGACATGCTACATAATCAAAGACAACTGGTCCTTCTGCTTCCTCTCCTTCTGTAAATTTATAACAATCTGCTGGGCATCCATAAACACAATCATAAGTTGTACACTTTGCTTTACAGATTTCTGGATTTATCTCAATATGTGCATAATTATGATCGGTTGTAATTTTTGTTAGATCTAATTTTTCCTCTAGTGTTTTGGGTTTGTTTGATTTGCTCATAATGATCTCACCGCTCCAATTAGAAGTTTTAATAATCCAAACAAGTTTCCCTTCTTGAAAACATATCCTATGGCTGATGTAACTATTCTCTTCCTCGGATATCCATTATTTCGTAATAGTTTTTCGAACAATCCTGTCAATAAATCAGGAACATAAGTAAACATCATTCTATTATCTAGAAAGTGTGAAGCTCTTTTGAATGTTTTAAGGTCTTTGTAAGCGAAGCTCTCTTTAAGTTTCTTCTTGTATATTTTAGTTTGTTTTTTAGTATAATTGTTTGTTTGTAATATTTCTATTGCTGCTTCTCCGGCTACTTTGCCTGATTCTAAGGCGAAATTTATCCCTTCTATGTATAAACCTGCATTCAGAACCATACCAGCTGCATCACCGACGACTAAAACACCATTACCATATAATTTTGGCATATGCTTGAAACCACCCTTTGGAATTGTATGAGCCGAATATTCTATCATTTCGGCATCTTTGAGCAGTTTTTTGATATAAGAATGTTCCTTGAACTCCTCAAAAACTTCAGGTGCTTTAAGTTTTTTCTTGGTTAAAACAGCCATATTAAGGATGAGCCCGAAAGAAACTGTATCCTGATTTGTATAGTAGAATCCACCACCAGGAATACCTTTTGAATACCCTATAATTTCGTTGCTCATACCTTCGTTATCATCTAAATGAAATCTCTCTTCGATTTTTTTCTTAGGTAGTTTATAGGTCTCTTTCATACCAAGAGCATAATGACGAGGTTTTGGTTTTTTAGCTAGTTTTGCTTTCTCAACCAGCATACTATTTGCACCTTCTGCAATAATTACTAGATTCGCTTTGAGAACTTCATCTCCTGATTTTACACCAATAATCTGTTTATCATTCCACACTAAGTCTTCTACCATTGTATCTGGTAATATCATAGCTCCAGCTTCTTCTGCTTTATCGGCTAACCATCGGTCGAACTTAGGTCTTATAACTGTAACACCATTGTATGGAACTTGATTGAAATTCCTAAGATCTGCATCAATTGTTACGCTTTTAGACTCAGAAAGTAGTGTTATTTTTTTGGTTGTAAGATATCTTTCAAATGAATTCTCATCTTCCCAGTAATTCGGGATTAATTCATTTAGGATAGGACCATATAAAGCTGCACCACTAACGTTCTTAGCACCAGAATATTGTCCTCTTTCTAAAACAACTGTTTCGATACCAGCTTTAGCAAGTATTAATGCTGCTGAAATACCAGCGGGTCCTGCACCAACTATAGCCACATCAAAATCAAATTCTTCTGACATTATGATTTGATTTCTAATTATTTATTTATAAACTATATTAATTGTCAAATTCGTACTATTCAGACGAATTTAAGCCATATCCCCAATTTCTATTTTCATCATAGTTGAAGGATTTGAACATACCACAAGCATTCCAAATGTCATCAAACCAAGTTTGGATTAACCTAGGAATATCTTCTGTTTCGCCATAATCTTCAATGTAAATTTCATCTAGTTTTATTACATCTTCTTGTATCTGCGTTGGAATAGCTCCCAGTATCTCTTTGTTCAATTTCATTAAATATCCTTCAACACCAACAAGAGAAAGAAACATACTAAAAGGGGGTTTAACATCTATTCGTTTGAAAACTTCTACATAATCTGGAATTGCTGTAATTATTTCCTTCTCAAAATCTATACTGGGGATCTCTTTTTTCTCTACAATTGGCTTGAGTAGGCTTCCTTCAACAGCTTCTATTATTCCTCTTCGATATAAATGAGCGTAAGATCTTGCTCCTCCGGATAAATCAGTTGTATATGTAAGAAAACCATCGAATGTGTGACTCACTTCCATCCCAATGTATTTGATAGGTTTCAGATACTTTGGATTTCGCGAGATTATTTCAATATTGTAATTTTTATCGATAGTTGAAGATTCTTCTGCAATAAGATGTAGTACTATCTTTGCTGTTTCAAGAATCTTAATAGGAGCTCTATTGTTTTTCAGTTCATTTATTCGTTCATTTCTGAATAAGCTTTTCACGAGAATAACCACTCAATTTTTTATTTAAAGTTTGTTTAAAAAAGAAAAAAAGATTATCCTTGAAGCTTTTGCTTAAGGATAGGAAGAATTACATGAAGATCTCCAACAATACCATAATCAGCAAAGTTAAAGATTGCAGCTCCCTCATCAGTGTTTATTGCTATCAGAGTTTTTGCTTTGATGCCACTCACATGTTGTGGGGCTCCACTTATACCTGCGGCAATATAGAGATCTGGTGAAACTGATTGTCCTGTTTGTCCAATCTCATATGTTTCTTCAATCCAATGAACATCTGTACATGCTCGAGTAGCTCCAATTTCACCACCCAAAATCTCAGCAAGTTCTCTAATAATCTGGAATTGTTCCTTTCCACCAACTCCTCTTCCACCTGCAACTATAACCTTTGCGTCTTTCAAATTAACAGTTCTCTCAGCTTTCTTGATTTCTATATGTTTTACAAGAAAATCATCTTCACTGAAAGTAACATCAAGAGATTCAACATTTGGCGAACCACCAGTTGGATTTTCATTCACAAAGAATGCACCTGCTCTAGAAGTTGCGAACTTAATAGTACCTTCAATTTTGGTAACTTTCATTGCTTGATCATCTCTAACTGGAGTATGGAAATGTAGTTCAACACCAACTGATGAAATATCATTTATTCGTTGAGCACAAGAAACTCCATGATGAACTGCAAGTCTTGGAATTAGATCCTCTCCATATACAGTTCCAGCAGCTATAACTAGCTTGGGTTCAGTTATTTTAATAATTTCTAGTACTGCTTTAACATAAGGTCTACTGAGATAAACTTCTAATTCAGGAGCTTTAACAGTAATGACTTTAGAAGCACCATGCTTCCCAAGTTTTTCTATCCATTCATCTTTTATTTCATGCCCTAGCAGTGCAACTACAATTTCACTAATTTCAGATATCTCTGTCAATTTGTTTAAGACACCAAGAGTATTTTCCTCAATGTTATCTTCTCTAATCTGACCAAATACTAATGATTTCACCATAATCACGCTCCTAATTTAACTTCATCTTCTTTCAGCTTAGCAAGAAGATTTTCAACTTTTTCCTCAGGTTCACCTTCCTTGATTATGTAACTTTCTTTCTCAAGGACAATATTTGACAATGACACTTCAATCAACGAAGTTGCTTCCTTTCCTACAACACTAGAACTGAGACCTAAATCAGCTGCTGTCCAAGTAGGAATTACAGCTCTTTTAGCAGTTAGAATTCCTCTCATGGAAGTATATCTTGGGGTGAAATATTGGCTGTCGCTACAGCTAATAATTCCTTTACTGGGCATTGCTACAATCTTTCTACCCCCTTCTAACACATGTCCAACTTTATATCCTGAATCTATAACTTCAAGTTCTTCAGCATAGAGAACACTTGGTAAACCAAGTTTCTCCGATAACATGGCTCCTATTGCATATGAACCAGTTGCTTGTTCTTCAGCTTCTAGAAAGACTAAATCAAACTCTCCTATTTTTTCTAAAGTTTCAACATATACTTTAGCTAACAGAAGAGGATCATCAGTGTATATGGTTTCATCTGCTATCTCGATAGCGTCAGTACAACCCATTGCTATTGCTTCTCTCAAAGCTTTGTTGGGTTTTAAACCTCTCACACACACAACTGTAACTTCTGCTCCAAGTTGATCTTTAAGTTTTAGAGCTCCTTCCAGAGCGTTTTTACTCGAAGGGTTAATGATTAAATCATCTTCACTAACGCGTGAGGGATCAAAATAATCCACTCCTTGAAGCTTAACCTGTGTGCTTACTATTTGTTCTATAAACACAATAATCTTCATAATAATCAACAAAATTGAATAAAGATGTTAAATAAATATTACTACATATCAAATATTCATAGATAGGGAAAAGAGACTTATTCCAAAGAGAAAATCTTAAGAAAATGTAAAACCTAAATAGATTTGAGATATCATGACTATTGACAGAAAAAAAGTCATCGAAACCCAAATCGAACTAAGCAATCTAATAGGATGCCCAGGGCATGAAGTTGAGGTAACTGACTACATTC
>JAGLXK010000324.1 GCA_023132955.1 Candidatus Heimdallarchaeota archaeon
ATCACTCCTCTCCGCATGTGAGGAGTATGGGGGAATCCTCATCAAGTGAATCTAAGCCCTTAGTGGAGACTTAGTAAACTTCATAACATGCGATGCATGACGGTTTTGCTAATTAAAAAATCGTTAAAACTGCCATAGAAAGGAGGTTGGAGCGGAGTGGGTGATTTGAACACCCGTCAAGAGTTTTGCAGACTCCCGCATGGCCGCTTTGCTAACTCCGCTTACCTAGCTTGTTCCTAGTTTTGTTTCTTACTTGTTTTTCCAGCTATTTTTTTCTTCTTTCCTTTAATAAAAAAGTTTTCTATCTTTTAGATGTTAATTTCTTTTAGCTTGAACTTTTCTTTCTTCTTTCTTCAGCATTTAAAGTCCAATTTTGTTCCATGTTTACACTCTTTAACTATTTCTTCTCCTAGTCTTTCCTTTAACGTTTTAAGCGCCTTCTTCCCTGTACTATGATTTAGGTACAGTTTAGGTAGACCTATGTTTTGTTTCATATTTTCTATTACTGCTTCCACTCTTTCTTTTTTAGCTAGATTTAGGTGTACACCACCGATTATTGCTACAATTTCGTCATCAAATAGCTCTTGTGCTTTCCTACAAGTATTCACAATACCTGGATGACAACAACCACATAAGATTACTAGTCCTTCAAGAGTTTGGAGAATTAGTGATTGTTCATCTAGAATAAAATCTTGTTTCCATTTTCCTTGAACTTTGTTACAGAAGTATCTTGATACGTTCATAAGCTCTGTTCTTTGATCTAAATGTATTTCTCCAGTTGTAAAAAGCTTAGGTGCAATCTTAACAGGATCTCTGCTATAGATGAAATCTACTTTATTCATTACTTCTTCATCCATTTCGGGAAAACCAGCATTCCATAAGGGTAAACCTCGAAAACAAGCTCTTTTAGGTTCTCTTATTGAAGGATGGGCATAAAGAGTGATCTTATCTTCTCTATTTCGATTCTGTATGAATTTTCCAAAACCTCTTACATGATCCATATGTCCATGAGAAATTACAATTTTATTAATTTCATCAGGATTGATATTCAAATTACGCATATTTCTTATGAGGATTTTTCCTACTAAGCCTAAATCAAAAAGTATCTGTTCGTTTCCCAAGGAGATGTGAATAGACAATCCATGTCCTACTCTTAAACCATGGAAATTGTCCCTAACCGTACTTTTTTCACTTACTATTGTTATTTTGACTTGCAATAAATCACCTAAAACGGAGGCTTTAGATCAGTTTTTAATTGATAAACAGATTATTCCTTTATTACCCATTTTATTCTTCTTTTTTTGGTATCACTGCTTCTGTTTCGTGTATTACTTTCCATTCTCCTTCTATTAACGAGAGTATCAGTGTCACTATTACTATAAAGTCCATTCTTTCTCCTTCTTTTGGTATTTGGCATCCTGTTCCTGTTGTGTTGTACAGGACTTTTGTTTCTGAAAGAACATTGAAAAATTCTGTTTCTCTAATCATTTTTTGTTCTTTCACAGTCTCATATGCCCCTTTCATAGCTACAGAAAATTCTTCATAGGTTAGGTTGAGTATTTGCTCAAATACAAGTGCAACAGATCTAAATTCAGCATGGTTGTGGTAGTTTTCTAAAAGAGTATCGGCGTCAATTTTTTCCAATGCTTCAAAGATTCTATTAATTGGTTTCTTGACTGCTTCTATAATTGCATCACGATTAATTTCTGGCATCACTTATGTCTTTCTCGACAAATTATTTAAGAATTCTGGACTTTTGATTAGATAGTTCTTACTACTTTCTTAGATAAATTATGTGTTTGAATTCTTCTAGCTTCCTTATCATTGCGAAATTGTCATCTTTCTTTGCTTCTTTTCTTAGTTCAGGATCTAACTCTAATGCTTTGTTCAAGGATTGAATTGCTTTCTTTGATTTATTTCTATTTGAAGAAACTATCGCTTCCATATACCAATACTCTGCATTTCTATCTTCTTTTTTGATTTGCTCTAACAACTTCTCCAATTCTTCGTATTCTTTCTTATCTAGTGCTTCTTTCAACTGCAGAGATAGAACTATGTACCAATCTTCTTCAGAATCTAGCTTCGAAATTATCTCTGGAATTTTGTTATATTTTTGTTTCTTAATATAGTAAGCTCCAAGCGCAAATAGCACTTCAGAGGAGTCTGGAAAGTTTTCTAGAGCCTCTAATAACGCTTTTTCTGCTGCAACGAGATTTGATGTATTTATGTAACAAAAGGATAAGTTAATCCAATCTTTAGCAGCTCCTTCTCTTAGAGATAAGCCATCCAAATACAGATTAACTGCCAAATCATATTTCTTATCTCGCATATAGAGCCTAGCTAGACGAAAATAAGCTTTTGCAAAAGAGCTATCTATTTCTATACATTTTGCATAATATCTTTTAGTTGTTCTAATTTTTCCTGCTCTTTCATAATCAATGCCCAAGGTATAAAGTATGTCTGATTCTTCCTCTCCTTTTTTTAAACACTTGAGGTGTGTCTTGATAGCTTTTTCATAATCCTTATTGCGCCTATAAGCGATTCCAAGAAGAAGTAAGGCTTTTTTCGAATCAAGATTAAGTTCTAGATATTCTTCAAGATATCTAATGGTTAGACTATACTTCTCTGCTTTCATTTCTAGAGCTGCAATTTGTAGCAATCTCTCAGGATCTTCTTTGCCTATCTTGTAGCTAAGATAAGCTGATCTTGCTGCTAGATGTAGTTTCTTTTTACCTTTCCATCTATCTGACATTTTTGTCAAGGGACGAGTAAAGAATCTACGCAGAAATATCATTAGGTATCTTACTACATTTTCAAGTAAAAATATATCGGCAAAGGAAACGAAAGAAATATTTGCAGCTGTTCTCTATTCTATCTATGGAAGTTTCCAAAGAAGTTTCATGGGATTGGATTGGTAAACATCTACGAGTCAAAGTTCTCTTCTCTTCTGCAGGTTTAGCAACTCAAATACTGGTAAATGACATTGAGAAAGATTCAAATTTTTTGATAGATGTGGGTGATGGAATATTACGCGATTTGGTTTCTTTACCTAGCAAATATTTCGAAAATATTGATACCATACTGATCACTCATGGTCACTTTGATCATGTGGGAGGTATATTTTCACTTTTAGCTTTCTTCAGGATGATAAATAGAAGTAAAAAACTTCTTTTGATTGCACCCCCAGATGTTGTTGAGTTAGAAGGATTAGTAAAAACGTTTTATGATAGTTATGGAGAATCAATACCATATCAACTTGAAATAATTAATATAGAAAGGGAATTTGAATTAGAGAATACGCTCATCTCTGCTTTTGTCGTTCAACATCGTGGATCAATAATAGGTGGGGAAAAACTTCCAAATATTCCCTCTGTAGGATATATAATATGCAAGAATGCAGAAAAAGTCCTTTACACTGGAGATACGGGTTATTTTGATCAATTAAAGGAATATGTAAGAGGCGTAGATTATGCTCTAATTGAGGGCACATATAAAGATAAGAGGACACCTTTTCATCTTACACTTAGTGAAGCAGAAGAAATCGGGAAATTAGCCAAAAACTATCAAATTATTCATCAGATTATGTCTAGAGAAACTTGAAATTGGAACATATTATTCCTTTTTTCCTGTATTTCACAAAATGCTACCACATATTTTTATATAGTTAACATTCACTATTTAACAGATAACATGGCTAATAAGAAGCAATCTCCCAAGAGTAAGGATGTAAAATCAGATAAAGGTCCCATTATGTTTAAAGAAAATATCAAAAAACATAGGGAAAGTATAGATGATGAACATTTTTCAGATGTAGATCCTCAGCCTAAATCAACGAGTGCATATATGATTAAGTTAGTTTTAATTGGTGATGCTGCCGTTGGTAAAACATCCATAAGGAAAAGATATCTAGGTGAGGGGTTTCAGAAAGAGCATTTAGCTACTCTTGGAGCTGATTTTGCTGCCACTACTAGAACTGTAGATGAGTATAAGATAAAATATCAAATCTGGGATTTGGCAGGGCAACCCATGTTCAAAAATGTTAGACCAAGGTTTTTCAAAGGATGTTTCGGAGCCTTAGCGGTGTTGGATATAACTCGAAGAGAAACATTTCTTAACTTAGGTAGTTGGATAGAGGAGTTATACCAATTTAGCGGTAGAGGAGTTGTTCCTGTCATAATACTTGCAAATAAAATGGATCTTGTCGATGAACAAAAAGTAACAATTGAAGAAATAAAGTCGTTTGTAAAAGAGCTGAATAAGAAAACAAAAGAGCATTCAATAGAAAATTTTCTTCTAGAAACCTCAGCTAAAACAGGATTGAACATAGACAAATCGTTTGAAATTCTTAGTGAGCATATTATTGAAAGATTCTCTACACCGGATTAAGAATAAGTTTTGTCATATAAGTTTAAAAATTTAGACTCCTATCAAGAGTACTTCACACACTACAAGAATGATTCATGCGATCACGTGACCATAAATAAAGCTCATAATTAGACTAAAAACAGTTAAAATAATACCTATAAAAATAAACAAATTGTCCAAGGAACCAAGATATTGATGGTAACTTTTTTTCAGAAAATTGTTTATGGTTCCGAAAAAGTTCTTCGAATCTTTTGTTTTCTCTGATTTTTCTGTACTCATTCAATAACTTCCTATGTTAGATTTCTTGTTTAAATCTATCCTAATTTCCCTTTTATGTTTATAATTTTATTCCTTCCATATAACTAGCAAAGTAATCTTTTTAAACGTGGTTTGTTCCCCAGAGACTGAAAAATACATAAGAGTTCTCTCTTTCAAAACTCAAGAGGACGAGTGAAAATTATGCCAACAGCTTATGATGTTCCATCTGATTTACTTATTGAAAAAATAACTGAAGAATTGAAAAAGGAAGCAGAAATCAAACCACCAGAATGGGCTGTATATGCCAAAACTGGAGTTCATAAAGAAAGTTCTCCGGTTCAAGAAGATTGGTGGTATATTAGAGCTGCCTCTATGTTAAGAAAAATCTACCTTTATGGTCCAATAGGTGTATCAAGATTACGAATTGCTTATGGTGGTCGTAATAGAAGGGGTGTAAAGCCTGAGCACTTTGCTAGAGGTAGTGGAGCTATAATTAGAAAGATACTTCAGCAATTAGAAAAAGCAAAATATATCCAGAAGAAGAGTGGTCATGGTAGCAAAGGACGAGTAATTGTAGGACGTGTTTTGACTCCAAAAGGTCATTCTTTTGTAGATAAATTATCAGCTGATTTAAAGAGAGAAATCCCCGCTTTAGAAAAATATTAAGATTATTGAGAAGAATTCAGTTACGGAAATTAAACCTTGAACAGTTCAATAAGCAAGGGTGCGAAGAAATGTATGATGAAGACGAATTGGAAGCAATAAGGCAAAGGAAAAGAGCACAATTACAAGAGCAACAAGTAGCTCAAGCACAAGAGGAGCAACAAGCAACTCTTGAAGCTCAAAAGCAAGTAATCCTTCGTCAAATTCTTACTGAAGAAGCTAGACAACGTCTTACTAACGTTAAACTTGTTCGTCCTCAACTCGCAGAAGCTGTTGAAGTAAGACTGATACAATTAACTCAACAAGGAGCAATCAATGATAAATTAACTGACGATCAACTAAAAGAAATTCTTCGTCAAATTCAAGGGCAAAAAAGAGAATCAAAAATCGATATAAGGCGATTATAATGGCAAGAAATAAACAACTACCAAGAAAACTCAGGTATGCAAAAGAAATGAAATCTAACAAACCTGTTCCAAGTTGGTGTGTTATACGAACTAACAGACGCTTTCGAACCCATCCAAAACGTAGAAGATGGAGATCTACCCGTATTAAAAGATAAGGAGAAGAAGAATCATGTCTCAAGAATCTATAGAGAACATTTACACCATTCCATTTTATCCTCAATTGAATAAGACAGCACCATATAAGAGGACTCCAAGAGCTATTAGACTCCTCAAAGAATACATCTACAAGCATACAAAAGCTGATGATGTTATAATAGACGAGGAATTAAATGAGTTCATGTGGAAAAGAGGAATTAAAAAACCACCAAGGAAAATTAAGGTTCGTGCAATAGTTGAAACAATTGAAGAGGAAAAAATAGCTACAGTTGAACTAATTCATGAAAAAGTGGATGCTGCAGCACGCCCACAACTTGATGGTATCGCAATTCCTGGAGAATTAGAAGATGAAGAAGAGGAGGAAGAGGAGGAAGAAGACGGAGAAGAGGTAGATATAGCCCCCGTCGAAACTTCTGAACCTGAAGAAACTTCAGAAGAGGAACAGTCTAAATAAACTGATCCTTTATTTTCATTTTTTGAGGTAGATAATTTTGGACATTGCAAAGACTACTATTTTAGGCAACTCG
Source organism: Candidatus Heimdallarchaeota archaeon (assembly GCA_023132955.1). Classification (GTDB taxonomy): domain Archaea; phylum Asgardarchaeota; class Heimdallarchaeia; order Heimdallarchaeales; family Heimdallarchaeaceae; genus UBA460. Next base: position 6,377 of record JAGLXK010000324.1, read on the forward strand.
GGATTAGGTGTTTTTGCATTGTCTACCGAAGATTTTTCCATTGTTCCTTATAGTGTTAAAGAATCCTCTCTCAAAGTGATTTCAAATACGTTGAGTGTAAATGTAATTCAAACTACTATTGCAAATTCAGTTCTTGTTGGAACTATGATTGTAGGTAACTCAAAAGCTATTTTTGTCCCTCAAAACATTAAAGAAAAGGAATATAAAATACTTGAAGAAAACCTTTCTGATCAGACTGAACTCGTGGAACTAAACAGTAAATATACTGCTCTTGGAAATCTAATTGTTATGAACGATAAAGGAGCAATTGTAAGTGATATGCTTGAAAAGAATGCTCAAAAACAGATTCAAGATGAATTAAACATAGAGATAACTGTAGGGAATCTTCTTGGTTCTCCACTAGTCGGTAGTCTTGTAATGTCTACAAATCGAGGAGCACTTGTTCATCCTCTTCTTTCTGAGGAAGAAATTAAGGAAATTGCGTCCATTCTCCGAGTTAAAGTTGATGTTTGTACTATTAATAGAGGAATTCCTTATCCAAGAGTTGGTATAATCGCTAATTCCAAAGGAGCAGTAATTGGTACTGATAGTACAGGACCAGAAAGTATGAGAATCTTTGAAGTTTTATTAACTCCTTAAAGACTTTAGATTCAAAAACTTGAAAAACCCTTTTGCAATCGGGAAATAACTAAGATAAGGTGAACGCTAGATGAGCTCTGTTAAAACATTCCATATCCGTGGCGAATATAAGAGGCGAAAAGATAAGATACCTTTTGGTAAATACGTTAGAGCATTAAATCAAAAAGATGCTTTGGAACAAATCTATAACATTCTTGGAAGCAAACATAAAGTAAAACGAAATTTGATTTTTATTGATCCTAAAGATATCAAAGAAATCACCAACCCCGATGAGATTAAGGATCCAGTTATCAAGGCATTTGCTACAGAAGACGATTTAGCTATTCCAAAAAGGAAGTGAAAGGACTGTCAAAAGATTCTTCCCCTCAACAAGTTTCTCAAGAGGAACTAAATAATCTATTAATGGCTGCTCAACAATTAGAGCAACAAGCAACTAGATATAACCAACAAATAGAAATTTTGAATGGTTATTATAACGAAATTCATAGTGCTGAACAAACATTGGGAGATCTTGACAAAGCAGAGGAAAATAACAAAATTCTAGTTCCTATAGGGGCGGGTAATTTCATATATGGAACAGTTGAAAATGGTGAGAAAGTTATTGTTACAATAGGGGCAGGAGTTCACAGTGAAAAATCACTTCAAGATGCTACTGAAGGTATCAAAAAGAAGAAGACAGATGTCGAAAATCAACTCACTCAAATAAAAGCTAGTTACAATGAAGTAATAGAACGTTTGAAAGAGATTGATAGAGTGGTCAAATCTGTTATGTAAGAGGAGAAGTGAGATTCTCTTGTTTGATCAACTTCGAAAAAGCGTTTCAAAAGCTTTCAAAAAGATTACAATTACTGATTTTTCCGCAAAATCAATTGCAAAAGTAAACAAAGAACTAAAGGATATTTTCATCAAAAACGAAGTTGCTGTAAAAACAACCGATGAAATTTGTAAAAGATTTGCAAAGAAATTGTTAGAGATTGAGTATACAAGATTTTCTAACACTAGGTCAATTGTATTGGCATCCTTAAGAGAAGTATTATTAGAAATATTGACTCCATCACAATCTATAGATCTCATTGAACATGTAAAAATTGCAAGAGAAAGAAAAAATCCTCTAGTTATAGCTTTTTTTGGGGTTAATGGTGTAGGAAAAACGCTCTCTATTGCAAAAATTGGAAAATATCTAATGAATAATGGATATTCAAGCGTCTTTGCCGCAGGAGACACCTTTAGAGCAGGAAGTATCCAACAATTGCAGAAGCATGGAGATAATCTAAATATAAGAGTAATTGCTCAAAACTACGGTTCTGACGCTGCTGCAGTTGCTTATGATGCGATAAATCATGCGATTTCAAAAGGGATAAATGTTGTTTTAATCGACACAGCAGGAAGAATGGAAACTAATTCAAATCTAATGGCTGAACTGCAAAAAATATGTAAGGTTTCAGAACCAGATCTAAAATTTTTTGTGGGTGATGCCCTTACAGGTAATTCCCTAATTTCTCAAGTAAAGCTGTTCAACCAAAAAATTGGAATCGATGCTTCTATATTAAATAAAATTGATGCCGATGTCAAAGGTGGAGCTGCAGTTTCAGTTACTCATATAAGCGAAAAACCTATAATTTTCTTAGGTGTTGGACAAAATTATGAGGATCTTGAATCCTTCTCTGTAGAAATGATTTTAGACAATATACTACCGACTAAATAGTGAATTGTTCTCGTTTTCATTCTGTTTTCAGTGTACTTAAACTACAAAAATAAAGAAAAAAAGAAAATAAAAAAGAATTACTTTGGTGTTACGTCTTTTATAATACCAACGGCTACAGTTTGACCCATGTCTCTGATTGCAAAACGTCCTAATTGTGGGAATTCTTCATATTTTTCCGCAACCATATCACGAGTTGGAATCATTACTACTTCAGCTGTATCTCCATTCTTCAAGAAGTCTGGTTTATCTGTTTTGACACCTTTTGTAGTTTTTGTCTTAAGCTCAGCAAAACGTGTAGCAACCTGAGCAGTTCCACAGTGAATAACTGGTGAATATCCCACTGCTATTGCAGAAGGATGTCTGATTACTTGTACTGTTGCTGTGAAGTCTTTTACAATGGTTGGAGGTTTGGCTACATGACCAACAACATCTCCACGACGAACATCTTTCTTTTCTAAACCTTTACAACTAAAACCAATGTTATCTCCAGGTATGGCTTCAGGAATTGATTCGTGATGCATTTCAATAGACATTACATTTGATTTTTTACCTGTAGGTTGGAAGATTACGTCATCCTTTGGTTTAAGAACACCAGTTTCAACACGACCAACTGGAACTGTACCAATTCCTGTGATTGTATAAACATCTTGAAGAGGTAGTCTTAATGGTTTATCAACTGGTTTAGGTGGTACTTCAAAAGTATCTAAAGCATCAAGAATTGTAGGGCCTGCATACCATGGCATAGATTCTGGTTTTTCATTAAGATTGTCTCCTTTCATACCACTTGTTGGAACGAAGAGTACTCTCTTCATGTCAAAACCAAATAGTTTGAGGTTTCTTGTCATTTCATCTTTAACTTCATCAAAACGTTCTTGTTTGTAGTTAGCAAGATCCATTTTATTGACAGCTACTATTAGTTGATCAACACCTAGTGTTTTTGCTAGTAAAGCATGTTCTCTAGTTTGCCCTGTTGCACTAATTCCAGCCTCGAATTCACCTGTACCAGCACTGATTACGAGAATTGCTGCATCAGCTTGAGAAGTACCTGTTATCATGTTTTTAACAAAATCACGATGTCCAGGCGCATCGATAATTGTAAAGTAATATTTCTTTGTTTGGAATTTATAAAATGCAAGATCGATGGTTACCCCTCTTTCTCTCTCTTCTTTTAATTTGTCTAAAGCCCAGGCAAATTTAAAGCTGCCTCGTCCTATTAATTCAGCTTCTTTTTCAAATTTTTGGATATCTCTTTCTGAAATGCTTCCGCATACATAGAGTAAATGTCCAGTCATAGTAGATTTACCATGATCAACGTGACCAATGATTACCAAATTCAAATGAGGTTTCCCTTTTGAGCTCATTTCATATACACCTTTTTGATTAGCAGTACTAACATTATTTATTTGATGTACTATTAGTATTATCCCCCCGTTGAATTTTTAAAAGCATTTTGGTTGCGTTGTTTTTGTCTAATTCTCCTATTCAGTAGTTTGAGTATTACCATTTGTAATATTACCCACTTCAAATACAAGATATTTGACTAGATGAAATTGATTCAAAATGAAAAATAAAAAGAGGAAAAATAGTTGAAGATTATTAGCTAATCTTCAGTTTTTTCAGGTACAGGATAATTATTGTTAACTTCAGCAGAAAGCTGAACAATGTCTTCTGGATAAATTACTTCATAAATCCTAACTAGTGGAAATAATCTGGAATCTGCTATGCCTCTAGCTATACCATAGCTTCTGAACACTTCACTGAAGTATGTTATACCATCTGGACCTTTAAGGTCATAAACAGGATTTTGTGCTGCATCAACTAACAATCCAGGATAATCACTTATAGGAGATCCAGTTCCAGGTGTGTCTGGAAATGCAAAACCAGTAGCTTGGTCATAAGCTGATAGTCTATAAAGAACTGAAGAGTAGAATGGTTCTAGATATTGGTGTTGTGTTTTTGCTTCATTTAAACCATAGAAAGCTTCTTCAGTCATTCCATATCTTGGTACTGTAGATTCAGCAATTTTTATACACCATAGTGCCTTTCCTAAGTCTGAACCAAGACCTGGAATTCCAGCTTGAGTATTAACTAAGACATATTTTACATTATATTTATACATCAATTTAACTGACTCAGTGAAGTTCCACATTAGCATGGTTCCTACCATACCGATTTGTGTTTTATTCGTAGTTGCATTATCTACAAGCGACGTTGCATTACCGTAATTCGTAATCCAATAACCATAATCCCACCAACTCATAACGACAGGGGCACTATTTGCAACTATACCTTCTCCTTGAGCATTGTTTCTTAACCACAACAAAGCTTCTTGCCAGTCTGTAGATGGAAAGCCTAATTCTCGATAAATTACTGGGGCCATCTCGGATTGAGCATATTGTTCAGCTAATTTTACGCTTTGGAAAGTAAATGTAATAAGTAAACCGAATATTACTAAATAAGCTACTATAGCTTCATCTCTACCTATTGATTTCGTGATTCTTAATTTTCTTTTAGTCAGAGCAATTTTACCATGAGCACTTAAAGAGTAAGTATAAAGTAATTTATCAATGGCAAGTGCGCTTAATAATGAAGCAGCTGGAGATAATAATAATACCAACCTCACCATTGATCCTGAGAAGTAAATTGTAGTTACTCCAAGAGTAAGGATGATTATATTTACATCTGTTGGTTTTTTAATACAGTAATATAATCCTAAGGGAATCAAGAACATCATAATATGGATGCTATTGAAGAGTTCAGCCCAAGTCATGGGTTGATGTTCGCTTACTGACGAAATAATCGGAATTCCTTTCCGATTTCCCGGTAGAATAACTGCCCAGAATTTAGCAGCAATGTTTGTGAACATACCTAAGGACAGAAATACTGTGATTAGAATAGCTAACAAAAACAGTACCGTTATTGAACCTATAATTATAACTTGTTTAAACGTTTTTTCACTTAGGCTTCGGGAAAGGTTCTGTACTATTCCTACCAAAACTAGAAGGCCAATCATCAAAACAGGAATCATGACTTCAATATTGTAGAACTTGTTAACCATTACTCTAGGCACCAAGAATCCTATCATTAATGCCGTGACAATCGTAATAGTATAAGCTTTAATCAGTTTGAATGTAAGTTTTCTCGTTACAACTAGGAAGAAAGTTGCTAAAGGTAATAAATCTAAGATATATCTATAAGCTCCCCAACTTCCAATCAATAAAGCTAAACTTACACCTGCTAAAAATGATGAAATGGTACCACCACGTTTCATTGCTCGTATAAAGAAATACAAGGTTAAAACTGTAAATAGAATCCCTACTGATTCATTGTCAAAAAACCCAGCCGTGCTTCTTGATACAAAAGCAGGGGCAAAAGCCATGAAGAATGCCGTGAATAATCCGGTTCTAGTACTAACTGCTTCTTTTCCGAGGAAATAAGAGGCAATAATTGTAAAGAACCCATAAAATACTGGACTAAAGTATGCTACTTGTGTAATTGTTACTTCAATGGAGAATATACCTAATAATCCTTTAATGATAACTGCACTTACAGGAACTCCCCAATATAGTTCTCTTCCTGTATGGAAACCGTAAGGATACCAAGAATTATTTTTGAACCAGTGTACGAAATTTATAAAACCATTATCACTAATATATTCGGCACTTACTAACTGAACATATGGATCAAATGCCTTGATTAGTGGATCATATCCTTTCATCAAAGAAAACAATCTAATCGTAATACCTGCTGCGAGAATAATCAATAGACTTATTCTATTAAGAAGAGCTTCTCTGTTTATTTCATAATCTTCGAAATGTTTAACAATTTTTTTCCAAAAGCGTCCTAGCATTCCGGATATACCTGTATCGCTTGACATTGAATCACACCTATAACTTGTTACATAAGCTTGGTAATCTCTTATTGAAGTTGAATAAAGAAAAGCGTTTAAAAATATTACTTATGGCAAGTCTTTTCCACTTTAATTTTTCGACAAAAATTCTGATAATGTGAAAAAAAATAGGAAAAACGCTTAAAGTGGAGGAATTAGCAGCTTATCTTATCTTTAGTTTTTTTATTCCAATTAATAGCATAGTAACATTAATTAACTTAATTTATGGTTAAAGTGATTTAGATATTAATGAGACTTGAAAGAAAAATCGCATATGCACTGGCTAAAGAGTTAAAAGATATTACACAAGAAGCAAAATTAGAAGCTCTTGCTATTTTAACAGCAACAGGAGATAGGGTGGCTTTTTACGCTGGAGATAAAACTGCAAATTCAACAGAACTTTCAGCAATTGGAGCAGCACTTGTGGCAGCTGCAAGATTAGCACTTGAAAGGCTATCTTATGCCCCAATCAATGATGTGATGGTTCGTGGAAAGGACGGTTTTCTAATTCTCAAATCTATAGGAGATTTTCATCTAGTTGGGGGAACTAGTGATATTGAAGAATTCAAAAATGCAATCGCAGTATTATCAAATCATGCACCTACAATAGCGGATATATTATCGTATGTTCAGATTGATGAAGGCGAACTACACATGGAATAGGAAAACGACATCTTTTACATTTATTTCATTTCTTGAAAATTTATTTGGGTTCTTTGTAATAATTTTAAGTTAATAAAATATGTTAAACCAGCTGTTGGATTAATATTCATACTTTTTTGATAACTAGTTTGATACTGAAAAGTTCCTGAATTTATAAGAGTGACACCTTTGTATG
>JAGLXK010000325.1 GCA_023132955.1 Candidatus Heimdallarchaeota archaeon
TTTGGTTCTTCTTCTTCCTTTGGTTTTTCTTTCTCAACTACTATTTTTCTTTTAGCAATTAAAATTGGAAAAGATATATCTGGATCTTCAAGCAAATCTGTGAAAAAACCATAGAGGCTGGAATGTGTAGTAGGCATATAAATAATAAGAATACCTGTATCCTTACCAAAGCTTGAGAGTTCCTGTTTGAAAACTTCCACACTATTTGTTGACATTATGTGTGTATCGACGAATCTTGATGCTTCACGAAAAACTTCTGAATTTGCTCTTTCAAACCTTTCTAAATCTTCTTTTGATTTCTTTACAAGAGCTTCTAATTCCTCTTTACTTTTACTTTCATGATAACTTGGATCAATATTAATCAAACAATGTATATCAGATTTCTTTAAACTGTATTTTAGAGCTTTTTCAAACATATAAGGTAATTGTGTAGTATTACTGAAAAATAAACCAATATTTCTGAATAGTAAGTCGAGATTTATCCTTTCACTCTCTACTAAAAGAACAGGGATTTCTTTGATGTCTTCTAGAAGATGATCAAATAAACTTCCTAAGACTGTAATACTGGCTTCTGTATCTTCATCTTCATCTTCTGTTATCTGAGTTTCCTCCAAGCCTATAAATGAGGAAGGTACAATAATAAGATCATATTCTGTTGTTAGAAGAACATTGTCCAGAATAGACCTAAGATTTTCCAAGTTTTCAACAACTTCTCCTTTAATTTCAAAATCCTCACTACGAAGATGTTCATATGCAAAAGCTAGAGAGTCTTCATAGCTTTCTCTAGTTGTCTCTGAATCTGTTAGAGATTGTTCTGTATAGAAACAGATAACATCGATTTTTGTTCCAAAATGTCTATTTAACTCCCCAGCACATAGAACAGCTGCTTTTGATTTAGCGGTACCATCAATAATGGCTAACGCTTTTTCAGCAGGAGGTACTTCAGGTTTAACAGAAGGTAATAACTCTGAAAATTTCTGAAGAGTTTTTTCTAATGCTGACTTCTGTTTATCTCTATCTTGAAGAGCCATCACACACAATTCAAAACTCGACTAAAAAAACCTTACCATAATAATCATATGTGAATTTCAAGTTTAAGGGCCTCTAATCAAAATATTATGGCGTTTTAAGGGTTTTTTCTTTTGGTTTTTGGAAAGATTTAAAAACTGATATAATACTTTGCATTTTCTCTTCTCAAGCTAATTTGTTCTTGAAAAAAATTTATAGAAGATAATAAGAAACTATCATAATGATTTCAGCCTTGAAAAACAATGAAGAAAATGTTTACAGTGAAGGTGTATTTATTGGTTTCTTCTTCTTAATTGTTGGTTTATCGCTAGTAATTGTTAATAATTATGTTCATAATGTCTGGGTTATTGCCATTGTAGCTGTTCTATTATCAATTGCAGCAATTCTGCTCTTCATGGTTGTTTTCATCGCAATTCTAAGAGAAAGGGGAGGAGATGTACTTCTCCAAATCTGGAATGAAGTAGTATATCTTTTTCTAGGGTTACCAATGGCTTCAATTTGTCTTTTAGTAGTTCCAATATCGATATATCTTTTGTTCTTCAAAGGAGCTCCCCAAGATGTTATCTTCTTCTCGCTCATTTTCACATTGTCTTTACAATTAAGTTCATTGTTTTACTCTGGAATCAAATTGTGGTTAAACAATCGTTCAAGTGGGTATGAGCTTCCAGTAAAAATAGATAAAGGACCAATTGAACAACTTCTATACAGGATTCCCTCATCTGAAGATTAGTCATCTATTGACAATAACCTTTTTCTATATAGTGTTTTCAATATTACGTAATAAATAAGGTGATATAATGCACAAAAAATTATGGATACCAGGTCCAACAGAGGTAAAAGAAGATGTTCTAAAAGAACAAGCTAAACCTTTGTTTGGTCATAGAAGTAATGATTTTACACTTCTTTACGATAGTGTTCTAACTCAATTACGAGAATTTTTCAAAACAGAACAGCATGTTTTGGTTTTGACTGCATCCGGAACTTTGTTCATGGATATAACTGCAAGAAACTTGATTACTCCTGTTGGGAAAGCACTTTGTTGTGTAAATGGTTCCTTTTCAGCGAGAATGTATGAAGCAATTGTTGACAGTGGAAGAATTGCATCAAAACTAGAAGTTGAGTGGGGAAAGGCAATTACTGTAGAGATGATAAAAGAAAGACTTGATAAATCAGAATATGAGGTTGTTACTATCTGCTACAATGAAACCAGTACAGGAGTTAAAGCTGATCTCCAAGCAATTGGGAATTTACTTAAAAGCTATCCTGATACTTTATTGGTTGTCGATGCAGTTTCATCAATGGGTGGCGATATGCTACTCCCAGATGAATGGGGAACTGATTTGGTTTTTGCATCAACCCAGAAATGTTTCGCATTGCCTGCTGGTCTTGCAATCGGAATCGTCTCACAAAAAGCTTTAGACAGAGCAAAAGAAGTTCCTTCGAAAGGATTGTATATAAATCTAGAAAAAATCCTTGGCTATTATGAAAAGAAGAAACAAACACCTTCAACTCCAAATATCTCTTTACTATTCGCTTTAGATTATAAGCTTAAACAGATGTTAGCAGAAGGAGCAGAGGATATCTTCAAACGACATAAAGAAATGGCTGACTATACGCACGAATGGGCTCTAAAACATGGTTTTGGTCTTTTTGCTGAAGAAGGTTATAGATCTGTAACAGTAACTACTGTGGAAAATAAACTAGAGAAAGATGTTGGAGAACTTAACAAAGGTTTAGCTGAGAAGAATTTAGTTATCGCAAATGGTTACGGGAAACTAAAAGGTTTAACCTTTAGAATAGGTCACATGGGCGACCATACTCTAGATGGATTGAAGGAACTCTTAGCAGCAATTGAAGAAGTGTGGAATCTATAGGTGAAAAAAATGCCAAAAATATTATTATCTGACAAATTAAATGAAAAAGTAATAGAAATACTTGAAAATGCAGGATTTGAAGTGAAAGTTGGATGGGATATTCCAAAAGAAGAACTCCCTCAAATAATTGGGGAATATGATGCCATAATAGTAAGATCTGCTACAAAAGTTCGAGGAGAGCTCCTAGAAAAAGCTGTTAACCTTAAGGTAATAGGAAGAGCTGGAGTAGGTCTCGATAATATAGATCTTGAAGTTACAATGGCGAGAGGTATCAAAGTGTTGAATACTCC
>JAGLXK010000326.1 GCA_023132955.1 Candidatus Heimdallarchaeota archaeon
TAGTTCACCATCAAGTTTGTCTTCTAACAAAGTTTGCAGTTGTTTCTTTAGTTTCATTAAATCTAAAATATCTTTCAACACCAATTTTTAATATTATCTCCCTTTCACTATTACTAGGAAAATGGTTATCGTTGCTAAACTCCATGATGAATACGCTTTGATAAATGATAAAGAAGGTAATTCTATCTATAGTCAAGGTTGGTTTGGAAAACATACTAAATCTGGTAATGTTAAGCTCAGTCCATATGAGACTGTTCTATTATTAGAAAGGAAAAAAATTGATGTAATAAGCGAAAGCGAAGCTTCTTTACCTTTATCAGATGTAGTAGCATATTTTTCAAACAAAATTCCAGATTTTTTGGTTCGTTTTTTGCTATACAAGGACCTAAGAAACAGAGGTTATGTAGTAAAAGAACACACTGAAACTGGAAAATACTTTGAGTTATATGAGAGAGGAGCAACACCAAACAATGCTAAACATTTGGCATTAGTTGTTACAATGGTAGAAGGTGTACTGTTTGATATTGACGATATTGATCAAATTGTTTCTCAAGCAAAAGAAATCAGTAAGCAGTTGATCTTCGCCGTTATAGATGGTTTAGGAGATGTTTCTTACTATAGTGTAAGTGAATTAGAATTCACAAAAATAGATATAGAAGGTTAAGGTTTTATTATGCATTATGTCCCAGATACTTCAACAATAATCAATGGTCAGTTTCTAAAATATCTTGCTGAAAAAGAAGATATTGAATCAATCGTTCTTTCTCGCGTTGTAATAGCTGAAATTGAAAATATGGCAAATCAGGCTAAAACAGCAGGTATGACAGCTTTAGAAGAATTACAACGTATGAGAGATTTTTGTGCAAAACAAGGTATAAACATGATTATTGATGGTCAAAGACCAACATATAACCAAATTAGAGGGGCATCAATAGGTGAGTTGGATGCTCAAATTAGAGAACTAGCAGCTGAATATGATGCCATTCTAATAACTTCTGACCGTGTAATGGCAGAGATAGGAAAAGCTGAAGGATTAGCAGTTGTTTTCATGAAAGAGGAAACAAAAAGTTTGGGAAAGAAAGTTGAAGATTATTTTGATGAACAAACTATGTCTATACATCTAAGAGAAAACAACTTACCTCTAGCAAAAAAAGGACTTCCTGGTAATTTTCAATTAGTACCTCTTCAAGGAGAACCCATTCTAACTCGCGAGACATTAGATGAACTAGCAAAAGACGTAATTGAAAGAGCTTCTAGAGAAAAAGATAGTTTTATAGAATCTGACCGACATGGAACAACAGTAATCCAGCTGAAAAATACTAGAATTGTCATACTTCGACCCCCCTTCAGTGATGCGATGGAAATTACTGCTGTTAGACCAATTGTAAAACTAACCTTAGGGGACTATAAAATTGATTCAAAGCTCCTTGAAAGGATAGAAACGCAAGCTGAAGGAATAATTATTGCAGGTCCACCTGGTGCTGGAAAAAGTACCTTTGCTACAGCAATGGCTGAATTCTATGCTGATAAAGATAAAATTGTTAAAACTTTTGAAAATCCAAGAGATCTCCAAGTGGACAACAGAATAACACAAATGTCCGGTTTTGAAGGAGATATTTCTGCGTCTGCAGATTTGGTTCTTCTAATGAGACCTGACTATGTAATTTATGATGAATTGCGAAGAACTAAGGATTTCGAAACTTATTCCGATTTACGTTTAGCAGGAGTAGGGTTGCTTGGAGTTGTTCATGCTACTCAAGCTATAGATGGTATTCAAAGATTTATCAAAAGAGTTGATTTAGGTATTATCCCATCAATTGTTGACACAATTATCTTCATTTCTGAAGGGAAAATATCGAAGGTTTATACACTTGAGCTTACAGTAACAATGCCAACAGGACTAACTGAACGTGATTTAAGTCGCCCAGTTATTAAGGTTAAAGATTTTCACACAGATAAGGTTGAGTATGAAATTTATACATTTGGAGAACAAATTGTTGTTTCACCTCTCAAGAAACTAAGTATGAAACACTCTAAAACAGGTAAAACAATCACGGCTAATTCAGCTCAAATACAAAAGGTTCTCAAGAAATATTCTGTTTATGATTTTACCTATGACTTTGCTCCACCAAATTCTCTTACCCTATTTGTTTCCAATAAAGATAAACCCCGTGTAATTGGAAAGGATGGGCGTAATATTGATGAAATAGAACAGAAATTGGGATTATCAATAACTGTAAAATCATTTAACGAGCAAGAAGAAATGGAATTTGTCATTGATATGTATCCGTCTAAGGGGAAACTTAATCTTGTGTTTCCTAGTGTTTGTATAGGTAAAGATGTTATTCTAACAGTAAACGGATCACCCTTGACTCAATTAACAGTTGGTAAAACTAGTGAAATAAGTGTCGCAAAAAATACAGAAATAGGTAAAATGCTCATGGAAGCTCATCACAAGGGAGATACCATTACAGCTTTATTGTAAGCTATGAACCCCTCTTTATCAATTTTGCACTATTTTTTTTACCAATAATGATTTTATCTGCATCAGAAGGAAATAGTCCATTTTCAACGATTCCAGCAATGTTATTCAAGTTCATCTCCATGTTAAACGGATCATATTCTCGTTTGAAGGTTATGTCTCCTATTATGTTACCATTGTCTGTTATAACTGGTCCTTTCTTTCCTGTACCATATCGAAGTTGAAGTTCTCCTCCTAGATTGAATATGGGTTGAAGAACTGTTATGATTGCCTGTTTTATGATTTCTACAGGAACGGGATAGCTTAACAGATCTCTTGGATATTTTGAGCTATCTGCAATTACTAAGAATTCTTGAGAAGCTCTTGCTATTATTTTTTCTAATGTTAAAGCCCCCCCGCCTCCCTTAATCATAACATAATCTTTAGTAATGATATCTGCACCATCTACATAGATGTTTATCTCAGGATATTCAAGTAACGTTGAAACAGGTAATCCTGCTTTAACCAATTCAAGATGAGTTTCTGCAGAAGATGGGATAGTGATTATTTCCAATTCGTTTTTATCAACAAGCTCTCCTAATTGTTGAATGAAGTACTTCACTGTTGAACCAGTTCCTACTCCTACAACAAATCCATCATAAATGAATTCTTTCGCTGCTTTTTGAGCCGCAAGAAATTTAGATTTTTCTTGATCTGAGAATTTCGAATCTTTTGAATTCATTATAAGTCACTTTAAGCTAATTAGAATTGAAACCAATTTAGTGAGAACAAATTAAAACTTTTTTACTATCATCAATTTTGTAAAATAAAAATAAGAAGAGTAGAAAATATTTCTATTTTCTTTCCTTTTCAGACAAGAATTTTACCATCATGAAGCAAATTTTATTGCTGCTCGCTCATGAATTTCTTTAATCTGTCTAATTCTTTTAACATCTCTTTTCGAAGAGCTGCTATCGATGTACTCTTAGCAAACAAATCTCCTTCTCCTTCTCCTCCCACTGGAGCAACTACTGGAGCTGCTGTTACACCTGGTGGTTTTGGAGTTGGAACAGTTGGTGCTGGAATTGAAGGTGTTGTAACTGGTGCACCAGTTGGTATTGGTGTTGGCATTGGTGGGCTTGGAATTGCTGTAGGCGGTGGTATCTTACCCACACCTGGAGGTGGTGGGGGAGCTGCTTTGCCAGTTACTGGAGGTGCAGCAGGTGTTGCAACAGCTTTGCCTTTTCTCTTCCTTTTTGGAGGTTTAACGGCTACTGGGGGAGCTGGAGGTGCAGTTACTGGGGTTGTTGAAGGAACATCTATCTTCTCTTCACCCTTTATTTTACTCAGATAATCTCCCTGCATCTTCTTTAGTTCCTCTTCAAGTTGAGAAACTTCAGCTTCTCTTGCTGTCTTTTCAATCTCATCTTCAATTTTCTTAACATCAGATGCGTATCTTACTGATAGTCTACCGAATACCGATTCACTAATTTCCTTCTTTCTATGTGTATTAGACAAAGCTTGTTGTGCTGCCTCGAACTTTGTTTTTTCAATTTTAAGAATAGCAATACGTTCTGAAGAAGGAATATCTGAAGGTGTGGGTAGATCTGAATCCATATCTAAACCAAGGAGAGAAGGGGCTTCTTTCTTTCGGTATACTCTAGTTGTAATGAATACTACAAGAGCACTTAGAAATGTGAAAATAACTAAAAGGTAAATTAGCATCTTCACTCCTGTGTCAGTTAAACTTGCTGGTGGTAAATTCTCAAACCAATCTATAAGCGACATATACTTGCCTCTGAATTAATGTTGTTATAATCCTTTTATTTGTTTCTCTGTCTATTAAGTTATTAGATTATAGTTAATAAACTCTATCAAAGTGTCCAATTAAAAAAGAAGATAATATCTCGAAAATATTGTCCTTTTATG
>JAGLXK010000327.1 GCA_023132955.1 Candidatus Heimdallarchaeota archaeon
TGGCTAAGAGAATGTCAGTAAAAGCAATTATTGCTCTTACTCAGACTGGGTATACAGCAAGTATGGTTTCTAGAAATAGAGAAAATTTACCTATTTATGCCGTTTCTCATAATCAATTTACTAAACGTGTAACAAGGTTATTTTGGGGTGTTCAACCTATTTTTCATAAGTATGAAGATAATTACGATGAGCTAGTATTCAATGTTATTAAGAAGCTTCATGAAGAAAAGTACATTGATGCAAAAGACAATGTTGTATTAGTAGCTGGATCAATGGTAGGAATCTCAGGAAAAACCCATACAATTCAGTTGTTAAATGTTGAAGAAACATTATCAACTGAGAAATAATCTCTTTTTCATGTAGCTAGCTGAAAAGTCTTAAAAATCCTTGCAACTAAATGCAATTGAAACAAAAATGTCATGGATTCGTTCTATTTTTAGCAAAGGTAAGAAAAAATCAGCTGATGAATATCCTATCTTATTCAATGGCTTATACAGATTTAACCATTCGAACATTATAACTGATAAAGATCTGAATGGATGTGAAATTTCTGATACTCTATTTATTGAAGGAGATATAAAAGAATCACCAATTGGATTAGTTTTTGGTGAAAATTATGGGTTAAACATTCTTAAGAGTATGAAGAAAAGATTCAATGGTCAACTTCCCTCTTCACTTGTAATAACAACTCCATCTGGAGATTCAGATATCTATAGTAAACTTCCTTCAATTGAACTACCTTCTCTTTCCGAAGAAGAAATGACTTTTTTTCAAGGTAAGAAGTGGTATACAGCAAATGAAGAAAGAATTAATTCTTATGTTGATAAATTGATCAGTAACAAATCATTAGTCTTTCTTTTCCCAGAAAATAATGCATTTGTTTTGGCTCTTTTTGAAGAAATAGCTCTGTATATCCTTTCTTCAAATAAACAGCCCGTTATGTTTGTACACTTGCCTGTTGCTAAAAAAAATATCATAAAAGAATTTTCAATTATGACATTTATCTATGGTCTCTTAAGAAAATCTCAGAAGAATCATCTTCCCTATGTTCTAGTTGATGAAGAGAAACTCATCAAGAATAACCAAAACAAAGATTCAGAAGAAATTCTAGCTACTTTTGTCCAACGAGAAGCAAATCTAATAACAGATTTTATTATTGGTCTTCAACAGCCTTCAGAATTTTACCAAGTTGATCAAAGTAATTTCCTGAGAATTTTCAAAGATGCCAGAGGGATTTGCCGACTCATTAGTTTTGATGTATATGACAATAATCCTGAATTATCCCAACTTCTAGCAAAAATTGATGAAGGTGATAGTTTTTCATTAAAAACTAGAGCTACTAGAGGATTTTTCCTAATTCAACCTGGTCCTATTGGATTAACAACCGCAAGTTACAGAAGGATTAGAGAGAGATTCAGTAACTCAGATGTAATCTTCTCATTTCTACAAAAACGAGAAAATGGAGCAATTCTAAGAGGTATTTTAACTTACAATATTTTACCCAGAGAAGTACTAAAACGTCTTGAAAATCTAGGAAAATTATTGATTAGCTTATATGACGAACTAGGTGATAGAATTATGTTTGAAGATTCCACATTTTTAGGTGCAGTTTTCGATGCATCTAAATGGGCGATTTCTTTACCTGTTGTTGAGAAACTGAAGTGATTTTTCCAGTTCTTTTTTGGATTCTATCAGTTCCAGGATTGAATTTATGCTGTTTAGAGCGATTTGTAGATACTTCTTATTACCAAACTTAGCCAAGTTTCTTCCAATGCGTAAAATATATAATAGCTCTATCTTAAATCAACTTAAATTAGTCTCATAAAGTTCATGCTGTTGTCATTAACTTTAAATATCTCTCGTGAGACGAAACAATGTATTGAAAAAAGAGGATTCACAATGGACAAAAGACTTCGAACATTAATAGGCGCTTTTATTCTGACAGTTACCTTTAGTTCTGCTGTTGTGATTGGAGTAATTCTGCCGATTAATTCTATAAATATAATGAACGATATTAATGCTGGCTTAACAGAATTTGGGCAGTTAACTGAAGATGATATAATACCTAATGATGGTACTGGTACATATTCTGACTGGATGCATACAGCTAGAAGTACCAATGAGTCAAGATTTTTTGATCAAGCATTTATCGAATTCTTTAATGTAAGTGATCGTGAAGGTTACTTGGATTATAATACTCCAATTTCTTATTTCTATGTGCAAGGAGAACTAGTATTTGATATAATTATCAATAAAACGGTGTTTGAGTACAATAAGGAAGAGGATTATATTGTATTTACTAGTAGAAGACAGTATATCTATAATTCTACAGCGTCCACATTATTTGGTAATGAGACAGTTTTGAATTTCAATTACATGTGGCCTTATTATATTGAAAAGTTTGGAAATGGAACAGAATATGGTTTTCAAGCTTACATAGCCTCTTATCTCCTAGGATCTGAAATTGATCTTCTCAACTCAACATACACTTATAGTGAAATTGCATATGCAGTTTTGAACAGAGCTTATGCTGAGAGTGAAGGTTTAGTAGATACAGGAACATATCTACCTCACAATTGGATAAGTGTTCGTCCAGCTTTCCAAGATTTAGATATCGATCAAGCAACAAGCTATAAAATACTCTATAATGCAACTTATGGAGGTAATGATTATTCAGTATTAAGTGGAGACAAAGGTTCTGCGAAATTCTTCTTGGATTTAGTAAGAGGATTAGATTATACTGAACCTGATGACCTAACCGTAGATGTTGTACAACTATTAGCTGACATTTACGACATTGATACTCCAACAGAAATTGAATCAGCAAAATCTTTTGCAGCATATTTGGGTTATCTTCTAGGAAAACCATCACTTGATTGGTTATACGATAACAAAATATCATATGTCTGTACTAGAACTGCAATGGAATGGGTTGTTGGTGTCGAGGACCCATTGCTAAACGGTATGAAATTTCCATTACTTATGAATGAAACACTATCTTCATCGAGTGTAGATTGGGACAAAGACACTTATTATGCAGAAAGATTAGGTCTGAATAACATTGAAGAGATGGGTTCTATAATTGGAATAGCTAACATACCCTATTTTCAATACTCTAGATCAATGGATGTAGTTATGGAAGATAATCTTGCTTATGTTCTAGAAGGTGGAACAGATATCAAAATAGTAAATACTACTGATTCACTCTTCAGAGCAATCGGTCAATATGGAGATTATGATGGCCAAATCTATGATTATACTGTAATTGATGGATATATCTATGCAGTAGAGGGAACTGCAGGTTTAGAAATTCTTAATGCAACAAATCCATACTCAATTGATCAAATTACTCAATGGAATTTTGGAAATAATGATATGAGAGATGTTACTAACGTATTTTATCCTATTGGTATTGCACCTTTCGATGCCTTAGTCATAGCTAACGGTAATTATGGAGTAAGAGTTGCCTCTCTTAGTGGTGATACTAAATCTGTTAGTTCCGTTTATACATTCCTAAATACTTCTGGAGAAGCTATTGCCATAGATGCAAGAGTAGACATTGTAAATTCTGATGCTTTTGTTGCTCTAGGAACTGATGGTATTGATGTGTTAGATATAGGCCAAATTCTTACAAAGGATATTGAACTAGTATGGCATTATGATTCTGCTAACTACTCAAATCTAAAAGATGTAAGAGATGTTAAAGTTGAAGGATTATATCTTTATGTTTTAGATGCAATCGAAGGATTACTAATCTTCCGAATAGAATCAAATAAAACCTTAACAGAATACAGTCAAATTGCTGCTTATCCTGGAGATGAGCCTTTCAATGACATATATATCGATGGAAACCAAGCCTACTTAACTCAAGGTAGTGATGGTTTTATGGTTGTTGATATCTCAGATAAACACAATCCTTCAGAAAATTACAGATTCAATGGAACTGATCATCTTGGAACAGCTTTTGGTATCTACGCTCATGGTAATGATATTTATTTAGGAGATTACGAACAAGGTCTAGTTCATTTAGAGTTTAGCTATCTTACTAGTCAATTTGATTTTGTTGAGAAGGATGAACTTCATACATTTGTTGAATGCTGGCAAAGAGATAGTAAAGTTCAATTTGGTTTATGGGATTTGGGTCCAGCTGCAGTAGATGCCGGAGTAGAGCCTTTTAGTTATACTTATGACTCATTTGCTGTTCAACCAGATATAGAAAAAGGATTGAGACAACAATGGAATGAATTCTTCCTAAGGCCATTTGCTTATTCAGCTCTGGTAGATTCAGCCTTGTTCTATGAAGAAACTGTACACGTTTACAATGCACAATCAGGGTCGCCTTATCGTCAAATGGATAAGTATGATTTATATTGGATGCATGATGCAAACTTCTTAAATGCAAGCTTTATTCAGGTTGGAAAATGGAATAGTTTGTATAATATGAATTTAAAACCAAGAGATATGTTCTTAACATTCTCGTTACCAGGACAAGTAGGGAGAGATCCATTCCACATGCAATCAATGATGGTCGAGCCAGTAACAGGTAGTGTTGTTGAAAGAACAGATAGAATACAATATAATACATTTGCAACCACTTTTCTCGAAGCTTTTAGTCTCCTTAATAGATCCAAATACACTGATTCTGTTCAAAACCTTCCTGTAATTCATCGATATCCAACTTGGCATCAAACATTCACTGCATTACCAGGAAGTATGGCAACAATCTTTTGGCAAGAAAATATTCATTTTGCAACAAAGATATTTTATGACGCAATTAAAGAACAATTCTTAGACAGAATAAAAGGGGCAGATGCCTCTCGTACAATTGGTGCTTTTGGTTCTATGTTTATAGTTACTACAGGTTTCATCATTACTTCCGTAGTCCTTCACAGATTTAAACCAAAAGAAGCGATTCCAGACAATTAGAGAACATTTTTCCTCTTTTTTCCTTCCTTTTTCCTTCAATTGCCTTTAAAATTTACACTTATATAGATATAACTTATAATATAACCATAATAGCATATATTCCGACAATATTATTACAATATTAAAGGGAGTACAATTTCAAGTGGAAGAGGTAACAAACGTGTCTGAAAATTCAGTTACTAAGAAGATGTCTGCCGCTGCTTTTTTCAATGAAAATAGAGCAATTGCAGGCTTTGGAAATTCTATGCGAGCTGTGTTTACCAGCATACGCGAATTAGTTGAAAATGGCTTAGATGCTGCAGAAAACAGAGGAATAAATCCTAACATCTCAATTGATTTAAGAAAACTATCTAGTAGAGAGATAAATGAACTTCTTGATGTTAAACAATATAAGAAATTAGAGAAACACCTAGACTTCTTACAACTTACCTGTACAGATAATGGTACAGGTGTTCCTGGACATCTTATTGCTGATCTTTTCGGTAGAGTTCTCACAGGAACTAAGTATGGAGTTATTCAGACACGAGGACGTTTTGGTTTAGGAGCCAAGATGTGCTTATTGTATTCCATGTCTTCTGTTGACCTCCCAGCTAAAATTAGATCAAGATATTTCATGGATGATATAACACATGAAATGCACTTAATGATCAACCTTGAGAAAAATGAACCCATAATTATGGAGCAACGAGAATTTCTTCCGGGGGATGAGGGTTATCTTGAAGAAGCAGGAACTGAAATTTCAATTACATTTACTGGTGCATGGAATCTCGCCAAGAACAGCGTTAGAGAATACTTTAGACAACTAGCAATAATCACTCCTTATTCCTATTTCCAAGTGAAAGTACCAGGTGATAAAGAGGGTGAATATGAAGAATTCATTTTTGAGAGTGTTGTAGATGACATGCCCCCTCCTCCTCAAGTTGTCAAGATTCATCCATATGGGTGTGATATCACACAGTTCAAATCAGAATTGAGCGTAAATAATGATAAAAAACTCAAAGAGTTTCTTGCAAATCAATTTATGGGAGTAACCAAAGAAATTGCTGAAGATTTCTTTCAGTTATTAGAAATAGATCCCAATAAACATCCTAACGAGTTAACTTCAAAAGAAATACGTAGAATTGTACATGAAGGATTTGTGAAAGCCCATCAAGAAGCAAAAGAAGTAAAACGAAAACGTGATAGAGTTTTTCAGTTTGATCCACCAAAAGGGACAGCACTTTCTCCTCTTGGTGCAGGGAGATTGAAGAGAGGGCTTGAAAAAGAATTAAATCCTAAATTTGCTGAAGCTATTTCTAGACCACCAAAAGCTTATTCTGGACATCCGTTTGTGGTTGAAGCTGCCTTAGGTTATGGTGGAGGTGTAACAGAAGCTTCTCAACAACGAGGTGCTAATGTTCAAGATAATAAAATAATTTACAGATATGCAAACAGAATTCCTCTGATTTTTGGTGCAGGCAATGATGTTATTAGTCATGTTGTTTCTTCCATAAGATGGAATGAATATGGTCTTACTAGACAATCAGATCCTTTAGCTGTTACAGTTTCAATAGTTAGTACAAAAATACCTTTTCCAGAGACAAGTAAAGAATATATCTCCATTGTTCCAGAGATTGAAGAAGAAATAAGATTAGCTCTGCAACAACTTGGAAGAAGATTAAAGACCTTCCTGGGTAGGGCTAAAAGAAGACGAAGAGAACATGCCAGATTATCACGATTCGTCAAATCTGCGCCTATAATTGTAGAAAATCTTTCTCAGATTATTGAAGATGAAGGTATCGGGATGGCTGATTTTCGATTTGAGAAGAATAGAATTGCGTCTTCTTTAGCTCATGGCTCTCCTAAAAAAGCAAAGTTATTCATGCCCCTAGGACAAAGACTTTTCGGTCTAAATATTTGGTGTTCTACATCAACTCAAAATATATTAAAGAACAAGAATATCTTGTCAGTTTCTGATTTCCTAATAACACCAACTAAGGATTTAATGTATATTTTAACACTTGATGAACAATCTATTTACAATATTAAATTAAGAACCATCTTTGAGTTAGATAAGGAAGGACTAAGTCCTCAATTTGACTCTAAAATCTTTGTTTCAAGAGCTGTAGAGAGACGATTCGACAAAAATTTTGTTTCATTAAAAGATGCTTTAAATCGAAGATGGATTCAAAATAGTTACCATTATTTGGCTACTGAATCTGTAAAATTAAAAACAGTCTCTGGTCTTTTAGAGAAATTATTTGAGAACAAGAAAGATGAGCTAATTAATCAACTTTTACTCCAAAACAGAAAAAATGATGGTTCAAAGACTTCTCCTAAAAGCGAATATGGTACTGATTCTCTAACTGCTAAAGGTCAATTGAAAATTGAACATTTATTCCCACCTTTCAAAGTCTTCAAGAAGCTATCAAATGAAATTCTAGCAGCTGATTTAACTGTTGAAGAGTTTATTTATCAAACACAACTTCCAAATGGGATTAACTATCAACAGGAAATAACGGCGATATTCATTGATTACTTAAAAGAAGTATTCATTAAAATGTCAAAGAAGTTTCCTACATTCAATGCTACAAACATAACTAAAATGACTCCTGATTGGACAGATGGATATACAAAAAATGCCTTTCACAGGAGAAAAATTAGAACAATTGAAAGCTTCATTAACACTTCTACAGATGATCTTGTACAAGTTAAAGAAATGGAAAGGATTTTGTATTCAACCTATCTAGAACTCCTTGTTAAACAATCTCCATCAATCAATCTTTCAGCTTTTGAGTTTATCGAGAGTAAGGGGCTCAAAAATGATGAAGCTTTGGTGATCAAATCATTGGCAGCCAAGGGTATCAAATCTTTAGCTCAACTGTTATATTTTGCAGCTGAAGAAATTCAAGATAAGAAATTAGTTGATCTTGCAGAACTACTTATGAAAGAAACAAAATTCACAATTTTGTCTTCTCTGCAAATATCTAAAAAAGGTCATAATTCTAGTCATATTAAGATTATACCTAGTAATGTGGAAAAAGAACTGCACCGAAACCAGATCTTTAATTCTTCAACCTTTCTCTCTTATTCTTCACTGCAACTAAGAAAAATGGGTCTGAAGAAGAGAGAAGTTGACCAGATCAAGAAAACCCTTGGAACGCCATTACCAAAGTGGTTGGGACAAGAAGAAATGCTAAAAGAATGTGGGGTTATTGTACTGGAGGAGTTGTTCTTCAATTCAGCTGAAACTTATTCATTATTAGCAGAGAAGAAAAAGAAATATTTTGAATTAGCAAATGTTCTCAGAACACCTATTATATTCTCATTCCCACAACTTAGAAGATCATCCTACTTATTGAAAGAAGTGGGGATTAACTGCTTGGGTCGATTTCTGATTTGGCCTGATGAAGAATTAGCAAGTATATTGGGTTACAAAATAGAAGAAATAAAAGCAATGAAAGATGCTGTTTCTCTAGCTGAAATTGAGAAGAATAGAAAAACATTCAGTAAACCTCTATCTCAGTTGAACAGTCTATTTCCACGATTAATCACTTATTTTGGAGGAACTGATGAAACCCTTCAAGATTTATTTTATCTCTACCCCTCAGAAAAAGTAAGTTTATCACAGGGATTATGGAAGAAAATTGATCACTTGAGCAAGCTTTCTCAGCTTGAAATTATTGAACTTGCACAATTATTCTCTAAGAACTCCAAGAAATTAGATGAAGCAAAAGAAGCTCTTCTAAGATTGAATGTAAGAAACATTATTACTATTAGACAATTTCTAGACCTTATCCCTGAAATCATTGAATCTGAGCTATCAGCAGCTTCCCATAGAAAAATTATCTTAGAGCTCTATCATATGATTAAGAATCGAGATATTGAGGAAACAAGTGACTTAAACAAACAAGTTCTATTGATTAGTGAATATGATGAGTTTGAAAGAGCTTTAAGTTTACCAATATCGAGAATTGGTAATCTTACTTTACAAGAATATGAAGATTTACGAACAGAAAACATTATAGCTATACATCAATTATTTGAATACTCAACAAAAGAATTGAAATCTATTCTTAACAAAACTGAAGATGGAATTAATCATGTATTCAAAGATTTCAAAATTGAGCAGAAGGGAACTAGTTTCTTTATCAAAGGAGAAAGAAGTCGGCTAAAATCCTTAATTTCCTTTGAATATGAGGAATCTGAGCGGTTTTCCACTCATGAAATTGAATCACTGATTCTAGCAGGTTATGATTCAGTTGACAAGATTTTCTTCTTATCCCACCCCTTAACTTTTTCTGCTTCTTTAGTCCATTGGAATGTAATCGACAAGTTTAGAAAACTATTACGATCCCCACTCACATTAGTAGCTTGGGAGAAAGTTGTTAAGAAAAAAGTGCAGGATGAAGAAACTGAAACTATAAATGAAATTGATGAAATTCAAATCTCTACTCTTTCTACCGATCAATTGAACACACTTAGAAATAGTGGAATCTCTAGAATTGTTGATTTGCTGATCGTTAAGAAGGATATTCTTGAGTCTATCTTGAGTATTAGTCCAAAAGAAGCAGCTTTAATGCAAAGAAACTTAAGAATAAGTGACACTGGAACAGATCTTTCAGAGCTAGATATCTTTAAACCACATATTGTTGATATCCTAGAAGAATATAATTTAGTTACAATTGAAGACCTTTATTTCTCCACTTCTGAACGCGAATGGACTGTTTCTGAACTTCCATGGAGGATAATTAAATCATTCAAACAAGTATTGAATTTACCACTGAAATATATCTCCGATATGCTGGATAAGGAACTTATTGAAATCCTGAAGAAAGTTGAAATTACAACTCTGCTAGGATTCATGCTTATCTCACCAGAGAATTTAATGGAAAAAACTGGCATTCCAGATGAACGTTTTGAAAATATTAAGCGAGGACTAGCATTATCTGATATTTTGGGTACTTTCACACTGCCAAGTTACTACATCCCCTCTCTAACATTTGAACAGACAGAGATTTTAAGAGGAAATAAAATTCCAACTATAGCCGATTTCATTCTAACATCGAATCAGAAATTAACCAAATTGCTGGAAATCCCATCTAAAGATCTAACTGCAATAAAAAATTCGTTAACTGCTCAGACCATACAGGCTTCATATGAAGATAGGGGCATATTTGCTACAGAAACAAAGCTATTTGACAAATTAGAACAAAGACAATTAAGCCGTGATTCAATTATCCAATTTGAAAGATTTCAGACAATTCAAGAAATATATTATGTCGTAGAGGAAGAATTCTATCCATCAAACCCAGATTTGTGGTCGAAAGTATCAGCTGTTAAAACAGTGCTAGATTTACCATTAAGAATCTTCACTGAAATATCAGAATATTCGCTAGAGGTATGGGAACATAATAATATCAAGTATGTGCGCCAACTCCTCTTTTTACCTGATGAAGAAATAAAAGATCCAGTTCTCTATAGGTCGATCTCCACATATTCCTCTAAAATGCTAGAAATGCGTGCATTTCATTATTTTGCAAAACTACCATCATCCGTTTACAATTCTTCATTCTTCAGTAATATAGTTCAAGATTTCGAAGAAAAAACTCTTTCAGATGTTGTGACTGATACTAAAGTTATTTCACTTCTACTCTCAAAAGATAAACAATCTCTTACTGATAATTATAATTTAACACTCATTCGAGCTCTTCTCGAACTTCCTATCAGAATAACTCCATTTTTCAATAGAATCAAGAAGATTAGAAGAGAGGAGTACAAAAATACTAAAATTGGTGATGTATTTGACATCGATTTAGTAGACCATTCAGCTCTAGCTCCATTTTATAATAAATTGCAGGAAGTTGATTCTTTAAATAACATGGTTGCTGATTTGGCAGTTCCAATTTCCTCAATGGGATTGCCAAGAGAATTAGCTCTAAAATTAAGCAAATCATCAATTAACACTTTAATAGACTTCTTCTCAACACCAGTTAAAACCATTTCAGAAATAACAGGAATACCTCAAAGATATATTAGAGAAATTCAAGATAATCTGGATTATTCATTAATTCAATCGTTTAAAAAAGCTCAAACCCATGACATTATTGCTTCTGAACTCATAACAGATAAGCATATTGAATCCTTAAAGAAAATAGGTATTCTTGATCTTGAATCACTTTACTACTCAGCTGAAGCACAGAACATATCTTCAGTTTTACCAGTCGAAAACTATGCAAAAGTGAAGGAAATTCTCTCAGGATCAATAAGATTTATTGGCTTCTTTGCCTCTGATGAGATCAAAAGGCTAGAATTTTATAATATTAATTCCGTTATAGATTTAGCTTTGCTAGACAAAAAAGAACTATTTCATATAACGCAGAATCCAATTTACAAGGAATTTCATGCACTAGATATCCTTTCCTTAGATGAAGTTGCGGAGAAGAGAGCAGAAACCGCTCTATCTCTAGAATTATTGCCTTCGATAGAGGAAGATTATCTTGAGAAGATTAAACAATTGGGTATAAACTCAATTCAAGATTTCAATTCTAGAATGTCTGAATTAAGGGATTCTCACCCTCATTTAGTTAAGCTTGATGTATTTCGTGATGTTCAGCTATATCTTTCATCAGTTGCCTTCCTTGGATTGAATAATCAACAAGTACAGAAATTAGTTTATTCTGGAGTGGGAGATATACTTTCATTTATTACTGAAGATGTTTCAACCATTGCAATAATTCTAGACACGGAAGAAACGGAAGTACGAAAGTACTTAGATAAGATAAGCTCTGAAAATCTTCTTGAAGAAATAGAAAAGAAAGGAGTAAAACTGACAGACTTTCCTGTTCTTTCCAAATCAACAGTGAACTATCTACTAAAATCTGACAAGGATCTTGTTCAGGATGTCTATAGTCAATATTATCAAGCATTTACAATAGCTAATGTTTCTGATGATGTTCTGAGAGACTTCCTTAACAGCTGTAATGTGTCAATTTACCGCATTAAGGAGTTATCACCAGAAACAAAAATAAAATTGTCACAAATGGGTATTCTTAGAGTTATCGATTTCTTATGCACTAATGACTCAGAATTAAAGAATGCTTTAGGTGGCAAAATTGGTAAAGATATTAATGAAGTTCGAAGGGGCAATTTCACTCTGATTAAGGGAACTGAACTGCTACTAAATGAACCAATTCTCAATATTTTAAAGGATCTTTATTTTGAACCATCGAAGAAAACGGTTGAGGATTTGTTTGGGTTTGTTCCTGAGCATTTATTGCAATTCACTGAAACTGAAAGAATAGAAAAAATCACCAATATATCATTTGTTGAGCAGTTGGTAAGTTTCCTGAGCTTGAGTACTCTTTCTCTTACATATTTTGATGTTGAAACCAAAGCAGTTCTTTGGAATATCGGAATTAAACATGTGATTGAACTAATCTCAACAAATATACAAGATCTCAAAGATATTCCTAGAGAAGTAATTAGAGCTATAAGAGAGTTTCAACGCAGCTTCAATCTAAGTGTTAGAATGTCAGAAACATTTTCCCCATATATTGAGCAAAAACTTAGTTTACCTAAAGAAATACGAGGAAAATTCAAGACCTATGGTCTAACCACCGCTCTATTCCTTTTTGATTTTATGCACCATCCTTTGTTTGAACTAACAAATAAAGAGAAAAATCTTCTAAGTACTGCTACAGCAAACTTATTCAAACCTGTTACTTGGTTAGTAGATCATTCGGATCTCAAACTAGAAGACTTAACTATTTTTAGAGATAAGAAGGCAAACAACATCATTTCTGCCCTCTTGATACTGGATGATGATAAACAATCAACTGATGCCAAATATTTCTCTGAACAGTTTTATTCCAAATTTAAAGAAGTGGTCAATGAGAACCTCTTCAAAATTAAACCTCCTGAATGGTCACTTAAACTTGCTGACTTAAATCTCATCAAAGATCAAAAACTTTTGAGGAAGCTAAAAACAGCCAAAATACTATATTTGGATGAACTGCTTTCTTTGGATAGTAGCATTATTGAAAATCATTCCGTGTATGAGGAGTTAAGGTCAATGCTACTCTCACTTAAGAATTTCAGTGTTGCATCTATAGATGGCTTATCTGTAACTAATGTTAAGAAATTGAAACAAAACGGTGTAAGATATGTATTCCAGTTCTTATTAATGCCTGTATCTTATTTATCCCAATTCATGAATGTAAGTGAAGAAAAAATTGAGGAAATAAAGCTAAACATTGATTTAGAAGTTCTAGAATCAAACGCAAAACTAGTCGGATTAGATATTCAACTTATTGGAAAATTAAATGATAAGATAAAGAGGGTTTTGATGGAACACGGGTGTGTTTCACTTACACAGGCTGCACACCTTCAGATAAACGAGCTTCCTCTAACTGAAGAAGAGATGCAAAGTGTCAGAGAACTAGTCTCTATACTTCAAACTCCTATTACATTAATTGGTAAAGTTCTGAAAATGAGCAGAAAGAATGTTGACCAACTAGTAGACGAAAAAATATTCACATATACTGATTTGTTAGAAATACCTCAAGAAAAATGGCCATCTAGTCTTAAGAAGTTAATAACCAATCAGCAAACTGATCCCACATATCTGATTAAACAGTTATACGGCATCCAAAAGTTTGGTATGTCAGTAGAAGAACTAGGGTTGACCAAATCAGTTACAACTTCGATGTTACAAACAGGATTATCTACAGTGGATCATCTCCTTTATGTACCTGACACATATTTGACTTCTAAAGGCAAAATTAAACTTACTGATCTTCTTGAATTAAGAGACAGGTTGGGTAGAAGCGTTAGTATTTTACCTAATTTAACAAATGAGACAATTGAATACTGTTTGAGTAATAATTATCAAATCATCGAAGACTTATTGATTTATTTCAAGGATCATCCGAAGAAAATACGAGAAGAAATTACTCCTTCCCTAAGAGCTATTAAGACAATTTCAGAAGTAGGATTTGTTAAATCATTATCTGAAACTGAACAAGATCTTCAGAAAAGAGGGTATTATTCTTATACCTCTTTACTAACATCCGCGAATTTTAAGACAGATAAGGAGCTGTTTTCAAAATTCGCCCCTTATCTATTGGCCAATTTACGATTTCTAGATTTAGAATCTACTGAGTATAATAAATTGAAGCGTTCAGGTATTTTTACAATATCTGGTCTATTAGTAGTTTCACCAAAAACAATTGCAACTCAAACAAAAATGAGTATCTCAAAAATAACAACCACAATAGATTCAATCATTTACGAAGAATTAAAACAAAAAATAGACGCAAATATAGAATCAGTTGATCGTGAGTTCTTCTTATTATCTAATAATGACAAAGACTTCCTTAAGTCAATTGGAATTTATAGTATATCTGATTTGAACGAATATTCAACTTATTCTTGGTTAATTTCAGAAAATAAGCTCAAGAAGATCAAAGGTAAAATTGAAACAATTTTGGAAACATCTATACTTTACTATCCAAACATAACCAAATTGACTATTTCAGAAATCGAGAAGCAATATTATGATAAAGGAATCTTTAGCATCCAAGAACTTCTTAGTTCAGTTGATGAGACCGAAACTGAGAAAATTATTGTTTTTCTACAAGAGTTTGCTTCAGTGGATGAGCAATTGGACACCGAATATATTACAGCTGCTCAGCTCTTTTCCGAGACCGAATTAACTACGCTTTCGAAATCTATTCCTAAGAAGAACATTAAGCAGTTAAATGAGTTTCTCTCAGAATTGTATAAGAATTATGAAAAGATATCAGAACCTAATAAGAAAATTCTCAGGACACTTAAACATCCTCTGTCAGCCTTGTCGAAATTGACTACAAGCGATGTTAAGAACCTTAACAAAAATAACAATTTCCTAATTATAGATATTCTTGTCAAATCTCAAACCTATTGGAATGATTTTTCGGCAAAACCAACAGGTTTTAAGGTTCTCACATTGCTTTCAACATTGACATTAAGTAAAATTAGAAGCCAGATTAGAAAGCGCCCTGATATTTCATCTCTAGGCGTGTTTGATACTGAAACAATCAAAGAAATTAGCTCATATTATCAAACTATAGATGAAATTCTTTATGCAATTGAATCAGAAGATTATGAAGTTTCTAGAACTTTAATTAATAAGGTTCAGAGGACACTTACAACACCTGTTAAACTAATTATGGTCCCTAAAATCTCTCTTAAAGTTTGGAAGAAACTCAACTCGTCGAATGATACTGTAACAGATCTCTTAAAACTCTCAGACAAGGATCTTTCTTCTTTCCTTTCAATTCCCCAAAATGATATCCCTAAGATAAGGAGTTCATTCAATGTAGAGAACATGATTAGAGAACCTTCCTTGAAATCCAATATTATTTTTTCCCAACAGGAAATAGAAACGCTAAACAATATAGGTTACAAAACATATGATCAACTAGTAGAAAACCTCTACTCTGACAAAGCCATACCTAAGACAATTAAACCAAAAATGGCTTTTATTCAGACATTCGATATCAAGAAATATGAACCTAAACTCGATGAATCATTAACAATACTTGATTTACTCTTCCTCATTAATAGTACAGAAAACCTAGCTATAACTAAAAAACAGAAAGAATTAATCGAATCAACAGCAGATTTCTTTTTCTCCAGAGGGACACAATTATGTACCATTCTGAACATTGACTCCAGTGCGAAGAAATCTCATTGTCCAGACATGTCAATTGAATATTTACTTCTTCTTAAAAAATATACTACACAACTGTTTGATGAAATTTGGCGTAAATTACATGACAAAATAAAACCAACAATTGAATCACTTTTTTCCTCTCTAAATCGTTCTCCTGTAATATTAACTAAACTAACCGCTGATTCTATTCATCAAATATCCGCTACTAAATATAAGAAGATAAGTGAGCTTCTATTGTTGTCCCGAAAACGACTATATGAACAGATTTCTGATAAGAATGTGCAACGTAATGTCCGAAACCTCTCTTTAGGTTTATTCCAAGAATTATCGCAGAATCTGACATCATTTCCATCTTCCCTTCTTACGCCAACTGAGATGAATACTCTCAATAGAAGTAATATCAAATCAATAGAAGAAGCTTTAGTCTTTCTTGAACAGAGTAAGAAAGGTGATTCTAAGGTTCTGATTATTTGCAATAAAATAAGTAAAGTTATGGAAACTGACTTGACAATACTTCCAAGTATAATACAGGATAAAAGAAAATCAGATGAAGTAACTAGGCTGAAACTGAGTAATGTGTATGATCTTCTAACCTTCTGTAAAACTACTCAAAAAGCAGAATCTAGAGCATTATGTTCAGATATTTTATATATGCTTAAATTTGATAAGATAACTCAATCAGTGAGTGATGAACAAAGCAGATTTAGCAGCTTCTTTAGAACGACTGAATACTTGCAGTTTCTAAAAAGGAAGAAAATTAAAACTTTTGGACCCCTTGTTAATCATGTTAAAATAACATCTGCTCAAGATTTGGAGCAGGAGTTCGAACAGATTCTATCAGCTTTGAGGGCACCGTTATCAATATTCACACTTGATCAAACTCTCCTTAAGAAGCTAAGAGATTTGAATATTCATCAAGTAATAGAT
>JAGLXK010000328.1 GCA_023132955.1 Candidatus Heimdallarchaeota archaeon
AAATCAGTAAGTTTTTCCAATAATTCAACAGATGTTCCTTTATGGTTCAAAACAATTGGTTGTATTTGATTTCTCAATTCAGTAAAATCTTGTCTCATAATTTCAAACCAAAGCGTTCTCTTACTAGAGTAGTAGTTATAGAGATTACTTTGGGACATATCAAGTCGTTTAGCTAGTGCTCTCATACTAAATCCTGTAGTTCCAACTTCATAGAATAATTCTCTAGCTTCTGTGATAATTCTCTGAATTTGTTTATCTTTTGCCTCTGGTGATCTGGCTCTACTCTTACTCATTAACCCTAGGGACTTTGTATTAGTAAATAAACTTTATTAGAAAAATGTCATTCAGTTAAGGAAAACACACCTCTGCTTCAGAAGTAATATCTTCCATACAAGAAGGCATCTTCTTGGATATATCTCCTTACTAGAAGATTAATCAATAATACTAATGTCGTGAGAATCAGCTCTTCTCATTCAATAATAAGTAACGTTTATTTTTTTGCAAAAACTTCCTTAAATCACAGCATGTATAGCTTTTGATGGTGAAAGAATGCTACTACTATTGGGTCATAAGTCCAAAGAATTTTAAGAAGGTAATCTTCATTCAATCTGATTTGAATGGATAAAGAATCCTTGCCATTAAACCTCCCAGAGGAACTTAGGGAGATTCTAAAAGAGTTTTCCTTTGAGGTAAACAATATTGGCTGTTCAAGAGCTAAAGTCTTCAAGCTGTTTAATGATGAAAAAACGCTTTATCTTAAAATCAACAAGTCATCGTCTATTTTTGATCTAGAAAAAGAGAAAATTATCCTTGAATGGGTATCACAGAAACTAGAGGTTCCCGAAGTTATTTATTTTGGAAAAGAGAATGATATAGCATTTCTTTTAATATCTGAAATTGAAGGGAAGGTTTCTTACCTTACAGAATCTAACAAGGAAAAACGTAGAAACGTTAAGATACTAGCTGAAGGTCTGAAAAAAATACATTCAATTCCCACAGCTACATGTCCAATAAATAACACACCAGATAAGTTATTACAATTAGCGAAGGAAAGAATAGAAAAGGGAGATATTGATGCAACACAGTTTGACAAAAGATGGTCTGATAAAAGTCCTGAGGAATTATTTGAAGAAGTAGTAAAAATAAAACCTAGTGAATATGATCTTGTTTTTTCTCATGGAGATTATTGCTTACCCAATATTTTGGTCGAGGAAAATGCCCTTAGTGGTTTTGTTGATTGGTCTTGGGGAGGAATAAATGACAGATATTTTGACTTTGCTGCTGTAATGTGGAGTATAGGATATAATTATGGTGAAGAATGGGTTAAATACTTCCTTGAAGACTATGGAATAGAAAAAATAGATTGGAATAGACTCAAATTTTTCCAAATGCTAAATGAGTTCTTCCAACAATGATAAAAAGACTGACAATTAGATTTATTTTGAACTAGGTTATTTTCTCGTTATGAGTTTGAGATTTGATTCTTATCGTTCCCCTGTTTATGGAAAAAGAGGTATAGTTGCGTCTAGTCAACCACTAGCGTCTGAAGCAGGTATGAGAATACTTCAACAAGGAGGAAA
>JAGLXK010000329.1 GCA_023132955.1 Candidatus Heimdallarchaeota archaeon
ACTAAAGTAATCGCCAAACCAGGACAAATTGCCACACATTGACCACACCCTATACAAACTGAGGTATATGTAACAAGATCTTCACAACCTTCATATTGGGGTAAACCCAGCAAACCTCCCCCCCTAATATTAATTTTTCCTTCACTACAAACCGTTGTACAAGGATTGCACGGTATTTCTTGATTACAATGAATGATTGGATGCACGCCTACTTTTTCAATATGACATTCTCTTTCAACAACTGGTCCTGGGTGACTCTTAAGTATGCGTGATTTCTCCATCCACTCAACTGGTATTTCTTCTTTTACTAAACCTAAATCGATTGCTATCTCCATTCCAGCTATTTTTCCATTAAACATCGCTGAAGAAGCCTCAGCTATTTCTTGGGCATCTCCTGCAGCCCATACATCCATCTCAAATTCTCGAGCTTTGAGGTAGAATTCATTAACAGGATCTAAGCCAATCGCTATTAAAATTGTATCAACAGCAAATGTTCTCTCAGTTCCTTGTATTGGTTTAAAATTTTCATCAATCTGAGCAATTGTAATCAACTCTACATGGTCTTTACCATGAGCTGCTAAGATTGTGTGACGAGTGTAAATAGGCACACCTAACCGCCGTAGTTTATCTTCATGAACCTTATACCCGCCACATTTTGGTAGAGCTTCAACTAAACCAACTACTTCAATTCCTGCTTGGATTGCATGATAACCTGATATCAACCCCACGTTTCCTCCTCCAATTAAGAAAATCTTATCACTTGATTTTACCAAATCTCTATTAACTAATGTTTGGAAAGCACCGGCTCCATATACTCCTGGAAGTGTGTTTCCCGGAAATGATAACATCTTTTCTCTAGCTCCAGTAGCTATGAGTAATTTTCTTGATTTAACAAGAACATACTTATCTCCCTTAAGGACACCTATCAATTTATCACTATAAACAGCAATTGCTGGACTCGATAACCACACATCAATATTTTTGTGTTCTTCAACTTCTTTTTCAAGTATCTTTGCTATATCATTACCTCTTGTCCCCGCGTAAGAATCCTCAACGGAACCAAAAAATTTGTGGGTTTGAAGTAAGAGTTTTCCACCCAAGTGATCTTTGTCATCGATAAGAATTATATCAACTTTATATGATGCTAGAGTTAGAGCAGCTTGCAATCCAGCTGGACCACCACCTATGATTAATACATC
>JAGLXK010000033.1 GCA_023132955.1 Candidatus Heimdallarchaeota archaeon
TTTTTTTAGACGAATATTTTTTAACTACATTACATTAGTTTCTATTGAATACATTGAGTCTCAGAAACGATGAATACCTTATACTTCAGCACATCTTAAAAGATCCAATTATACCTTACAGTAGATTGGCAGAAAAAATCAAATTATCCTCACCGACAGTAAAAAAGCGTATAGACTCGCTTCTAGGAGAAAATGTAATTAGTAGTTTTCATGCAGAATATCATCCTGAATCATTAGGTTTGGAAAGCCATATCTATCTTTTAAAAATCAATTCCATAGACAAGTATTTGATTGTTGAAAAGATTCTAGATTTCCATCCATATTTGGTAGTTCGACAAAGGTGCTATGGCGGAATTACAGGTATTTTTCTAAAAATTCATATTCCTATAGGCTCTCTAAGTAATATCAATAATTTTCTTAACTATTTGGTTGACAGTGACTTAGTAGAAGAAATAGTCCATTCCTCAACTATTGGTCAAGGAATTAAAACAAGAATTGATCTTTCATATTGGGACCCCTCTAATAGTAAATGGTTCTTTAAATGGGATATGTGGAAGAAAAATATAGATGTTGTTGATTATGTTTCAAAATTTGATTATTATCAAAAGATATCAAGAGAAAAACCAAAAAATGTTCTCAATCAGCTAAAATATCTCGATTTTCAAATTTTGAAAGAGTTAGTACATGATCCAACTCAAAAATATGCTAATGTTTCAAAGCAGCTAGATGTGCCACAATATACTTTATCACGACGAAAGAAATTTCTGAGTAAAAATGTTATACGCAATTATCTAGTAGAAGTTGATAGATCATTTTTTGGATTAGAAGATGAGTTAGTTTTCAAAGCTATATGTAGTCAAAGAGCAATGTCCAAGATAGTTTATCTCCTTCGCGAACTAACTCTACCATTTGAATCAGATTTTCGTGAAACAGTCAGGGGTTTCTTGTGGAAGATATTACTACCTCCAAAGGATAAACTAGAGCTATTCAACATTTTATGGTCTTTGTTCCCTGATCTTCAAATTATGATGTTAGATCCTCACACAACTGTTACAAAAGAATTTAATCCGAATAATTACTCCTTTATAGAGCAATCTTGGAAGGATTCTGAGGACTTTATGATATCACAAGTTCTAGAAAAAGCAAGAAGAGAATTGCTCCTTGCTTAAAGCAATTTTATGTAAATATCAAACAATTGCTCGTAATTCTTGAACTATTTCATATTTCATCTGCTTTCTTATTATTGGTATGGCACCCAGTAATGCTGCTACACACAATGTTACTATCATGATAGCTAAAAGACCAAAATCAATATGCAGAGTCATTGTAATTACTTCATGTGGTATCAAAAGTGGTTTCAAGAATGTCAAAGCTAATATTGAACTTAAGAATCCTAGAGGAATTCCAATCAGCAGTGTTGATATCAAGAAAACCGATATTTCACCCACTAACATTTTCCGTATTTTACCTTGATTTCCTCCAAGTGCTAGTATAACTGCGTTTTCTCGTCGTCTTTGTCCTAATATAAAATCAGTTGATATTAAAATATAAACAACACCAACAACATTCAAAACTATTGCTCCCATCAGTAATGTAATTGTTACGTGAGGAATATATTTTACAATAAAATACCCAATATAATCAGGATTGATCTGTTGAGGATTGACAGTCATTAATGGATATAATGTCTCTATTTCTTCTTTAATGAGGTTTAAATCTGCTCCTTCTTCTGCTGTAGCTAAGAATAAAGTTCCATTATGAACTCCCAAATCATTGATAAGAATATCCTCTTTGAGGAGTACCCACTCATAATTTTCTCTATTCATTTTTGGATCAAATCCATGCGCTATTCCTAATCCTGGAGCTGATTTTATCATTGCAGAAACATTAAACTCCTTGGTAAATGGTCCTCCTCTGAAGTCTGTTACAGTCATATTTTCACCAATAGTAAACTCAAGCCTATCAACAATGTAATCACTGAGAATTATACTAGAAGGAGACTCTTCAAGCGTTGTAAGAGCCGATTCTGGGTCTATATCAGAAAAACTATTATCCGTCCATCTCCCAATACTCAAAAATTTAGAAGGGTCAACTCCAAATACATCTACATTTAGTGATCCAACAATTGCTTTAATTGATTGAAAACCCATTATTTCATCTATACCCTCAATTCCTCCCAACTTCTCTTCAAATTCGGTAATGTTTACAGCGACGAGAGATTGAATTCTAATATCAGAACCCCTTCTGTATGCATCTTCGATAATATTATTATGAATCGTTGTTGATCGAATGGTTACAAATGTGGTAAGTAGACAGATTATTAGAATTAAGAAGAATGTTAAATCTTGTAAGCTCTTAGTTTGTCGTTTAATGTTTTTATAAATTAGAAATGAATTCTGCCCAAAAACAAACTTGTAAGTCTTTTTAATTGCTCTAAGAACATAATTGATTCCAATCGAAACAAAGTAACTTAGAAAGAATAGTACTGCTATAAAAGCTAAAAGTGCATTCGAACTAGCTCCTATTGAGCCGTATCCAAAACTGTAACTGCTCCTGGCTACTCTAGTATAATCTACCATCAGAAAAATAAAACCTGCAAGTGTTAATGCGAATGCAGCAAGTTTTATCCACATTCCTAGAAGACGTTGTCCTCTTACTGTTATGATCATAGATTCATGAATATCCTTCCTAACAAAGGAAATAACATTGATTAACGTCATTCCTAGATATATCCCTAGAACCAAAACAGAGTAAATTTCAATATCATATGGAGATATAGTTAGATATTCGAAATATCTCGTAAAAAGTGATTTACTAAAGAATCCTTCATGACCAAGAGCCGGGATGAGAGCCGCCATTAGAATTCCCGTTCCAATACTCAGAATCAGTGACAACGTACTAACCAGTATAAATTCACCAAAAAATATTGCTATAATCTGAATGCTAACAGCTCCCTTTGATCGTAGAAAGGTTATTTCCTCCTTTCTTTTCTTAACAGTCATTTGTGAAGCTAGAATGGTTAGAAAAATTGTAGCAACGATTGCGGGTGTAAATAATACTGTTGAGCTGAAAGTTCTTGCATATTCGTTGGCCATTGATTGAATTTCTTGAGAAAGAATATAACAATAAGCATGAAAGAATCTGATTTTTATTCTTTCACTGAGTGCATGAAGGGTGTCAGGCATTTGAGATATCCCATTTATTCTTAGCTGTTGGGCATTAGTTTTAACAAGTAATCTTGGTAAAAGCCCATTCGAATCTATAATGAACCGATCAATGCCTGATAGGTCTTCCAAAGGGAAGAAAATAGAGTCTAGAAGCATTCCCCCTGTGTTTTCAAGCCCTCCTAGTAGTTTAGCTATAGCAGTGTTATATCCTACATACTTGTAAATACCTGTTATCGTATAGTTACTAAAAATCGTTTCATTAATATCATAAAATCGCATTTGATTTTCCCCAATATCTGTGTTGGGGATTCTTCTTGATATAGCAACATTGATTTCATCGCCAGGAGAAATGGTCTTGTTATAAATTACTTCCAACTGTTTTGCTTGTGTATAACTAATCAAGATTTCTCCAGAATTCAGGGAAGCGTTTCCTTCAATTTCTAAATTCAGTTTGATTCTATCAATAGCTCTTGATGAAATAAGATGAGCAGAAGTTAATGATACTGGATTACTCATATTCTCTTGTTGATTTTCCGGATACCACCTATAATAGGGTCCTTTATCTTCGAAGTTAAACAGAGCAACAGTAGGATAATACCAGTCAACCTGCTTCACAAGATAATCACCTACTGTATAAGCATACACCGAATCCATAGCATTTGTGAGGTATGTTGAAACATACATTTCATAATCTAAAGTTTCTATATAATCGTCTGCGATTATTAATTGGGATGTTTGAGTCCAGATAGATGAAGTAAAAAGAATAGATAGTGAAAAAACTAACCCTATTGTTATTATCATCATACTTTTTTTTCTGTTACTAATGTTCTTCCAAATTAATCTCAAGTTAAATGAAAATCCAGCTAAAAGTTTCTCAAGAAAGGTTTGTTTTTTTTCTGTACCAATATAGTCATCTAGTTTATTCATTATTTTCACCCTTGAATAGAAATTCAAATTCTGATTTATCATAACCTATGTCTGCAAAATCTTCAGAATCATGTTCAACGATTACCCCTTTTTGCAGTACAAAAATTCTTGAAGCCATTTTAGTAAAATAAGGATCATGTGAAGTATAAATCATAGTCATTTTATTCTTCTTTGCTAGACGCAAAAGAAGTGACATTATGCTATCTCCTGTCTTACTGTCCAAAGTACCTGTAGGTTCATCGGCAATTAGAACTGAAGGATTATTTACTATTGCTCTAGCAACACAAACTCTTTGTTTCTCACCTGAACTTAATTCTTGAGGTAAATTTAGAGCTTTTCCCCCTAAACCAACTTGGTTTAGTAATTGGAGAGCAATATCCTGAGCAATTTCCTCTGATTCCCCTCGCAAAATTATGGGAACCATAACATTTTCTAAAGCATTAAGGTGCTCAAGAAGGTAAAATTCCTGAAAAATAAAGCCGATCTTTTTTAGTCTATATTCAAATAGTTGGTCAGTAGTCCATTCATTGATGTCTTTACCATCATAATATATTTTTCCAGCTGTTGGTTTATCTATACCAGCTAGAAGATTTAACGTTGTTGTTTTTCCCGAACCTGAAGCACCAAGTAAGCAGATTACCTCACCTCTAGCTACTTCAAAACTTATCCCACGTAATACTGTTAACTCTTCAGCTCTAGATGAATAAGATTTGAGTAAATTGCTAATAATTATCTGGCTGTCGACCATGGGACTAAAGAAGTGATATTCTAAACACTTAAATCATTTTTCTTTTCTCAATACACTAATTATCTAGCCGCATATTCAATAACATACCAAAATATAACTACAATCAAAACAAATAGTATACCAATAAGAACCTTCTTCCAATCACGATTTCCATACTCCTCTTCTTCGATTTCAGTGTCAATTTCACTCTTCTCCTCTTCATCTACTTTGATTTTCTTTTTTTCTGTCATTGGTTCACTTCTCTTATCGGATTTAAATGGTGATAGTAGTTTTTGTAATTCACTTAAATATTTTATAGTTTATCAATTTTATGGGGTATGATTTTTCGTACAAGAGTTTGAGGGTTTGAATGTTCTTTGTATATAATTGGTACTTGTAGGTTGTTGACTAGACATACTGAAAAGGAAAAAAAGCGGACTGTAACTCATCAGCTTGTTGATGAGGTGGTGTAGGAGGGGCTGTGGCGTCTCATTCAGTCGTTTCTTCCAAACAACTGATAAAGAAGGTTGTGCTAAACTCTCATGCCATAAGTTTTACAGATGATGTTTAGTCTTCATTCTCTAAATTATCAACTGTTCTAATAATGTTGTCAGATACATAAATATCGGCATTAGCTAACAGGGCTAACAGTGTAGCATGACTTGGAATCATCTGAAAATGTTGGACATCTGAAAATCCTTCCAACCTAATTTCAACAGTTGCTTGATAAGCATTTGAATAAGGAATTATGGAATCGATTATGATTTTTTCAACTACACAAATCTCTGGAATAAGTTCTGCTAGTGTAAGTCGCGAATCATTACCATTAACTCCACCAATAATCCTTGAAATATCAACAGCTATTGAAATAGGGACATTTGCCATTAGGAAGTTTTCACCATTTTCAAGTTCAAAATTCAGTAATGGAATTTCAGCATGTTCGATCCCACTTAAATCCTTTTCAGCTGTAAGTACATCTGGACTAGCTGTAAGTACATCTATATTAATCACTTTGAACAGCTTTGTATCTTCTGAAAAGGAACTGTTTTCCATAAGAATACTGCTTGGAATATATTGAAAAATGTTAGGTTAGTCTCCATCGTAGTTCTTTCAATTATAGCGGGTGTTATTAAAGAAGGAAAAGCACTAATACTTTTACTTTTAAATGATATCAATCTGCTAATTGGCTTTTAGCAAAGCACTAACATTGGATGTTAAGAATGATAAACAGAGTGAAAAATCATCTAAAAAATCCTAAAAATAGAATCAACATTATCCTTAAAATGTCTATTTCTGCATCGTTAGCTAGCCTAGGAATTGTTCTTTCCACTATTGTTGTTTTTGTCCCAAATATGGAGTTCATCTCTGTAACTATTTTTCTCGTTTCAATATTGTTTGGGGTTTACTATGGTTTGATGGTAGCTGTTTCAGTATCTGTCGTTTATGAGTTTATTATAATAGCAATAATAGGGTCAGCAGGTTATCTAATTTTTTTTAAATTAATATGCTATGTTAGTTTAGCTGTGGTTACAGGTTTAATGAGAAAGATATTCCTAAGGCTTTCTTATTGGGAATTAGGTGTCTTTGGAAGTTTCTTTGCAATTATCTATGATATAATAACTACAATCGGATATCAAATTGTAGTCATTAGTACAATTGGTAATCAAACTGTAGTCATTGGAAGTGATTTTGTTTTCCAATATTTGTTAGTACTTCCTGGAAGTGGTATTATTTTTCCCATAGCTCATGTGGTCGGTAATTTTGTTTTCCAATATTTGTTAGTACTTCTTGGAAGTGGTATTATTTTTACCATTGCTCATGTGGTCAGTAATTTTGTTTTGTTTAGTTTCACAAAGACTATGATAAATTGGATATATTCAGCTTTCAAGGCAAGAGGAATCAAACAGCTAATGATTCCTTCTATCTATGATGAGGAAACTACTGCATCTATCGTATCTGAAGGTGGTAAAACTTGAAACGATCAAAGATAATTTTTCTTACACTAGCCATCATAATTCTGACAATTATATCAATAGCTCTTTCATTCTATATCAAAAATGCAAAACCTAATGAGAATGGGGATGAGATTACAGTTTTAGTAATTATTAACTACGGTTCGCTGAAAACCACAAACAATCATGAAGAATATAATGTCACTATTAAAGAGGGTTCTTCTTCTCTTGTTGCATTTTCCTTAGTTGCAGATTTAGAATTAACAAATTTCTCATTTGGATCTTATGTCAGGGGTGTAAATGGGTATACCGAAGTACTTCCTGATTATTGGGCATTTTATTATTATGATTATCTGATAGATAATTGGCAATATTCTCCTTATGGAATTAGTAACTATTATTTGGAGGAAGATGATAGAATCAAACTACAGTACACAGGATAGAAAATTGAAAAAGTTAATGAAGTGAATGAGATATGTCTGAATTCAAAGGTCGGTTCTTATTAATTGCTTACCAAGCACAACAACCAATTTCTCTTGTTGTTTTACCGGTTATTCTAATAAGCTATATAATAGGAGTTCTCTATTCAAATTTGGAAACTCTTCTCGTTTTGTTTCCTTCTGGTGAAGGAGAATACTCTTTTCAAATTTTAGAGGGTTTAATTCTGGTATCGGTGGCTATTGGTTCTGGCTTTCTGATTGTTTTTGCTTTAAAAAAACATCTAATCTTGGTTTTGAAGTTATTCTTTGCTTTATCGTTTTTTGCATCCTCTGTGTGTATGTTATGGATCCATGGCTATCTCTTTGAAGTAACATTCCTCGAGAATGTTTTCTGGGTTGAGGTTGTCACAGCAGTACTAGGTGGAATTATAGGGTTTTTCGCTATCTGGTCCTTCATTCTAGGAAAAGGTGGTGTTAAAGTAAAAAATACAATAATTTTTCTTCTAGGGATTGCTATGGGAACCATATTTGGCATGATATTTTCCTTTATTACATTCATAACTCTTATAGTTCTGATTTCATTGTTCGATATATATTCTGTCTTTAAGGGGCCTATAAGTAAGATATTCAAGAAAACAAATTTGTCTGTTTCATCTAAAACTCAACAAGAAGTAAGTCAATCAGTTGCAATTGGTATTGGTGATTTTATCTTTTATTCTTCCTTGGTTACTTTCATAACAAAAGAATTAGACCCAATTCTTGGTTTTGTTTCTATAATTGGTATTCTAGTTGGAATTAAGATTACGGAAAATATGCTTTTTAGATATGGTAAATTTCCAGGATTACCAATACCTGTTCTTCTTTCCCTTGTCTTAGTTCTGATTGGGTGGTTATTTTCAACATATCTTCTTTAAGTTGTAACCATCTAAAACATGCATAGAATATGAACAAAAATCAAAAGGTTTAAAATGACTCTCAAGGCAATTAACTCGGTTGAACAAGGTGTCTTCTCGTAAATTCAGGTATAGAGGATATACATT
>JAGLXK010000330.1 GCA_023132955.1 Candidatus Heimdallarchaeota archaeon
AGTTCATAAAGATTATTAATAAGAACGATTTTCAGCTCTTATGTCATCAGATGATATGTTTCATGGAGATCTTGGGATCGTAGGTGGGGGAGTAGGTGGTATGGGTTGTGCTATCATTGCTGCCTATAAAGGACTTAAAGTAACTGTCTTTGAAGGAGGTAGGTTGGGTGGTATAGTTACTACACTTTATGGTCGAAAAATAGTTGAAAATTATCCAGGTAACCCTAGTATTTTGGCAAAAAGACTAATTGATGAATTTGTTATTCAATCTAAAGAAGTAGATGCCGAAATTATTGACGAGAGAGTTGTTAAAGTTGAGAAAAAGGATGATGCTCTCACAATCGTAACAAATGAAAGCAGCTATAATTTTAGAAGTATAGTTATTGCTACTGGTTCAAGACCTGCTGAATTAGGTGTTCCAGGAGAAAATAAGTTCAAAAGAAAAGATAGAGGATTGTACAATTTCGTTACAGATCCTGATCGCTTCAAAGGAAGCACCGTTCTAGTTGTTGGTGGAGGAGATACAGCTATTGATGCTGTTAGAACAATTTCAGGTTTAGCTAAAAAGATCTATCTGTGTCACCGAAGAGATAGTTTCAGAGCAGCTGAAACAACAGTTCAGGAAATCGTAGACAATGATTTAGCAGAAATAATCTACTTACATCAATTGAAAGCTTTAGAGGGTGAAGAAAACTTAGAAAAAGCAATACTTGAACAAGTTGAAACAAAAGAAGAAAAGGTTGTAGAAATTGATAAATGTGTTTTAGCTGTTGGTCTAAAAACTAGTTTAGAGATTTTTGAAGAAATCGGCTTAGAAACAGATGGAAAATATGTACTTGTTGATAGAGAGATGAGAACAAACGTTCCTGGAGTCTTTGCTATAGGAGATATTGCTTCAAAATATCAATTGATTGTTATTGCAGTAGCTCAGGGGGCAATTGCAGCTCACAACGCTTTTGGAATGATAAGAAAACCCTATTGGTATAAGGATGAAGAATGGCCAACAGAAATTTGCTAAACTTCACTTCTTCTTTTTACATTCATTTATATGTGAGTGCATTTTTTTAATTTATGGATTTATTTTCTAGGATTGCTAAAAGATATGATAAAATCATAAAAGGTTTTGACCTAAGTACAATTTTAGATAATCTAACACTAATTCATAATGAAGTCATATTAGATTTAGGTGGTGGAACAGGAAGATTAGCTGTAGCATTTGAAGAATATGTTAATGGTTGTATTCTTTTAGATAGATCCTTTGAGATGATAAATCAAGCTAAAAAGAAATCTACTACTATTATGATAGTACAAGGTGTAAGTGAAGCTTTACCTTTTCGAAAAGGGTCAATTCCTCAGATTTTTGCTAATGACACTTTACATCACATACATAAGCAAGATGAAACAATTGAACAATGTTATGAAATACTAAGCACTTCAGGTCACTTAATGGTAAGAGAATTTGATCCAGACCACTGGAAAACACGCTTTCTTATTTTCTTTGAAAAATTATTACTATTTGGAAGCAAGTTTCTTTCACCTAAAAGTCTCGAAGAAATATGTAAGAAATATAATTTTACAGTAGAATGGGAGAGGTTGACTAAATCCACCTATCTTCTTAATGCTAAGAAAAATTCTTCATATTAGAACGAAGAATAAATAGAGCATTAACGCCGTAATTCCTGGAAGTGTAGCATTATCAAGGAATTTGTAACTCAAAGCTTCAACAGCTACTCCGACTACAGATGTTACAAGAATTTTCCACCATACTCCTGGTAACATAATCATTGAATTAACTGCAAGAGAGATTGTAATTGCAATAGCTGTTCCTACAAAAACTGCAAAAGACCCTTCCAAGCTTTTCTCTGAAAATATTTTGTATTTAATTTTACCAAAAGGTCGCCCTATCATTTCCCCTAATCCATCACCTAAACTCATGGTTAGATATGCTGCTGTAAAAACAAACAAAAGAGCTTGATCTTTGAAGAGCCAAAGAAGGACTAAGAGTGTTATACCAGTAAATATTGAGTTAAAAAATAATTCCCATGAATTACTTTCCTCTCTTGAACACATCTTGAATATTCTCTGAAGATACCGAACTTGTGGGATAGCTGAAAGAAATAAGAAAAGCCCTAGAGCTAAAAGAACTGACACATAAATATCAAATAAATTATCGAAGAAATA
Source organism: Candidatus Heimdallarchaeota archaeon (assembly GCA_023132955.1). GTDB lineage: Archaea > Asgardarchaeota > Heimdallarchaeia > Heimdallarchaeales > Heimdallarchaeaceae > UBA460. The sequence continues at coordinate 2,182 of JAGLXK010000330.1, forward strand.
TGGAAAGAATGCAACAACTGTATGCAAAATCATATGTCCTATCTTTCTAATCTGCCACCTTTTACATCCTACCGCTTTAAGCAAAAAAATAGAGTTCACAGTTACAATAATAACTAGAAGAGCAACTAGGTCACGTATCCAATCTACTTGAGTGGTGTTAAACTCCATTTCTTCACGCCAACTGATTCATTCTGGTTTACATAACAATTCTTTCATTTTCATGTGGAAAAAAGTATTAGAATGAGCAGGGGTTACAACCCATGCAGTATCAGCTCCTCTTCCTGTTCCTCCAATAACGATTACATCATTCATGGAAATGACACCAGCATCTGCCGCCATAACAACAATTTCTGCACAAACCTTAGTACCTTGACCAAATATTCTCAGAGTCTCAGCCATAATTTCAGCTGTTAACCACGTACCATGTTTTTTCCTAACTGCTCTATCAACACCAGCTAAAACATGAGTAGCTGTTACAACCTTTACATCTTTAGATTCTAGTTCTTGAATTGTTTCAACAGGAATTTCCATTTCACCAATTTCTCGAAATCCAGCTTGATGAGTGACAGCTATTAACTTAACTCCTGCAAAGGCTTTAACTGCTTTTAAAGCAGTGTTTCCTGAGGTTGTAGCTATTATAACTTGGTCAATATCCCCCTGTTCTAGTCTTCTGTTCACTAGAGCAAATACTTCTTCAGAATGATCACCTGGTTTGGGAAAATGAACAGTCATACAATAGATTGGTGCTTGTAATTTAAAATTGTTTGTCATGTGATATTTAGATAAATTTTCAATCTTTTTTTTTGTGAAATAGCATATACTTCGAAAAAATTTATAGATGAGCAAGCAAATTTACATTATAATGAGTATAAGTTTTGAGCTTGAACAAGGAAAACTCAATGCGATTAAGATTAAATCAAGAAAGATTATGCTCAATAAGGGACAGTTGGAAATCTTTGAAAAGCTCCTCGAATGTGTTATGAATGCTATGCCAAGCACGAATAGAGCTGGAATTGAGACGGTTCTAAAACAGACATGCCGAGAGTGGGAAAAAGAGAAAGGTCGTCCAATAAATGAATTCAGATTCATTCATGCAAATGAAAGAATGAAAGCTTTTGATGAGATTTTGATAAAATTCTTCTTAACTCTAAGAGAAATAATGGTTTATTCTCTTAATGCAGAAACTGTAGCTTTTCTTAGAAACGCGATTCTTTCTAGCTATAAAGATTTTCTAGAAGCAGAAGGATATGTAGTAGATTACTCCCCATGAAAGTTAATTGCTCAAATTAGAGTAGATGTGCTCAATTTTTTTCAATAAGAGATATATACTAGTTAGAGTTGTTGCTTGAATATGGTATTATTATGAAGAAGAAATTCATTCTATTAATGCTTCTTTGTCTTTTATCTGTCCTTACCCTTAGTATTGTTACTACACAAATTCAAGCACAGACATCAATAGAAGTTCTGGTAGTAGGTGAAGACATTGAAGAAGCTCTACTTGCAAGATTATCCCTGGATCCAATGTTTGTGATTACAGAGAGTAATACAATTGGATCAGACATTAGTAGTTATGATAGTATTGTTATTTTAGATTATACTCCTACCACAGCAGAGATCAATTTGCTGGGAGCTTTTCCTGGTGGCATTGCGGTATTTATCTACACAAATCTCGCTTCCAATGCTACTTTGTTAATTTCTCTTGGATTAGCTTCAAGTATAAACGGAACAATTACTAGTGGAAATTATTCTCTACCTGTTCCGGTATCTGAAACGTTTATTGGAGATCCTCATCCCATCTTAGAAAACATTCAATGGAATTCAGTGCCTACTATTACAAACTATACTAATATCAAGCTTGAAGGAACTACTCTTATTGAAACTTCAGATACAAGTGATGACCCCAATCTAGCACTAATCACTACTTCAGGAAATGACAAACATTTCGTATTCAATTTCTTCCCAAGTATGGATTTCAACAAAGAGTTAGTTGAATGGCCTTTTTTCAATTATATGTTATATTTAACTATGAAATCATCAATCGGAGATCCAGTCAGAAGTTATGCTAACTGGGATTATTCTCCAGTTCCTCATACAAATGAAACTATAATTCTGGGAGTAGCTGTTTTATTGACAAGTATCGCTACGATAGTTGGTTTCATTTTTGCAAAGAAATATTCGAAGAAAAATCCAATTAAGAAAAGCGATTTAAAAGAAATGAGTAAAGAAGAGGAGAAAGCTGCAGGATGGGAAGAAGTTGGTATGCATAGACAATTGGGTGGATTTTTGGTGCAGTTATTTGCAGGACTTCTCATCATCCTACCAAATGCAGTTATGTCAGCATTAGTTTTTCCTTTAATCATTCTTCCAAGTCCTCAAGCGGTAGGATTTTACGATTTTACAATTAGATTCTTTGAAGCGCTATGGTTATTCTTTGACTTAGGTACTTCCGTTATTCTTGTAAAGTTCTTCAGCGAACATAGAGTAAAACGACCTGAGCAAGCAATCAAATATGTACAATTGTTTGTTTGGTTCCAAATGGTGTCAGGGGTTGCACAACTATTCATAATTTCATTTATCGGTTCAATTGTATTCCCACACACATTCTTAGCCCATATGTCATGGCTTTTTGTTACACATGCATTTTTCCAATGGCCTGCGTTCTTTCTAGTATTTATGTATCTCTTCCAAGCAATGAACCGGATAGACATCTATCAAATATTGAATTTACTACTCTACGCAGTCTTCAACATAACGATCCAATATGGAATTATTGTACTATTCAGATATACATTAGGACGAAACCCAATGTTTGGTGATGGATTAGCGGGTGCCATTGGGTATAGTGTTGGATTCTATGTTATTCAAATTGTATCGTTTTTTGTTGGGTTGCTCTTCTTTAAGAAATTGGGATTCTCATTGAAAACGATCTTCAGAATTGATTTTACGAAGGCAGAAATTAAAGAGGCATTAAAATTTGGTGTGAAATGGATGATGGGAGCTATTTTGCCACCTTTAGGCTGGTTTATTCAGTTGTTCCTATTATCAAAATTCTTACCAAATTACACGCAACAACAAGGTTTCTTCTCTATAGCTTGGAACTTTGCAATGATTGTAATGTTAGTAGGTCTTTTTGCTCAAGGTTTCTTACCTGCAATATCTGAATCCTACCATGCAAAGAAACCAGTATTAACGAGATATTATACAGTCAGTTCTCTTAAATGGAGTGCGTACTTTGATTGGTATCTTGTCGCTGCCCTTGCGGCTATTGGATGGAGATTCATAGCAGGTGGAGCAGGTGCTGAATGGGCAAGTGCTGGTACTTTAATCATCTGGTTCTTATTCTTCCACTCAATTGGATATTTCTCATGGCTAGGAGATTGGCTTTTCGCAGGATCAGACAGACCAGGTTGGGCAGCTATAAGCTGGGTGATAGAACAAGTAATACGAGCTAGTTTACTGGCTGTATTTATACCGCTCAACGGGTGGTTTGCAGCAACGTTTGGTTCTCCTATGATTGCTATTATGTTTGCTTACTTCCCTGCTTTAATTATCAAAAACATCTTTATGTGGTGGCAGATTAGGAGGAATGATTATTTCAAATTCAAATGGAAGGATCTTTATTGGCAAGGAATTATCGCTCCCCTGATTTCAGCTGCAATTCTATTTGGTATCCTTGAAGGATTATTCCAATTAATTTGGCAAGGAGAAATCATCACTTCGGTTGTGATTTTGCTAGTAGGAACAATATTTGGGTTATATCTTTATGCTTTCATTGCAAGTTGGTTTGGAGCTTTTGATGACAACACGTTAGGAGAACTAAAGACAGCAACAGAAATGGTAAAAGGATTCCGCTTCATGGCTAAACCTTTTTACAAAATTTCTGAATGGGCCTCAAAAATATCACCCTTCCATAATAGATTTCAAATATCAATTTTCAATGAGGCTGCAGCTGAAGCTGAACAACTTACAAAGGAAAAAGCACTATTAGTTATCTAATTTCCTTTTTTTCTCTATTTTTTTGTTTTAAGAGCTGATTGAATAGTTCGTTGAATCCACTCTTCTATATTTGGATCCTCTCCCAGTTCATAACAATAGTCCCAATGTTCTCCAACTATCAATCCAATTAGAGCAATTTTTTTGAACTTTCTTGGCTTATTTTCAAGAGTTATGAAAAGAAAAAGTAATTTTGCAGCTTTTAGTTTTAGTTTTTCCTTGTCTAATGAATAATCTAGTAACACTTCATCGTCTTGTAAAGTAATTGCAATATCCTCAGCAGCTGTATTAACTGAAGCAAATTTAGTAAGAGCTAAAAGTGAATAATTTCTTACCCAATCAATCCTTGAAGAGGTTTGAGCATGCCCAAAGAGAGAAGTTAAGCAGCCGTTTTTTATTAAATCTTGAAGTGCTTCCCGTCTAGCTGAATCTCCTAAAGAAGGTGTAGATACAATTTTATCAAACGTACTGCAATCCATTAAAGTAATATTACCTTCCTTTTAAATAAACTTTGAGAAAAGGTTGATGAGAAAATTTTTAACTATCATTTAATTGAAATGCATAATGGATGCTGTGACTCACGGTAGTGTTTCTGTTCTAATTGGGTTGATATTTGTTCAATTCTATCATGATATACCTATTTGGTTACTTCTCATTGTTATGTTTGTTTTTGGAATTCTCGTAGACTACGATCATGTTTTTTATTATCGAAAAAATTTCAAAGGAATCAAAATATGGAATATTCCAAAATTAATCAAAGTATATTTCACAACACTCGATGAAAGAGATGATTTCATTTATCATACTTGGTTACATGAACCCTTTGGGGTGGTAGTTGTTGGAGGAATAAGTTATCTTATATTCGGGATAAAAGGACCATATCCTGAACTTGCAATTCTTGCTTCTTGTTGCTATTTAGGGCATTTTCTGCTGGATTTGTTGTCTGGTAAAATGAAACCTTTAGCTCCATTTTACCCTAAATTCACAATTGATCTGAGAATTCTTCCCGCAAGCTCATTTACAGCAGCGTCAATTACTCTTACCGCATTTTTGATAGGATTATTAGTATATATTTTCACTTAAATTCAGTTTTCTCTAGATAAATTTTTGAATTCTTAGTTAATTGTACAATTAATGTCTTCAGATATTGTTGGAAAAATTCCATTTTGGATGGTGAAATTCGCAATAAATAATGTCTTCAGAAGGAAAATGTTAGAGTATAATAAGGTGGTTTTGCCTAAAGATGAATCAAAATGGAAAAAAATGAATAATATTGTTTCCAGTAAAGCTCGTAAATATGATTTTGAGGCATCCTTAGAGGATGGGGAATTTCAGATCAAATCTGTAGCTAATGGAATTATAAATATTCGAATTTCTAAGAATTTATCAGATATTCCACAAACTGATGCAATTATACTTGAAAGTAAAAACCCTCCAGCTTTAGTAACCACGGAAGAGAAAGAGAAAATTACAATTAGCCAGGAGTCAGGACCAATTGTATTTCTTGTTACTGAGATAGACAAGGAAAAAGGTCAAATTGTCTTTAAAGATGGATTTGGATTCCAACTATTTGCTGAAGAATTTCCTAGTTATCATGAAGAAGACTGGTATAAGATAGAAAAATTACCAGAAGTTGGGTGTGAGAATTATTATGGATTTGGGGAAAAAGGAAGACCACTAGATAAGAAGGGTGAGACAATTTCCTTCTGGAATACTGATTCGTTTTTATATAACACAGATGATTCAAAATTATATCAATCTCAACCTGTGCAAATAGTAGTTCGATCAAACGGATTCTGCTATGCTATTGTATTTGATAATCCAAATCGTAGCCAAATCAAGATAGGTGACAATGAAGATTGTTCAACAAAATACTATGTTAATGGGGGAGGAATCAATTATTATCTTATTGTTGGTCCAACAGTAAATAAGGTGTTTTCAAAATTAGCTGATCTTCTCGGAAAAGCTCCATTTCCTCCAATTTCTGCCCTCGGTCATCATCAAAGTCGTTGGTCTTATTATCCAGAATCAGAAGTAAGAAAACTAGCTTCAGAATTTCGAAACAGGAATATCCCATGTGATTACATACATTTGGATATCGACTACATGAATGAATACCGAATTTTTACTTGGAACAAAACTCATTTTCCTAATCCTAAGAAATTATCAAAAGATCTTCTGGAACAAGGTTTTCGTTTAATGGCCATTACAGATCCAGGAGTTAAAGTAGATCCTAAATATAAAATTTATAAAGAAGGAATTAAAGAAGGTCATTTCTGCTTAAATCCCGATGGTTCGGTATTTATTGGTCCAGTATGGCCTGGTGATTGTCATTTTCCTGATTTTACTCAGATAAAAACTCGTGAATGGTTTGGTAGTCACTTTTTTGCTCTAACAAATGTAGGCATTAGTGGTTTTTGGATTGATATGAACGATCCATCTCTTTTTAACGAAAAAGGAACAATAGATGATGATGTTATCCATCCAAATGAAGGTAAACCTCGTTTACACAAAGATGTGCATAATGAGTATGGTCATTTAATGGCAAAAGCAGCTTATGAAGGATTAGAAAAACTGTTACCAAACAAGCGAATCTATATCAACTCCAGATCAGCTTATTTGGGAACTCATAGGTATGCAGGGACTTGGACGGGTGACAATATCTCCAACTGGGACCATTTACAAATTTCGATTCCTATGTTGTTAAATATGGCTGCTTCTGGTCAATTAATGATAGGTCCAGATATTGGAGGATTTGCAGGAAAACCAGGAGCTGAGCTCCTTATTCGCTGGTATCAAGCTGGATGTCTGTATCCATATTTCAGAAATCATACAATTAACAAGAAGTGCTCTCAAGAACCATGGGTTTTTGGAAAGAAAACAGAAGATATTATCAGAAAAACAATTCAATTAAGATATTCCTTGATGCTTTATATCTACACAAGTGTCAGACAAACTTGCTTAACTGGCATTCCAGTTTTTCGAGCTTTATGGATAGATTACCCAAATGATCCAATAGCTCAAATTGCTGAATGGTCAGAAACTGAATATCTGTTTGGAGACAGTTTACTTTTAGCACCAATTCTTAAGAGAGGTAGAAGGAAACGAGATGTTTATCTTCCTCATGGAAGGTGGTATAGTTTCTGTGGAGAACTTGTTTTTGAAGGTGGTAAAGTACATGAAATTGATGTTCCATTAGATGTGACACCATTGTTTGTTAAGGAAGGTTCAATAATACCTTACATTGAAAAACCGATTCAACATACAGGAGAGATATACAACTCTAAAATTTCTCTTAGAGTATATCCAACAGATTCTCCAACAGATTCTACAGCTGAAGGAGAGATCTATCTAGATGATGGAGATTCTCTTGAATTTTCAAAAGGAGACTATGAGATTGTTAAAATCCAAGGAGAAAAGAAAGCAAAAAACACATGGTATTTCAAAATAAGTCGAGAAGGAAAAAAGAGAAAATATATCGAATTAGGAGAAATAACAATTTTCGGTGAAGAAAAATCAAACTATCTTGTATTTGAAAAATAAAAGCTTAATCAAGATGATTTAACGCTTTGCGCCAAGTAAATTTCTTGAAGGCTTCTCCATATTTTGCAAATGCAACTCTTCCAATCATAAGCATTCCTGCAATCTTAAATGCTCTAACTGGCCATTCACCGTAAGCTTCTTCATAAACATCAAAGAATTTCATTATTCTATCCTGTTGGTGAGTTACATCTACATATACACAATTATCACTAGATGAATCTAAACTTATCATTGGTGTATAGAGACTGATTGATTTTCTATTAGGGGTTAAGTTGTCCCCATCATCATTGTATCTTGCATACGATATAGCGTCTAATGTAATGTCATGAGTATATCTATGATCAGGATGACCTGTACCAATATTATGTGATTTTCCCCAAGTAATAACAATATCTGGTTTAAGTTGTTTAAAAATACGAGCAAGTTTTTTTGCATTTTCTACAGATGGAAATACACCAGAATCCGGTAAGTCAAGTAATCTGTATTGCGCTCCAACTATTTTCTCTATTTTATTTACATGTCCTTGTCTAATCAGGGTTATTTCATCATGTGTTCCTTGCAAAGAAGAAGCATTTTCACCATGAGTTAGTAAAACAACATAGACATTATCCCCACGATCGCTGTGATTCATTAATGTTCCAACAGCACCTGCTTCGTCATCAGGATGAGCAAAAACAGCAACAACATTTAGAGGAGTATATTCGTCATTCATTAATTAACATTCAAAACAAACTTATTAAAAAACGTGCTTTTTACAAAAAATGAGAGTAATGGTTTACTAGAAACCATACAAATAAGAATATTTATCGTTCAAATGCTGAATCAGATATTTGGGATCAGGTAGCTCTCCTGTTACTTCCTTAACCAGTTCTGGAGGGTCGAAAAGATTACCTTTGTGATGAATATTTTCAGTTAACCAGTCGGTTAAAGATTTGATATCACCTTTTTCTAGTTTCACGTTCCAATCCGGGATATCTTTCACAAGTTTAGCAGAGAATTGAGCACCATACACATTACCTAAGGTATATGTTGGGAAATAACCAAAAGATCCACCGCTCCAGTGAATATCTTGGATTACACCATTACTTATCTTATCGACATTTACACCTAACATCTCTTTCATTTTCTTGTTCCATACCTCTGGAAGTTCATCAATCTTGATTTTTCCTTCAAAAAGATCCCTTTCTATTTCAAAGCGTAGAATGATATGCAAGTTGTATGTAACTTCATCGGCTTCAACTCTAATGAGAGATGGTTGTACAGCATTAATAGCCAGGATAAAATCATCATAGGTTGCATCACTAAAGATATCCCCCATAAGTTCCTTGAATTTCTCCAAATAGAACCACCAAAATGATTTGCTCCTTCCAATTATATTTTCATAGAAACGAGATTGAGATTCATGAACACCCATTGAACAATAATTTCCAATAGGTTGATAACGAAGATCATCAGGTAAGTTCTGTTCATAACAACCATGTCCAGTTTCATGCATTACAGCAAACAATGATCCTGTAAAATCATCAAGCGAGTATCTGGTAGTAATTCTAATATCATCATATTCTCCTCCAGTAAAGGGATGAGCAGATACATCGATTCTTCCTCTATCCATATCAAAATTCAATAGATTCATCAGATCTATAGATAATTTCTGTTGTAATTCCAAAGGAACTTCTCTTCTGATTAGAGATAGATCAGGTTTTTTTCCAGACTGATTAATCTTTTCTAGTAATTCCACTGTTGCATTCTTTAGAGGATCAAAAATCTTATTGTATTGTTCAGTTGTCATTCCAGGCTCGTATAAATCTAGTAGGACTTCATAAGCTGGTAAGTCAGGATTTAGGAAGTTTGCATACTTTTTTGTCAGCTCAAACATTTTTTCTAAATAGGGTTTAAAGACACTGAAATCATCGTTTGTTCTGGCTTCCTTCCACTTTTCAACAGAAATAACTGAAGCTTTTGTGTATTCCTCAACAAATTCTGGTGGTATTTTAATTGCTCTGTCATAATCTCTTTGAATTAGGTAAATGTTTCTTTTTTCTTGATAACCTAAAGTGTCATAATCAGGATGTTCCTTAATTTTCTTAAGCATCTTTCCGACTTCAGGATCTGTTTGCTTGCTATGAGCCAATGTGGCTACAAATGCTTGTTGCTCACTTCTCTGCATAACTGAACCTTTGGGCATCATGACTTGTTGATCCCATCCCAGGAGCTGGGCTATCTGCCCAATTACCCTTAACTCCTTCATTCTCTTAAGAAGCTTATCATATTGTTCTAACATAATCATCAACTAATTATTGGGTTTTTCTAGTTCTAGAAACTGATAAGTGTTTAGTAATGGAGAAAATACAAAATTGATTACCATAAAGATTTTTTTTCTCTCTTTCTGTTAAAGATATATACTAGTATTTTTTTCCTTGTTTCAGATATAAATGCTAAAAATTCTTGGAATAGACAAAGAAAAATGTATCAAATGTGAGGAATGCATAGCATCTTGTACTGTTGAATTATTCTCAGTTGAAAGAAAAGACAATATGGAAAAAGAGATACATTTTGAGGATCCGTTGAGATTTTGTTTTAGATGCGGACATTGTATAGCTATTTGCCCGACAGAGGCAATACTCTATGAAGGAGCAGATCAGCCATATAATTTTGAAGAAGCCAAGAATCCTTCACAGTTACTATCTTATGAAGAATTTATGAAATTCTCACGTAGTAGAAGGTCAACTAGGATTTTCAAACAACAACCTCTTTCAGAAGAAGAAATTACACAAATTCTTGAAGCTATGAGATTTTCCCCAAGTGCAAGTAATAGACAAAATCGTTACTACATTGTTCTTTCTAAGAAAGAAGATATTGATTTCTTATCTGACAAAGTTGCTACTTTAATGGTTAGAGCAAAGAAGTATCTTAAATTAAAGTACCTTGTAGTTCCATTCACTAGTGGATTATTACGAAAAAGATTACTTAGTCCAAAAACTAAAATAAGTTTGGATAGATTTTTTGATAGAAGAAGTAAAGGTGTTGATCAAATCTTTTTCAACGCTCCGTGTGTTATTATTTTACATGCACCACCTTATTCAAAGATGACAGCTTCAGATGCGGGAATTGCTATAACTCATGGAATGCTAGCAGCTCATTCAATGGGTTTGGGAACATGTTGGAATGGTTTTGCTCAAGAATATCTTTGGAGGAGTAAAAAAACAAGAAAACAACTAGGGATACCAAAAAATCACAATGTTCATGGAGTTTTCATAATTGGACATCCTGAACAAGAGTTTCTAAGAGCTCCCCCTCGACGTGAAATCCACTTAGATTGGAAAAAATAGTTTTATCAACAGCCATTTATTCTGGTCTTACCTCTGTTTTTCCTGTTTTAATGTTGAATATATATATGTCTCTTTTTACAGGAATTTGCACGCTTACTTGTTCTAAATCAATTTTATAGAGGAAAAATCTAGGATCTTCTGCTGATTCCCAATATTCATCAAACCAAGGAATAGCATTAGCTAAATCTTGTCTTATTTCTTGATCATCTATTAAAATTGCTCTTCCAGCACCTCTTATTGTGCTCAAATCTTCCCTATCTTGTGGGTTAATTGCAAATTCAACGTTATCATTAGTTTCAATTTCCTTAATCTTTTTTCTTCCTGCAATGCTAACAAACCAGCATGTATCCTTATGATAGATTAAAGCCATTGGTCTTACTTTAGGTTGGTTGCCATCTACAGTTGCAAGATACATCAAAGGTTGGGTTTTAAAGTATTCAATAATATCTTCAATTTCCATGAACTTTAATGAATTGTGACATTAATATGCCTTTACCTTTTTTTGAGAAAAAAATTACTTTGAGAAAAAAATAAGTGAAAGAAGAACTACTGCTGACTCTTTCTGTGACGACGATATGCTCTTCTTGTTGGTTTTGAATTCCTGAATAGCTTGAAGAATTTAAATGATAACCAGCTGCCTTTGTAGAAACGATAATCCATTACTATGGATGTGCAAATAGCGTATAGAGGATTTTGGATACCACTTGTTTGTGCATGAAAAGTATTTCGTAAATACTCTAAAAGCATTTTATTTATAGTGAACCCAGGGTTTCCTTGTTCATCTACTGCTGTATAATCCCACCTTACATGAGGAGCTTTGTAAGTAACTCCACCTATTTCAATTGAAAAATGAATCCCGAACATTGTGATGACTGGAACATTAATAATTGCATCTTCTCCATCTTCTAGAGTTAATGTCCATTTTGATTTGAGCGGATTTGATTTCAAAGTACCGATTGTTGCTCCTGTATGATCCTTTACAGTAATTTTAGGGAACAACTTAGAAATGAGTGGTGTTACAACAGCTGTGTATATTATTTCTTCTGAATCTATTTCAAAAATGTTATATTTTGAGCCCATCATAGCTTTTTGAACTTTGTATATTATGTTTGAGGTCGACATACAGTGTCGGATGAGTAAACCTATTTAAACTTTCTTCAGCAAATTGCCGTTAGATTGCAGTAGAGTTATAAATTAGTAACTATTTGTTTAATATTAATACTTATTAAACTGAAAACTTAGAATTCACTCATGATTGACGAAAGAGAATATCCTGTTCCTATTAAGGAAATTTATTTCCAAATTAAAGTCACAGATATAGAGAGAGCTAAGAAATTCTATAAAGACACATTCAATTTTGAGATATCTTGGTATATGGGTCCTGAAGCTGGTTGGTGTGAATTTTTCCTTCCTGGTAAGGTTGCAAAGCTAGGGCTGAATCTTGTTGAAAAAGATCATGAATATCTCCCCAACTCAGGAGTACTTACTTTTAATGTCCCAGATCTAAAAGCAAATAAGAAATACTTTGAAGGTAAAAGTATAGAAACAACAGATATTGTTGACATACCTAAGATGGTATCGTATTTTAATATTAAAGACTCAGAAGGAAATTCTATACAGATTATTAGTGAACCTAGAATCAACGAATAAAGCTTTCTCTCTCTCATTTTTTTGTAAAATATTAAATTTTCACCTAGATAACTAGATTTTTTTACGTATATTTAGCTTTAAAGCTGTGAGAACGTTCTAGACGACAACATAATCCCGACAAAAAGCGAATTGCTATCGTATTATTTCCGTACAATTTCCTTTGAATTTTGTTTTTCTCTGGATAAAACTTAATATGAACAGATTCAATCTTTATTTGAGAAAAATGACATTTTCAATAGTTGCTTATGATCCTGAGAAGAAAGAATGGGGAGTAGCAGTGCAGTCAAAATTCATTGCAGTTGGAAGCATTGTTCCATTTGCCAAAGCGAATGTTGGAGCAGTAGCTACACAAGCATGGACGAACACAAGTTATGGTCCAAAAAGCTTAGCCTTATTGGAACAAGGTATGACAGCTGAAGAGACAATCAAAATAATCACTCAACATGATGAGAAAAGAGAACATAGACAAGTTGGTATAGTTGACTCTTTTGGAAACGTTGCTTCATTTACAGGTAATAAATGCTTTGATTGGGCTGGACATGTAATTGGTGAAAACTATTCATGTCAAGGGAATATACTTGTTTCTGAAGATACTGTTTTAGCAATGTCTCATGCCTATAGAGAAACATCTGGGGATCTTGTTGAAAAATTTCTAGCAGCTTTGGAAGAAGGTCAGGATGCAGGAGGAGATAGTAGAGGTAAACAATCAGCTGCAATTCTAATTGTTAAAGAAGAAGGGGCATATGATGGAGGAACTGATAGATACATCAATGTAAGAGTTGATGAGCACGAGCACCCCATTAAGGAATTACGAAGAGTGTTTGAACTTTATGACCTTTCACTGCTTAAGCGAGATGATCCTGATGATAAAGTTAAGCTAGGGGGAGATGTTATGAAAACCATCAAGGAAGTTTTGACAATTGATGGTTTTTATGATGGTAAGATTGACTCTAAGTATGACGATGTTACCAAGGAATCCTTACAGAAATGGATGCACACCAATAATCTTGAAGTTAAAGAAAGAGAAGATAACTATATGTGGGGAGCTGTTTATAGATTTATAGAAAAAAGGAAAGAAGAAAAGGGGTGAACTTTTAGTAAATGTGCAAAATGAAACTTATTTTATAGGTGAGGGAATTTTTAATATTAATGAGAATTCCAGAACAAGTACTGGTTTATCCTGTAAGAGAAAAAGATGATCTTTGGGAATATCTTCTGCTTAAAAGAA